>CAITPI010000126.1 GCA_903894295.1 uncultured Acidimicrobiaceae bacterium
CAGTGCACCTCCGGGGTGATCTGGGGGAACGCGTCGAAGAAGAAGGCGTAGCGGTCGTAGAGGTCGGCCGGGTCCAGATGGAAATCGCGCCGCAGGTCGTAGACGATGCGGCCGTCACGGCCGCGTGGGTTGCTGGCGACGTAGGCCTCGAGTTGGCCCCGCGTGTCGTCGCCGACGTCAAGTCCGGCCATGGTGAGGATGCGCGACGCCATGGCCACGTCATCGCGCATGAACTCGCCGAACTCGACGTCGATCCGCTGGTCGGCCGGGATCAGGTCGGCGTCGCGCACGGCCGCCCGGAGCAGCCGCTCGATCCGGTCGACCCAGTAGGCGGCGAGCCCGTCTGCATCGACCTCCACCCGCCGGTTCCGGTCGCCGTAGGCGAGCATGGTGATGGCCGACTGGAGCACGGCCACCGGGTCGCGCAGGGTGAAGGCGATGGTGGCGTCGGGGAAGGTGGCGAGGAGGGGCGAGAGTTGCTCGAGGTGCTGGGGGCACTTGAGCACCCATCGACGGGGACCGCGCAGGAAGGTGAGGACCTGGAGCTGACGCTTCAGGAAGGCGTAGTGCGCATACTGGTCGAGGCCGAAGTAGGTGTCCCGCCAGGACGGCACCCGGGCCAGCCACTCGAGCACATACGAGCACAGGTCGAGGTCCATGAGCTCGCACTCCTCCTCGATTGAAGAGGGGGGCCGGTCGTGCATGAGCGCCGTCATCGGCGACATCTGCCGGCTGGCCTCGTAGTCGGCCAGCATGCGTAGGTATCGGGGATCCATGCCGTCCCGGCCTGGGCCGTCACCGGGCACCGGGGTGGGTTCCGCGATCTCCCACCAGGGGAGGGAACGGAGCCGGGTGTCGCTGGCCAGCACGTTGACCAGATGCGTCGTGCCCGAGCGGGGGAGGCCGACGACGATGATCGGGGATTCGAGGGGGATCTCCAACGCCTCGGGATAGCGGTGGGTGAAGTCCTCGAAGCGCTGGCGGGCCGCCAGCAGGCCGACGAGGCGCCGACGGATCAGGTACCGCCCGAGTCCCGACAGTCCCTCGTCGGCGTCGACCGCGGCAACCTGGGCCGCCAGGCGGTCGACCAGGGTAGGGTCCCCGAGGTCCGCCAGGCCGGTGCGGCGGGTGGCCGCGGCCAGTAGGGCGGCCGGGGCCAGGTCGACCTCCATCGACACGGCCATGTCGTAGATCTGCTGCTCGTCGGCGTCGCGCTGCGGCTCCCGCAGGTCGGGGATTTCGATGTCGGTCATCCCCGGTCCCCCCGCACCCCGTCGAGGATCATTCCGGCGATCCGCTCCACCCACGTGTCGTCGATGGCCGACTCGCCGTAGAGCGCGGTGGCCAGCATCGCTGCGCCAGCCTGCATGACGATCAGCGAGCTGGTGTCGAGACCTTGGCGGATCTCCCCCCGTTCGATCGCCTCCCGGAACCGCTCGTCCATCCGACGCCACACCAGTGTCAGTTGGTCGGTGGGTGTACCGGCCGTACCCGGTGGTTCCGCCAGCAATCCGGCCAGTGCGGCCCGACCGACCGGACTCCCGAGCTTCTCGAGGCTCCACCGCACCATCGTTCGCATGTCGGCGTCGAGGTCGCCGGTGTTCGCCACGACGTCGTCGCCCTGGGTGCGGAACACGGCCTCGAGCACGAGGTCGCGCTTGGACGACCAGCGCCGGTAGATGGCCGGCTTGGTGGTGCCGGCATGTGTGGCCACCGCGGTGAACGACAGGCCCGCGTACCCGCGTTCCTCGAGCAGGGCGAGGGTCGCGGCCACGATGGCATCGTCGAGGCGGGGGTCGCGCGGGCGACCGGCGCGGGCGGGAACGTCCTGATCGAGCAACTCCGTGACCATTACGGGTCGGATCGTAATGGAAGTGCGTTCGAGCGGCAAGTGCAGGGTCGGGAACCGGGCTGCTTCAGGCCGGTGTGACGACGATCGGGAGGCTGGCGTGGCGGCGGATGAAGATGCTCGGTCGCAGTGTCGGCGGCTGGTCAGGCACCAGCGCAATCGACGTCGTGCGGGCAAGTAGCTGTTCGAGGGCGATGCGTGCCTCGAGGCGGGCTACCGGTGCACCGATGCAGAAGTGCAGGCCCTTGCCGAAGGCGAAGTGGGGAGCGGGCCCGCGATCCCCGGACGGGTCGGGCGTTTCGTCCGAACCGCCCGGGGACGGACGGTTGGCGGCCGCCCACATCAGCAGGACCCTGCTGTTGGCCGGGATGGATGTTCCGCCGAGCGTCGTGTCGTGTGGAGTCGCCCGATAGTGGAACTGGAACGGTCCGTCGGTCCGCAGGATGTCCTCGAGTGCCGCCGGGATCCGAGCCGGATCCCGGCGGAGCTGCTCCTGCAGTTCGGCGTCCCGGGCGAGGGTCTCGACGGCGGTGGCGAGCAAGCTGGCCGTCGTCTCGGACCCGGCTGACACCAGGACGAGGAGGATGTCCCGCGCTTCGTCGGTGTTCACCGTGCCGGCGGCGATTCCCTCGGCGAACACGGGGAGCAGGCCGGACCGTTCGTCGGCCGGAGCGGCCTGGGCTTCGTCGAGCTGTCGCTGGAGGTAGGGGATCAGTTCGAGGACGGCCTCGACGGCCGGCCCCATGCCGTGCTTGTCGGTGACCCCGTCGAGCAGGGCACCGAGGGCCGACACGGTGGCCACGATCCACGGTGCGTCGTCCGGCGGGAGGCCGATCAACTCGCACACGGTCCGGGCCGGCACCAGGTCACCGAAGGCGGCGACAAAGTCGATGGTCCGGGCGTCGAGGATCGGGTCGAGGTACTCACCCACGATGCGGATGACCGCCGGCTCGAGGGCGGCCACCGTCGCCGGACTCATGTGGGACTGGAGCAGCTTCCGGTGCCGGGTGTGCAGCGGTGGGTCGGCCGTGGACAGGACGTGGACCGGGTCGCCGAACGGGGCCATCCTGTACGGCACCGGACAGCCGGTGCCGTCGTCGTGGAGGATGCTCACCAGGTTGGACGAGAAGTCGGCCGGACGGCGGACGGCTTCGCGGATCAGGATCGGGTCCGACACGAGGAAGGTGTCCTGGCCGGGGATCTGCCACACCGGTGCCTCGTTCCGCAACGTGTCGTAGAACGGCCGGGGGTCCGCCACGACGTCCCCGCGGAGCACAACCCTCGGGTCACCCAGATCAAGCTCCATGACGTCTCCCCCGACCGTGTCCGGTTGTATTCCGTTCAGGATCGTATCGAAATACAGTGTCGGCATGCACTTCGCTCCGGACACACCCTTGCGCCGCGGTATCCGCCGCCGAACGGAACCCGACCCCGCCCTGCGCCCCGATCTGCATGTGGGGACGACCTGGTCGCTCCCGGAGTGGAGCAGCGGGCCCCACGGCGATGAGCAGGCTGTGCTCGAGGCGGCTCGTGACGCTGGCTACCGCGGCGTCCAGGGTGCCAACCCGAGGCGATGCCGGGAGCTCGGGCTGGTCCCCACCACGTTCGGAATCCACGCCACGCCCGGTGGGCTGGCGGATCAAGCCCGCCGCTGGGCCGATCTCGGCTTCGGCTGTTGCACCCTGATGGTTGGCACCGGCTTCGAGGACGACGACGTCGCGGCGCGGCTGATTGACGAGGTGCTGACAGCGAGCCTCGATGCCGGCATTCCCCTCTATGTGGAGACCCACCGCGCCACTCTGACCCAGGACGCCTGGCGGACGCTGCAGTTGGTGCAGCGGTTCCCCGAGCTGCGGTTCAATGGGGACTTTTCCCACTGGTACACCGGCCTCGACCTCTCGTTCGACGACTTCGCGTCCAAG
>CAITPI010000127.1 GCA_903894295.1 uncultured Acidimicrobiaceae bacterium
CGTCGGCGAAGAGGTCACCCGAGACCTCGTCACGGCCGGTGGACACCAACGGGACGCTGAGGCCGGTCGGCTGCATTCCGGTCGGCTGCATTCCGGTCGGCTGCGGCCTGGTCGGAATCTCGGCCGGGGTCTCGGCCGGGCTCGACGGGCTGGCAAAGAAGCCCAGCTCGGTCTCGTCTCCGACCCGGGCCACCACCTTGCCCAGGGGACGTCGGGCCCGACGTTCGAGAGGACCCGCATCGGCTCCGTCGCCGACAAGGGGCAGCGCGGCCGGTGGCGGCAGGGCCGCCGAGAGGGCCTGGAGCCGTCGGATCAGCTGGGCGGCGTCGTACCGTTCACCCGGATCCGGGGCGGCCGCCCACACCAGGATGTCGGTGAGCGGCCCGAGTGCTTCGTCTTCGGGCAACAAGGTGCCGACCCGGGCCATGAGGGTGGCCAGGGTGGTGTCCCCGACAAAGGCGGCCCGGCCGGTCAGTCCCTCGTAAAGGACCAGAGCAAGGGCGTAGACGTCCGACTTGCCGTCGAGTACGAGTCCTTCGACCTGCTCGGGCGCGGCGTAGCGGGCGGTACCGAGGACGGCCCCTTCCGGCTCGGTCCACGCCGCCTCGGCCAGGGCCCGGGCCAGGCCGAAGTCGGCGATCCGCAACCGGCCTTCACCGTCGAAGAGGAGGTTGGCCGGTTTGATGTCCCGGTGGACCAGACCCCGGCGGTGGGCGTAGTCGAGGCCGAACGCCGCCTCGAGGCCGATCCGGGTGGCCTGCTCCGGGGTGAGCAGCACCCCGGAGTCGTAGATCTCGCGGAGACTGCCTCCGGCCAGATACTCAAGCACCAAATAGGGCTCACCCTCGTCCTCGCCCCAGTCGTGGACGGCCAGGATGTTCGGATGGTTGAGGGCCGCCACCACCCGGGCCTCGGCCCGAAACCGCTTGAGAAAGGCGGCATCACCGGCGAGGGCCGGATGCAGCACCTTGATGGCCACCTGACGGTGGAGCGAGACGTCGTCGGCCAGATAGACGTGGGCGGACGCACCGGTGCCCAGCGGGGTGACGAGTCGGTAGCGGCCACCGAGGACGCGACCGATGGATTCGGTGATGCTCGGCATGGTTCTTCGTCCCGCATCGTAACGATCCCGGATGTCAAACGGGTGGAGGGTCGCCACCCGTTCCTACTCTTCCTTTCCTCTTTCCCCTTCCCCTGCGCAGGCCGGGCTGGCGAAAGCAGCGCAGGCCGACCGGCCGGGAACGCGGAAAGGGACGGGGCCGAAGCCCCGTCCCTTCCGGACAATCCGGTCACCCGAGAGCGACCACCGATCGGAATCCGATCAGTTGATGGTCAGGCTGCTGAGCGAGGCACCACCGTCGGTGGAAGGATCGACGACAGCCTGCGACACGACGGTGTCGATGGACGTACCGGTCACCGTGTTGATCGCCATGGCGGCGAGGTCACCAAGGAACGTGCCAGCCGTCGTACCGGTCGCCGTGTCTGCGCCGAGGCACAGGTTGGACGACCAGGTGTGGCTCGTCGCCTTCTTGACGGTTCCGCTCAGATGGAAGCCGGCGTCGGCGGTACCGCAGGCACTCCCGGCACCGGTGAGGGCGGAGGCCGCCGAGACGAGCAGCGTGAGCGCTTGGCCGTTGTCGGTGAAGGGGATGCCCTTCTTGAGGGCGGTCACGATGCCGGCCGTGGTCGAGGAGGCCACGCCGTTGACCAGCGAACCGCCGGCGAAGGCCCAGGCCGAACCGTACTCGTAGGACTTCGGATGACCGACGCACGACGGAGCCGTTGAGTAAGCCGGGGTCACCGTGACACCGGCGACGGTGGCCGGACCCCAGCTGTAGGTCGAGCACTTGACATTCTTCTGGAGGACGTTGATGGTGGTGGACGACTGGCAGCCGGTGGTGGACGACGTGAGGGTCGCCACGCTGGTCTGGGTCTTCTGGGTGGCCGAGGCCGTACCGTTCTCGTTGATGCCCGGACCCTGGAAGGCCAGGCTGCCACCGAGGATGCAGGTCACCGGCACGACGGTCAGCGCGGCAGCGCCAGCGGTGCCACTGGTGGCTGCGACGACACCGAACGAAGCGGCCGGCAAGGCGACCGAAGCCGCAATCAACATTGCTTTACGAAACATGCTTGCTCCTTGTTTTCCCCCGTGTCGCCACGGATGACGTGGAGTCGGAAGAAGGTTTCCCCCGACTTTGCTGCTACCCCCGACCAGAACATCCCCCGAGCGGCGGTTCGAGAGGTTCTAACGCACTCCCCCCCATCCCCGTTACAGTCCCGGAACTTTTCCCACGACGCCAAGGGAAAGTGGACCATCAAGGCAAGCCGTCTTCGATCTGCCCCTGCTCCACCGGCCCGTCGCATCCTGCGAAAAGCCCGGCACCCCCCTCAGGAGAACACTCCTTCAGACCGGTAAGGACACAGTATCCCCACCGGGAGCCTGCATCAAGACAGGGCGAAGGAAAATCCCCGGGTGGGGTACTTTCATCAAATCCGATGAATTTGCGTCAACACCGCCATGGACCCCTCAATCGCCCATGAGGGGCGGCCGGGATCAATTGTCGGGCAGCGCACCAGTGGCGAGCAGCCGCTCGAACCCGTCGGCGGTGACGACCGGAACACCGAGCCGTTCGGCCTTGTCGATCTTGGAGGCGCCGGGCGCCTCGCCGACCACGAGCGCGTACGTCTTCGCCGACACCGTTCCCGGCGACTTGCCGCCCCGGGCCAGGATCACCGCTTCGGCTTCCTCTCGGGTGAGACCGGGCAGGGTGCCGGTCACCACGACCGACCGACCGGCGAGCGTCGGGGGAACCGCCTCGTCACCATCGGCCGGGCCGGGTTCGACCAGCACCAGTCCCCGGTCCCGGAGGCGCCCGATGACGCCGAGGTTGAGGGGTGAGGCGAACCAGCGCGACACGCTCGAGGCGATCACCGGGCCCACCCCCTCGACGGCCGCCAGCTCGTCTTCGCCGGCCGCCATGATCGCCTCGACGGTGCCAAAGGCCCGGGCCAGGGCGACCGAACCCACCTGGCCGAGATGGCGGATGCCGAGGCCGATCAGGATCCGGGACAACGGCCGGGACCGCGACGCTTCGATGGCGGCCAGCAGGTTGGCGATCGACTGGGGCCCGAACCCCTCCACGCCCTTCAGGGTGGCCGGGGTGAAGGCGTAGAGGTCGGCGACATCCACCAACAGCCCGAGGTCGACAAAGAGTTCGACCCGTTGCTCCCCGAGTCCCTCGATGTCCATGGCCGACCGGGAGGCGAAGTGGGCGATTCTCTGGACCCGCTGTCCGCCACAGTCGAGGTTGGTGCAGAACGTGTCACTCTCCCCTTCGAGGCGCACCAGCGGTCCGGAGCAGACCGGGCAGGTGGACGGGAACCGCCAGGCCTCCGGCCGCTTCACACCGGCCTTCTTGACCGGGCCCACCACTTCGGGGATGACGTCGCCGGCCTTGCGCACCATGACGAGGTCGCCCGGCCGGACGTCCTTGGCCCGGACCTGGTCTTCGTTGTGCAAGGTGGCGAGACCCACCGTCGAGCCCCCGACGAAGACCGGTTCGAGGACGGCGAACGGCGTGGCCTTGCCGGTGCGGCCGATCGAGACCTCGATGTCGAGCAGGCGGGTGCTCCGCTCCTCCGGCGGGAACTTGTAGGCGATGGCCCAGCGGGGGGCCCGGGACGTGGAGCCGAGCCGTTGCTGGACGCCCAGATCGTCCACTTTCACCACCACGCCGTCGATCTCGTAGCCGAGTTCGTGCCGGGCGTCCTGCCAGTGGGCACAGAACGCCACCACGTCATCGACCGAGGCCAGGTTCCGCCGGTCCGGACTGACCGGGAAGCCGGCGTGGGCCAGCCAGTCCAGGGTGCCGTGGTGACTGTGCCGCAGCGCGTCGGGCTCCCCAACTCCGGGGGGCATCACAACTTCGCCGAGTTGGTAGGCCCAGAACGACAGGGCTCGGGAGGCCGTGATGGCCGGGTCCTTCTGGCGCAGCGAGCCGGCCGCCGAGTTGCGGGGGTTGACGAACAGCCGCTCCCCGGCCGCCGCCTGACGTTCGTTCAGCTCTTCGAAGGCGGCGGTGGGCATGTAGACCTCGCCCCGCACCTCGAGCAGTTCGGGCCAGGGCCCCATGGCGGCCGGCAGTTCGTGGGGAATGGCGGCGATGGTCGCCACGTTGGCCGTCACGTCCTCACCGGAGGTGCCGTCCCCCCGGGTGGCCGCCTGGCCGAAACGGCCGTTGCGGTAGGTGAGGGACATGGCCAGGCCGTCGACCTTGAGCTCCCCGACGTAGCTGACGCCCTCGGGCACCTGCTTCTCCACCCGCTCGGCCCAGGCCCGCAGCTCGTCGGCGCTGAAGACGTTGTCCAGACTCATCATCGGCACCCGGTGCACCACCGTCGTGAACTGCGTCAACGGGGCCGCCCCCACGGTCGCCGCCGGCGAGTTGGCGACGGCCAGCTCCGGATGGCGTTCTTCCAGGTCCCGGAGTTCGCGCGCCAGCGCGTCGTACTCGGCATCGGCGATCTCCGGATCGTCATGCCGGTAGTAGCGGTCGTTGTGGTAGGCGACCTCGCGCCGGAGTACGGCCGCCCGGGCTTCTTCGGAAGGAGTGGCGGCCACGGTCAGCGCGCCCCGACCGGGCCGGCCTGGTCCTCGTGGTCTTCCGAGCTTGTCGCCACGATGCCCGACCCCACCACCGAGTCCGGACGGTCCGGGTCATAGAGGGCCACGGTCTGGCCGGCGGCGATGAGCCGTTGCGGTTCGTCCAGGGTCACGAGCACTTCTTCCACTCCTCCATCGTCCCGGGCCGATGTGACCGCCACCGTGCCGTTGAGTTCCTTTCCGTGGGCGCTGACCTGGACCAGGACCGGCCACGGGCCGGCTCCGGCGAAGGGTCCCGCTCCCCCGCCGGGCACCTCGGCCGTCCAGGCCAGGGTGTGGAGGTGAAGCACATGGACCCGGTTGGCCTCGGGTGGACCGACCCAGACCCGGCGGGCCGGCACGTCGACCCGGGTCACGAATCGACGGCGGCCATCCTGGCCGTGTCCCATGCCCCGGCGCTGGCCCACGGTGACCAGTTCGACGGCTTCGACCGCACCGAGATCGTCGCCGGTCTCGTGGTCGACCAAACGACCGGGATGCAGTTCGATCCGGTCGGCCAGAAAGCCGCCCCGGCCGACATCGGACCGGATGAAACAGACGTCCTGGCTGTCCGGCTTCTGCGCCGTGCGCAGACCCAGCCGGGACGCCTCGGCCCGGACTTCGTCCTTGATCATTCCCCCGATCGGAAAGAGGCAGCGGGCCAGCTGGTCCTGGCCCAACATGGCGAGCACGTAGGACTGGTCCTTGGCCGGATCGGCCCCTCGCAGGAGCCGGTGCCGTCCGTCGGGGTCGGTGGCGCGTCGGGCGTGGTGGCCGGTCGCCACGGCGTCAAAGCCGAGTTGGGTGGCCCGGACCATCAGCCGGTCGAACTTCAGGTGACGGTTGCACTCGATGCAGGGGTTCGGAGTCAGTCCTTCGGCGTGACCACTGACGTAGGGATCGACCACGTGCTCGGTGAACTCCGAAGAGAAGTTGAAAACGTGGTGCGCGATGCCCAGTCGGTCCGCCACCCGACGGGCGTCGTCCACATCGGCCACCGAACAACAGCCCGAGTCGGAAGATCCGCCCCACAACTTCAAGGTGGCCCCCACCACCTGGTCTTGCCCATAGGCCTCGACCATCAGAGCCGCCGCCACCGACGAATCCACCCCTCCCGACATGGCAACCAGAACCCGCATGACGTCAGTCTCGCAGCCGGGCGACCAGTCCGGGAAACACCTCGGCCACCCGGTCGACCTCGGCTTCGGACGTCCCGGTGCCGAGCGAGATGCGAACGCCCGACCGGGCGGCATCCTCCGGACAGCCCATGGCGAGGAGGACGTGACTGGGTTGGAGGGCACCACTGGCACACGACGCCCCGGCCGAGATGGCGAGACCGGCCTCGTCGGCCAGCAGCACCAGCGCTTCGGCCTCCACACCGGAGATCCGGAGATGGGTGATGTTGGGCAGCCGCTCCACTTCGGCACCGGAGATGGCGAGACCGGGCATCCGGGCCACCAGGATGCCTTCGAGACGCTGCCGGCGGCGGGTGACGGCTGCGACCTGGTCGGGATGGCCGGCCGGTCGGTCGGCCCAGGCCGCCCCCATGCCGAGAACGGAAGCCACGTCGGGTGTGCCACTGCGCCGCTCCCGCTCCTGTCCGCCCCCGTGGATGACGGGGTGGACGCCGGCCCCGGGGCCGAGGGCCAGGACCCCGGTCCCCGAGGGACCCCCAAACTTGTGGGCCGAGATGCTCAACAGGTCGACGTCGGCCATGAGCGGGGCCAGGTCGCACCAGGGAGCAGCCTGGACGGCGTCGGTGTGGAGCCAGGCTGACGGGGCGTGGCGATGGACCAGCGAGGACACCGCCGCCATCGGCTGGACGGTGCCGACTTCGTTGTTGGCGGCCATCACCGAGACGAAGGCCACCCGGTCGTCGAGCACCGCCTCGAGGGCATCGAGATCGACGAGGCCATCGGCAGTGGAGGGAACTTCATGGAGCACGAAGCCGTCCGCAGCGGCCGCCGCCCGGGCTGCCTCCAGGACAGCGTGATGCTCGAAGGCCGCAACCACCATGGACGGCAAGCCGGCGAAGGTGTCCCGTCCGGTGGCCATCCGGGCGGCCCAGCCACCGATGATGGCGAGGTTGTCCGACTCGGTACCACCCGAGGTGAAGATGACGTTGCCGGCCTCGACGCCGAGATCGTCCCCGATCAACTCCCGGGTGTCATCCAGAGCCCGCCGGGCGGCCCGGGCTTCACGGTGGACACCCGAGGGGTTGCCGAAACCACCGCCCTCCCGCCAGAACCCGGCCATTGCGTCTCGGGCGGCAGGCGACAACGGCGTGGTGGCGGCGTGGTCGAGATAGATCCTCTCGTGCGCAGATACCGGGATCACCGGGTCCATCACTCCCCTTCGACCGAATGGGACCGGCTAAAACGGGTGATCAGGCCACCCAGACGGTCTTCACGTTGCAGAACTCGTGTACGCCATAGGACGCCAGTTCCCGGCCGATGCCCGAGGACTTGATGCCGCCAAAGGGCAGTTGGGGCATCGACACGACCATGCCGTTCACGAACACCATGCCGGCCGCCAGGTCGGCGATGAACCGGCGCTGCTCCTCGGCGTCGTTGGTCCAGACGCTCGAACCCAGCCCGAACTCGGAGTCGTTGGCCAGAGCCAGCGCCTCGCCGGCGTCGGCCACCGTGAAGACGAGGGCGACCGGTCCGAACACTTCTTCGGTGGCCACCCGCATGTCGGGGGTGATGCCCGAGATCACGGTCGGGGCGTAGAAGGCCCCGGGGGCATCCGGGCCCTTCGGGCCCACCAACCGGGTGCCTCCGCAGTGGATGGTGGCACCCTTGGCCCGGGCGTCTTCCACCTGGGCTTCGATCTCCTCCACCGAATCCCGGTTGATCAGCGGGCCCATCTCGTTGGCCGGATCGAACGGATCCCCCACGCTCAGCGCTTCCGTGGCCGCCACGAACCGGGTGAGGAACTCCTCGGCGATGTCCTGGTGCAGGATGAACCGCTTGGCGGCGATGCAGGACTGGCCGCCGTTCTGGAAGCGGCCCTGGATGCCCGTCGGCACGGCCTGGTCCAGATCGGCCGACGGCAACACGATGAACGGGTCACTGCCACCGAGCTCGAGGACGACCTTCTTGCCCACCGCGCCCGCCTGGGCGGCCACCGACCATCCGGCCCCCACGCTGCCGGTGAGGGTCACCGCCGCCACCCGGGGATCGGCGATGATGCCGGGAAGCCGGTCCCGGCCCACCACGAGCGTCTGGAACAGTCCGGCCGGAGCGCCGGACCGGCGGAACAGGTCTTCGAGCACCAGGGCGCACCGGGTCACGCTGGCCGCATGCTTCAGGAGTCCGACGTTGCCCACCATGACGGCCGGAGCGATGAAGCGGATCACCTGCCACAGGGGATAGTTCCACGGCATGATGGCGAGAACGGCGCCGAGCGGCTGGTAGCTGACGGCACCGCGGCTGGCGTCCACCGCGATCTCCTGGTCCTGGAGCATGGCTTCGCTGTGCTCGGCGAACCACCGGAGACCCATGGCGCACTTGGCCGCTTCGGCCTTGGCCTGGGCAAAGGGCTTGCCCATCTCGGTGGTGACCACCGTGGCGATGTTCGGGATCTCCGACTCGATCAGTTCGGCCACCGTGATCAGGAGTCGGGAGCGCTCCTCGAAGGACGTGGTGCGCCAGTGGGCGAACTCGGTGGCGGCCAGGGCGAGCTTGGCTTCGATGGCGGCGTCGTCATCGGGAGTGAAGGTCTCGACGACCTCGTCGGTGGCGGGATTGACGGAAGAGATGGTGGCACTCATCACTCCAGTATTCCTCACGACCAAGATCTCCGGTGGGCGGCCGGAGCCGACGCCTTCGTGTGGTTTCACGCCGGGGTGGCCGGACCTCCGGGTTTCCCGTCTTCGATCGGGGCCGCCCGGTCGGCCAGGGCCAGGCGGCGCACCTTGCCGGTCGCCGTCCTTGGCAGGGAGTCGATGACCTCGTAGACCTTCGGCCGCTTGTATCCGGCCAGGCTCCCGTTGGCCGCCGCCTCGAGACCGGCCAGCACCGCTTCGACGTCGACACCGTCGCGCACCTCGACGGCGGCCGTCACCTGTTGGCCCCATCGGGGATCGTCGCGTCCGAATACGGCCACGTCCCGGACACCCTCGACGGCCGACAGCACCGCCTCGACTTCGGCCGGATAGACGTTGACGCCTCCGGAGATGATCAGGTCGTCCCGACGGCCGTCCAGGTAGAGGTAGCCGTCGGAATCGAGGCGCCCAAGGTCCCCCACCGTGAAGGATCCATCCCGCCAGGCCAACGCCGTCTTGGCCGGGTCACCCCAGTAGGAGAAGGCGGCAAACTCCGGCGGGCGACACCAGATGGTCCCGTCGTCGTCGACGAGGAGCGTCCGGCCGGGCCGGGCCCGGCCCACGGTTCCGGGTTTGTTCTGCCACTCGTCGAAGGAGCAGGCGGTGAACTGGCCCTCGGTCGATCCGTAGAACTCCCAGAGGACGTCCGGGCCCACCCGGGAACGGGCATCCTCCTTCACCGTCGGCGGGCACGGTGACCCGGCGTGGACCAGCAGGCGCAAGTGGTCCCACCGCTCCCCGGCGGGCACGGACTCGAGCAGTCGGGCCAGAGCCGAAGGTGCCATGAAGGTCGTGGTGGGCACGGGCCCGACTTCGCCGCGCAAGGCGGCCGCCGCGGTCGGTCCGTCGAACCGGGAGAGGACGAGACACGTCCCCCCGCTCAGCAACGTGCCGCCGGCAAAGCGGACCGAAACCGAGTGGTACATGGGCGAACACACCAGATGGACGTCGTCGGGGCCGAACGACCAGAGGTCGGCTTCGTCCCGGAAGGCCGCCTCGGCCACCGCGTCACTCCAGAGACCGCTCCACACCCCCTTGGCCCGTCCGGTGGTTCCCGAGGTGTAGTGCATGGGTCGGGCCCGTGGAAAAGGGAACAGCTCCACCTCGTCTCCGCCCACCTCGTCTCCGCCCACCACGGCCGCCAATGCCAAACGGTCGGGAACGACCAGACCCGGGTCCGCATCGGCGATCAGAAGGTCCCGTTCGGTGTCGGTCAACGTGGCGTTCAGCAGCACCGGCACGATGCCACTCCGCAGGGCTCCGAGCACCGCCATGAGCAGGTCGGCCGATGATGGCAGGCAGAACACCACCCGGTCACCTTCCACCAGACCCGCCTGTCGGTAGTAGCCGGCGGCCCGGCGTTGCCCCACTTCGGCGACGTCGGAGGTGAGGATCTCGACGGTCGCCCCACCATCGCGTGCCGGCGTCCCTTCTGTTCTTCCGGCTGCCCTTCCGGCCGGTCCCTCTCCTGGTCCGCCCGGTGCCCCGTTCTCCCCGAGCCCGGCCGATCCGTGAGGCGGGTGAACGCTCATCGGGGTGCCTTCGGCACCGGAGGACTGTTGTCACCGGTTCCGTGGTGAAACGGCAGGCCACGGTCAGGACCGTCAGGGGATCGGTCCGCCCTCGGCACCATGCCGGTCTCCTCGTTGGCCGGGCCATACTCCCGGTCCTCACCGTGGTAGTCCGACTCGAGGGAGCCGGCCTCCGGACCCAACGTCGCCATGACCCGGGGCCGGAAGAGCGCAAGGGCACCCATGACAACCAGCATGACGAGCGCACCGACCACCGTCACCGACCGCACACCGGTGTGGTTGGCGATCGATCCCTGGAGGACCGCCCCCAGGGGATAGACCAGTCCGAGCCCCATCATGTAGATGCTCAGGATCCGGCCCCGGGCATCCACCGGAGCCCGGAGCTGCACGACGGTGTTGAGGCCCGAGAGCACGCAGATGTAGCCCGCCCCGACGAGGAAGAACGTCACCACCGACAGCCAGACATTGGGGGCCAGTCCGTAGGCGACAAGCAGGAGCGGGACGAGAAGAAGGGCCGCCCGGACCACCCGCTGACGGCCGAAGCGCTCGGCCAGTCCGGGCAGGGCCAGCGCCCCCAACACGGCACCACACCCCTGGGCCGTGACGAGGACCGAGGTATAGATGGCCTTGTAGACCACACCACCGGGCAGGACACCGGCCATGGCCGGCACCAATGCGATGAACGGCGAGGCCAACAGGGCCACCACCATGATCAGGCCGATGGCCGAGCGACAGCCTTCTTCGTGCCAGGCCGCCACCGCCCCTTCCCGGATCCGGGCCAGAAGGTGCGGGGAGCCTGACGGCGGCCGGGGCGGCGGCAGCCGCACCAGCACCAGGGCGACCAGCACGGCGAGGAACGACAGGGCGTTGATGCCGAACACCAGTCCATAGTTGTGGGTCAACAGGGCTGCCCCGGCGAGCGCCGGTCCCACCACCCGACCCAGGTTGTACTGCGCCGAAGACAACGACACCGCCGCCAACAGGTCCGAAGACGGCACAAGGTCGGGGACCATGGCCTGGTAGGCGGGAAATCCGATGGCGCCCGAGGCTCCACCACCAAAGGCCAGCAGGACCAGCACCCACGGCGGGTCGTGGTGGGCAAAGGCCAAGACGGCCAGAATGCCGGCGAAGACCATCTCGGCCGTCGTGGTCAGAATCAGCCACCGGCGACGGTCCAGCCGGTCAGCCAGGGCGCCGCCTACCGGGGCCAGCAGCCCGATCGGAACAAAGGCGGCGGCGGCCACCAGACCGGTCCAGCCGGGAGCGTTCGTCTTGTCGAAGACCAGGACCCCAAGCGCCACCGTCTGCATCCACGACCCGACGTTGGAGACCAGGGCGGCCGACCAGATCAGGGCGAAGTTGCGATGTCGGAGGGGACGGAGCGAAGCCAGGGCCACCCGGCGAGGTTACCGGAGCCCGCCCCGGAAGCCGTCGGCCGGAAGCCACCGCGGCGGCCGTCCGGTCCGGGTGGATCAGCTCCGGTTCTTGCGGCGGGGACGCAGGGCGAACCACCAGATCGAGGCCATGGTGGCCACCAGACCGAAGGCGGCGGCGGGCTTGGCGATTCGACGGGAGCGGCTGGCCATGTACCCACGTTACCCGCCGCGGCGAGCCTTCGGCATTCTTCGCCTTTTCCTAACCGCCTCTTACCTTCCTCTCAAACTCGCCACCCAAGATGGTTCCATGACCGAAGAACGACCGAACACTCCAGACCACAACGACCTCTCCGGGGAGGCCACCCGTCCCGGAGCCGACCTTTCCTACGTGGCAGGTCCCGACGGCATCAAAGCGCCCGAACTCCCGTCATGGAAAGACGTCGACCACACGTCCGGTGCGGTTGACCCGAAGGCCAACCACCCCTCCTCCACCCCGGTGTGGACGCTCGGCCCGGGCTCCACTCCCCCGCCGTTCGGAACCCATTGGGCTCCGGGCATGCCCTGGACGCCAGAAGGTCCTTCGACCGACGGTGGCAATCCGCGAACGTCCCGTCGTCTGGTCCGGGCCGGCGTGGCGGGACTCGTGGTGGGTGCCCTCGCCCTGGGCGGAGTCGCCGGTTACGGCGTGGCGTCAATCCATCACGACGGCGCCGGCAGTGACTCGTCGCCGGCCGCCGTGGTGGCCCCGCCCATCAAGGAGGCGGCCAACACGCAGAGCCCGCCGGGAGGCGTCGCCGCGGTGGTCCGTCGGGTCTCCCCGGCCGTGGTGGAAGTGATCGGAAACGACGGAGGCGGTCAAACCTCCGAAGGGACCGGCATGGTGGTCACCTCCACCGGCGAGGTCATCACCAACAACCACGTGATCGACGGAGCCCAGCAGATCGCCGTCACTTTCGCCAACTCGAGCGTTCGCCACACGGCCCGTCTGGTGGGCACCGATCCCGACAAGGATGTGGCCCTGCTCCAGATCGTCGGGGCCAGGAACCTTCCGACCGTCACCTTCGCCAACTCGTCCAGCGTCGCCGTCGGCGATCCGGTGGTGGCCATCGGCAACGCGTTGGCTCTCGGCTCCTCGACCACGGTGACCTCGGGCATCGTCTCCGCCCTCAACCGTCAGATCACGGCCGGCGACAGCTCGGGAGGTGGCGCGGAGACCCTGGGTGGACTGATCCAGACCGATGCCGCCATCAACCCGGGGAACTCCGGCGGACCGTTGCTCAACTCGGCCGGACTGGTCATCGGCATGAACACGGCCGCGGCCGGCAGCACCCCGTCGGGAAGTTCGGCCGAGAACATCGGATTCGCCATTCCCTCCAACGAGGTCGCAGGACTCGTCGCCGGGCTGCGCAAGGGTGGTGACAAAAGCGCCGACACCATCGCCGGCAACTCCCAAGCGTCCGGCAACTCGGGTTCCTACGGCAACTCCGGGGAAGTGCCGTATGACTCGGGCAACTCCGGGGACTCGCCGTATGGCTCGGGCAACTCCGGGGCATCCGGCAACTCGGGCAACTCCGGGGCATCCGGCAACTCGGGCAACTCCGGGGCATCCGGCAACTCGGGATCGGGCGGACTTCCCTCCTGGTTCTGAACCCTGTAGTTGAACCCCGGTTCTGAACGCCGGTTCTCGATTCTCCGGGGATGCCCGGATCACTCTCCCCACCCCACCCCCGTCAGCCGGTCCGTCCTCGACGGACCGGCTGACGAAGTTCCGGGCGGACGTGGGGATCGCCGCCCGGTCCGGGCGGTACCGGCTCGACCTTCAGGAAAGCTGGTCTTCGTCAGCCAGACCGGCCGAGAACACTGCCTGGTTGCGACCCTGGCGCTTCGCCCGGTACATCGCGGCATCGGCCCAGCGCAGAAGGTTCTCGGCGCTTCCGGGCGGGGTGGACGAGATCGACACTCCGATGGAGCAAGTCACCTCGATGACCTGGTCCCGCCACGACACCGGCTGGGCCAGGGCCCGCTGGATCCGCTTCACGATCCCGACCGCTTCGTCTTCGTGGCCGATCACCCCGAAGACCGTGAACTCGTCCCCGCCGTAGCGGGCCACCACATCCTCCGGGCGGAGCACGTCGGCGAGCCGCCGGGCCACATGGGTGAGGACCACATCGCCGGCTTCGTGGCCGTGGCGATCGTTCACCTCCTTGAAGTGATCGACGTCGATGAACAACACGGCGACGAACTGCCCGTCCCGCTCCACCCGCCGCATCGAGCGTTCAAGGCGCTCGTCGAAGAGCGTCCGGTTGGGCAGATCGGTCAGCGGGTCATGACGCGATTCGTGGTGAAGCCGGGACCGCAGCTGGACATGGTCGGTGACGTCCTGAACCAGGGAGACGATGCGCACTTCTCCCGTGGTGTGGTCCCGAAGGCACGACGACGAGACCGACACCCAGATCACCGAACCGTCGGCCCGCACGTAGCGCTTTTCCAGTTGCGACGTCTTGATCAGGCCGCTTGCCATCTTCTCGATGGCGCTTGCCGTGGAGACCTGGTCGTCCGGATGGGTGAACCGGCTGATGGGCTGGCCGACCAGTTCGTCGACTCCCATTCCCACGATCTCGGCATACGCCTGGTTGGCTTCGAGGACACATCCCTCATCGCCGATGACGACGATCCCGACGGCGGCATCCGAGAAGATGTCGACGAACCGGCTGAGATTGACGACCTCGTTCGCCAGGCGGAGGTGGCGTTCCTTCAATTCGGTCAGTCGCCGCCGTTCGAGTTCCCGCTCGATCTCGGCGGTGACCAACGAGGCGAGACCGACCAGGGCCTCGGACTCCTGGGCCGTCAGGGAGCGGGGTTCGTGGTCGATCACGCACAGGGTGCCCAGGGCATGGCCGGCCGAGGTCACGAGTGGCGCCCCGGCGTAGAAGCGGACCCAGGGTGCCCCAGTGACCAGCGGATTGGTGGCAAACCGGTCATCGACCTTGGCGTCTTCAACCACGAACAGCGACGTCGGTTCCAGGATGGCGTGGGCACAGAACGCGACATCCCGCGGGGTTTCCCGTACGTCGAGGCCTACGGCCGACTTGAACCACTGCCGGTCCTCGTCCACCAGGCTCACGAGGGCGATCGGGGTTCCGGTTAACCGGGCGGCGAGTCGGGTGGCCCGGTCAAACAACGGATCCATGTCGCTGTCGAGCAGTCCGGTCTCCCGCAGTTCGGCCAGCCGCAACTCCTCGCCCGTCGGCTTGGGAGCAGGCACGGCACCGTTGGCGAGGCGCTGTCCCTGAAGGTCGTCAACATAAGCCAGTGCGCCCTTCCTGTTTCCCATGGTGCCTCCGTCGTCACTTGTGGAACCCGTTCCCGTTTCACTGGCTATCGGCACAAAGTCCGGACAGGCGAAGGGAGTTGGGCCAAAAGGGGCCAAAGGTCCCGGTTGACGAAAGCCCGTTGGTCCTGGTGGTCAGACGGGCAACTTTCCGTCGGGAGGGCATCTTCCGGTCAGGAGAAGAGGGTTCGACCAGCACGCCTATGACCAGACGAAGCAGTGTGAGGCAAAGAGACGACGCACCTGCCAAAGAATCCGGTCACCGATCCGACCGGGCCGCTTCCGGTCGAATCAGTCGACGGTGGAGACGAAGACGTTTTTCACTTCGCTGTAGGCCGCCAGCGCCTCGAGGCCCAGTTCCCGGCCGAAGCCCGACTGCTTCATGCCGCCGAAGCTGGTCTGGACCCGCACCGACGAGTTGGAGTTGACCGAGAGGTTTCCCGCCTGGACGGCCCGGGCCATGCGCAAACTCCGGGCGCTGTCCCGGGTCCAGATCGAGCCCGACAGTCCGAAGGGGGTGTCGTTGGCCAGCCGGACAGCTTCCTCCTCGTCATCGAAGGGGATGACCGCCAGCACCGGTCCGAAGATCTCCTCGCGGGCCATGCGCCAGGCCGGATCGGCCGGCGCCACCACCGACACCGGATGCCAGAAACCCGGCCCGTCGGGAACGGGACCCCGGTGGGCGAGGGCCACCGGTTGATCCGGCGAACCTCCCATGCCCGGAGCCAGGAAGCCGGCCACCACATCCCGGTGGGCGGCGGTGACCAGTGGCCCCATCTTCGTGGCGGGATCGGTCGGATCGCCCACCGTCCAGGCCGCCACCGCGTCTGCGAGGAGCTCCAGATACCGGTCGAAGACCGAACGCTGGACCAGGGCCCGACTGCGGGCGCAGCAGTCCTGTCCGGCGTTGGCAAACACGCCACCGGGCGTCGAGGCGGCCGCTTTCTCCAGATCGGCGTCGGCAAAGATGACCGAGGCCGACTTGCCCCCCAACTCGAGGGTCACCCGCTTGATGGTGCCTGACGCCCGGGCCATGACTTCCCGTCCCACTTCGGTGGAGCCGGTGAAGGCCACCTTGGCCACGTCGGGATGCTCGCTGAGGCGGGTCCCGAGGACCGATCCTTTCCCGGTGACGACCTGGAGCACGCCTTCGGGCAGGCCGGCCTCGAGGCCGAGTTCGGCCAGTCGCAACGCGGTCAGTGGCGTGATCTCGGCCGGCTTCACGATGATGGTGTTCCCGGTGGCGAGGGCCGGTCCCACCTTCCACGACATGATGGCGATCGGAAAGTTCCAGGGCACGATGGCCCCGACCACGCCGAGGGGCTCGTGGAATGTCATGTCCACTCCACCGGCCACCGGCACGGTGGCACCCCGGTGCTTGTCCACGGCGCCGGCGTAGAAGTAGAAGACCTCGGCCACCATGCCCACCTCGTCCCGGGACTCCGAGATCGGCTTGCCCACGTTGGCCGTCTCCAACGCCGCCAACTCCTCCAGGTGGTCTTCCACCAGGCCGGCGAACCGTCGCAGCAGGCGGGCCCGGTCCGAAGGAGCCACCGCCCGCCAGGCCGGACCGGCGGCAAGGGCCCGGGCCACGGCGGCATCGAGTTCTTCGGCGCCCTGGATCGCCACTTCCTTGATGACTTGCTCGGTGGCGGGATTGATGATCTTCGTCGTGGCCATGATGCTCCTCGGTTATACGGTCGGTTGATCGTAGGGCGGACGGATGGTGGTCGAGCCTGACGCACCAAACCCGTTCGACCGCCGGTCTCCGGTTGGTTCTCCCACCCCGGACGGGACCGTTGACAGCCCGAGGGGTTGCGCCGGTTTGCCGACCACGGTCATGCCGGTGGAGTCGGTGGGGTGGATCGTTGCGGGTGCGAATCCCGGCGGTCGGCCCGATGGAGGGCTGCGGCCACCAGTGCCGCGAAGAGGCGGACGTCCCGGTCCTCCTCCGGGTGCCACTGGACGGCCATCAGGAACTCCGAATCCGGGCGTTCGACGGCTTCCACCACTCCGTCGGCGCTCCGGGCCGTCACCACGAGTCCCTGCCCCAGGTCGTCGATGGCCTGGTGGTGGCTGCACGAGACCGTGATGCCGGTACCGAGAACGTCGGCGGTACGGGAACCCGGTTCGGTGACCACCTCAACCGGGTTGAAGGCACCGGTGCGGGGTTGGTGGGCGGTCGTGGCGACCAGATCGGGCACGTGCTGGCAGAGGGTTCCCCCCGTGAGCACGTTGAGCACCTGGAGTCCCCGGCAGATGGCGAGCATCGGGAGGTCGGCTTCGAGGGCCGCCCGGGCCAGGGCAAACTCCCAGGCATCCCGCGCCCCATTCACGCCACCGACCCGTTCATGGGCGCTCTGGCCATAACGGGCGGGATCGAGATCTCCTCCGCCGAGGAAGACGAGTCCGTCGAGCGCCCCAACCACGCCTCGGCCTTCGCCGGCCAGTCCGTCCTCGTCCCAAACTTCATCGAGACCGGGGGGTGGCAGGAGCAGCGGCGTCCCGCCGGCCGCACGCACCATGGTGAGGTACGTCGAGGGCACCAGTGCCGCTTCCCGGTCCCAGGCCCCCCACCGGGCCACCTGGCGGTAGGTGGTCATTCCGATGAGCGGGCGGGGTGCCATGGCGCCAGTATCGCATCGGCCGGAGGCGCCTCGTCATCATCGACAGGCCGGAGATCGACCCGGTCGCCCACAACTGTCCCGGATGGCGGCCATCAAAGTAGAGTCGGGGCCGATCAACCGACCGGGGCGTTCACCCCGGTCGACCACCCGAACCAACCACCCGAACCAACCACCGGGACCAGTTTCCCGGGCCGAGGTACCGGTCCCAGCGACCGGACCCAGCGACCGGAACCAGGAAGAGGAACCCCATGGCAGAGCGACCAGGACGTTTGGACGGCAAGATCGCCGTGATCACCGGGGCCGGCAGCGGCATCGGTCGGGTGGCGGCCCAACTGTTCGCCTCCGAGGGCGCCCGGGTGGTCGTGGCCGACCGACTGGCCGACGCGGCCGAATCGGCGGTGGCCGAGATCTCCGCCGCCGGCGGGACGGCCCTCCCCTTCGAGGTGGACGTGACCGATGCCGACGGTGTGAACGCCATGGTGGCCGCTGCGGTCTCCACCTACGGTGGGCTCGACGTGATGTTCAACAACGCCGGGATCTTTCCCGACGACGACGGCGGCATTCTCGACACCCCGCCCGAGACGTGGGCCAAGGTGATGGACGTCAACCTGAAAGGGGTCTGGCTCGGCTGCCGGGCCGCCGTGCCGGCCATGCTGGCTTCGGGCGGAGGATCGATCATCAACGTTGCATCGTTCGTGGCCATCGTGGGCGCCGCCACCGCCCAGATCGCCTACACGGCATCCAAGGGTGGGGTGCTCGCCATGACCCGGGAGCTGGCCGTCGAGTACGCCCGTCAGGGCATCCGGGCCAACTCCATCTGTCCCGGGCCGATCGAGACGCCCCTGCTGGCCGAGTTGCTGGCCGACCCCGAACGGCGCCAGCGCCGGCTGGTGCACATTCCCCTCGGCCGCTTCGGCCGGCCGGAAGAGATCGCCAAGGCCGTCCTCTTCCTCGCGTCCGATGACGCCTCGTTCGTCACTGGCTCGTCCATGATCGTCGACGGTGGCATCACGGCCGCCTACGTCACCCCGGAGTAGGAACATGCTGACCCTCGCCTCGTTGCCCCACGCCGTCCAGACCGGAGACATCGACACGGTCATCGTCGCCTTCCCCGACCTACAGGGCCGGCCGGTGGGCAAGCGCTACACCGGCGAGTTCTTCCTCGAGTCGGTCCTGAAGGACGGCATGGAAGCGTGCGACTACCTCTTCGCCTGTGACGTCGACATGAATCCCCTGCCCGGCTACCAGTTCGCCAACTGGGATGCCGGATTCGGCGACGTGGTGGCCCGGGTGGACCCGGCCACCATCCGCCCGCTGCCCTGGTTGCCCGGGACGGCCATGGTGCTCTGCGACGTCGAGGACCGCCACGGCGCCCCGGTCGAGGTATCGCCCCGACAGATCCTGCGCCGCCAGATCGAGCGGGCGGCGGCCATGGGGTTCGAGATCAAGTGCGCCACCGAACTCGAGTTCTACCTGTTCCGCGAGAGCTTTGAAGAGGCGGCCGCCCGGAACTGGCAGAACCTCACACCCCACGCCAGCACCATCGAGGACTACCAGCTTCTCCAGACCTCCCGGGACGAGTACATCATCGGCGCCATCCGCCGGCAGATGGTGGAAGCCGGCATCCCGATCGAGTCGTCCAAAGGCGAGGCGGGCATCGGCCAGCACGAGGTGAACATCACCTACTCCACCCCGCTCGAGGTGGCCGACCGCCACCTGGTGTTCAAGAACGGCGTGAAGGAGATCGCCCAGAGCCACGGACGCTCGGCCACCTTCATGGCCAAGTGGCACATGGACCAGGCCGGCTCGTCCTGCCACCTCCACACCAGTGTCTGGGACCAGGGAGGCGGACGGTCGCTGATGGCCCCGGACGAAGGCACCACGACCGACAGTGGCCTGTCTCCGATCGGCCAGCACTTCCTCGCCGGCCAGATCGCCGGCGCCCGACCCCTGGCCTGGTGCTTCGCCCCCTACCTCAACTCCTACCGGCGCTACATCCCCGACTCGTGGGCGCCGACGGCGGTGGTGTGGGGCGACGACAACCGGACCTGCGGGTTCCGGGCTGTCGGACACGGTTCGGGCCGCCGGGTGGAGTGCCGGATCCCGGGGTCCGACGTCAACCCCTACATCGCCCTGGCGGCCGCCATCGCCTCCGGCCTCTACGGCATCGAGCACGAGCTCCCCCTCGAGACCGGGTTCCAAGGAAACGCCTACGTGGCGACGGACATCCCCCGCATTCCCTCGACCCTGCCCGAAGCGATCGGCCTTTTGGCCGAGAGCGAACTGGCCACCGAGGTCTTCGGGGCCGAGGTGCACGCCCACCTGCTGAATACGGCCCAACAGGAGTGGGAGAAGGCCAACCGGGTCATCACCGACTGGGAGTTCGCCCGCAACTTCGAACGGATCTGAGAACGGAGAGTTCGTCCGGGTTCCGGCCCTCCCCCCGGGCCGGCGTGCCTTGACGGGCCGGGTCGTCCCTGTCACGATGGAGGAGATGACGTTGATGCGATCGGACCTTCTTCTTACCTGACGGCGGACCACACTTCGTCCGCCTGCGACCTCCTGCGCCTTTGGGCCAGGAGGTTTTTTCTTTCCGACAAACAACCCGACGGAACCGACCATCAGGCATCATCTAGGCAACCATCACAGGGAGAACCCATGAGCACCCCGCACGACGACCGACACTCCACTTCCGTCCCGGCCCGCCTCGCCCTGCCCTGCGATGTCTCCCCCATGCCCTTCCACCTCTATCGGCCCTATCGTCCCCTGGTCCTCGAAGACCGGACGTGGCCGAACAAGACCTGCACCAAGGCCCCCCAGTGGGCGAGCGTGGACCTGCGCGACGGCAACCAGGCCCTGGTCGATCCCATGGATTCCGAACGCAAGGCGCGCCTGTTCCGCACCCTCGTCGAGGTCGGCTTCAAGGAGATCGAGGTCGGGTTTCCCTCGGCCTCCCAGACCGACTTCGACTTCCAGCGCGAGATCATCGACGGGAACCTCATTCCCGACGACGTCACCATCCAGGTCCTGGTGCAGTGCCGGGAGGAGTTGATCGCCCGCACGTTCGAATCCCTCGAAGGGGCGAAGAAGGCCATCGTCCACTTCTACAACTCGACCTCGACGTTGCAGCGAAAGGTGGTCTTCGGCCTCGACAAGCCGGGGATCATCGACATCGCCGTGAACGCCGCCCGGCTCTGCAAGCAGTATGAAGCGTCGCTTCCCGGCACCGAGATCCGCTACGAGTACTCCCCGGAGAGTTTCACCGGCACCGAGCCCGAGTTCGCCGTCGAGATCTGCGAAGCGGTGATGGACGTGATCGCGCCTACGCCCGAGCGACCGATCATCATCAACCTGCCCAACACCGTCGAGATGTACGGCCCCCACGTCTATGCCGACGTCATCGAGTGGTTCGGCCGCACCATCAAGAACCGGGACTCCATCGTGTTGAGCCTGCATCCCCACAACGACCGGGGCACCGCCGTGGCCGCAGCCGAACTGGCCGTTCTCGCCGGGGCCGACCGGGTCGAGGGCACCCTGTTCGGCAACGGGGAGCGCACCGGCAACGTGGACGTCGTGACGCTGGCCATGAACCTCTTCGCCCAGGGCGTCGATCCCGCCCTCGACTTCAGCGACATCGACAAGGTGCGCCGGGTGGCCGAGTACGCCACCCGGATGCCGGTCCACCCCCGCCACCCCTACGCCGGCGACCTCGTCTACACCGCATTCTCCGGCAGCCACCAGGACGCCATCAAGAAGGGGTTCGAAGCCCTCGGCGCCGACTACCCGCAGTGGGAGGTGCCCTACCTCCCGATCGACCCCGGCCACACCGGTCGCACCTACGAGGCGATCATCCAGGTCAACAGCCAGTCCGGCAAGGGCGGGGTGGCCTACATCATGGACACCGAGCACGGTCTTGACCTGCCCCGTAGGCTCCAGATGGAGTTCTCCCGGCAGGTCCAGGCCGTGACCGAAGAGAGCGGCACCGTGATTGCCCCCGGTGAGATGTGGGAAGTCTTCGGGGCCACCTACATGGCCGAGGATGCCGGGCTGCGCCTGCTCGCCAGCGAGCTCGCCACCAAGGACGGTCGGACCACGGTGACGGCCCAGCTGTTGGTGGACGGCACGCCGACCACGGTGCTTGGTGAGGGCAACGGGCCCATCGATGCCCTCATCAACGGACTGCGCGCCTCGCTCGGCATCGACTTCGGCGTGAAGGACTACAGCGAGCACGCCCTCACTGCCGGCAGTGAGGCCTCGGCCGTGGCCTACGTGGAGGCCGAAGGGGCCGACGGCTCGACCTGGTGGGGCGTCGGCATGGATTCGTCGATCCTCGACGCCTCACTGGCCGCCGTGGTCTCGGCGGCCAACCGGGCGCCCGGCCGCTGAGCCGACCCCGGGTCGGCCCGACCCTGACCGACCCGGTGGAGCCCACCACCATCTGACCGACCGACGGACCGCCGGGCGGGTCAGGTCGCCTTGATTACCCAGGCCCGGGCCGTCCGGCCGTCTTCGTCGTCGAGTTCCAGCACGGTGCCCTCGCCGGCATCGACCGGGGCTTCGGTACTCACCGAAAGGGCCAGCACTTCCCGGGCGATGGCATCGAAGTGGGGAGCCAGTTCGTCGACCCCGACCAGATGCAGGTCGATCCGGTCGGCCACGTCCAGGCCGACCGCCTTGCGGAGGTCCTGGACGTGGCGGATCACATCGCGCATCAGGCCCCGGATCTTCAAGGCGTCATCAAGGGTCAGATCGAGCGCCACCACTTCCCCACCGTCCCGGGAGACGGCGAAGCCGGACTGGGCCCGTACCCTCAGTTCCACCTCGTCTCCGGAGAGTTCGATCGTCTCACCGTCGAGATCGACCACGAGAGGCCGGCCGGCGCCCAGTTCGGCGGCGGCGGCCACACCGTCGAGGTCGCCCATGGCCGTCCGCAGGGCCTGGACCCGGGAACCGAGCCGGGGGCCCAGCAGTTTGAAGTTGGGGACGAGTTCGTAGGCAAGGACGTCACCGAGTTCGCCGGTCGGCTCCACGGCGTCGACGTTGAGTTCGTCCTCCACGATGCCTTCGGGCAGCACCGGACTGCCGGGAGGCAGGTAGACGAGGGCACGGGCCAACGGTTGGCGGACCTTCATGCCGGCTTCGGCCCGGGCCGCCCGGCCCAACGACGAAAGTCGGCGGGCCAGGGCCATGCCCGCTTCGAGATCGGCATCGACCAGGGCCGGATCGGCGACCGGCCAGTCGACCAGGTGCACCGAATCCGAATCGTCGGCCCCCGTCAGGTCCCGCCACATCCGGTCGGCCACAAAGGGGCAGAACGGCGCCAACAGCCGGGCCACGGTCACCAACACCTCATGCAGGGTGGCCTGGGCACCGAGACCGTCGGCCGGATCGGCACCGGGGTCGGTGCGCCAGAAGCGCCGCCGGCTCCGCCGCACGTACCAGTTGGAGATGTCGTCGACCAGTTCGGCCAGGGCGGTGGCGGCCGGGAACGGTTCGTAGCCGTCCATCGATTCGGTCACGGCGGACACCGTGGCGGCCAGTCGGGACAACATCCACCGGTCGAGAAGCGAGCGGGCGGCCGGAGCCGGGATGGCCGGGTCGGCCGGGTCGAACCCGCCGAGCGTGGCATAGGTGGTGAAGAAGGACCACGTGTTCCACAGCGTCATCAGCGTGTCCCGGAACGAGGCATCGATGACCTCGAAGCTGACCCGGGTCGGGGTCCACGGCGAGCCCTGGGAGAACATCCACCACCGCAGTGGATCGGCCCCCCGGGTCGAAAGGATCTCCCACGGGTCGATCACGTTGCCGACCGATTTGGACATCTTGCGACCGTCGGCGTCCACGATGTGGCCGAGGCACAACACGTTCCGGTACGGCGTCTCGTCCCGTACCAGGGTGTTCACGGCCAGCAGGGAGTAGAACCAGCCCCGGGTCTGGTCGATGGCTTCGCAGATGAAGTCGGCCGGGAAGACGAACTTCTCGTCCGATCCCGGAGCCACCGGATAGCCCCACTGGGCCGAAGGCATCGATCCCGAGTCGAACCAGGCGTCAATCACCGGCTCCACCCGGGTCATGACCTGACTCCCGGGACACTCCGGACACGGCACGGTGACCTCGTCGATGGCCGGTCGGTGGGGATCCACGTCGTCCACGTCCCGGCCGGCCAGGGCCGACAGTTCGGCCCGCGAGCCGACGCAACGAAGGTGGCCTTCGTCGCACCGCCAGATGGGAAGCGGCGTGCCCCAGAACCGGTCCCGGGAGAGCGCCCAGTCGACGTTGTTGTTGAGCCACTCCCCCATCCGGCCATCCTTGATGTGTTCCGGGTGCCAACCGATCGTCTGGTTCTGTGCGATCAAGTCGGCCTTGCGGTTCGAGGTCCGGATGTACCAACTCGGCTTGCCCCAGTAGATGAGCGGCGTGTTGCACCGCCAGCAGTGGGGGTAGGGGTGGAGATAGGGGTGGCGCCTGACCAGGCGCCCGGACGCCTCGAGGCGGTCGTTGATCTCCGGGTTGGCGTCGCGGACGCCCTGGCCTTCCAGCCAGGCCACCGCCGACGTAAACCGGCCGTCCGGGCCAACCGGATTCAACGTGGCCAGCCCGTTCTCCCGGCCCACCTGGCGGTCGATCTCGCCGAAGGCCGGAGCCAGATGGACGATCCCGGTCCCCTCGTCGGCTTCCACGAACTCCCCGGCCACCACCACCCAGGCCTGGCCGGATCCGGGCACCAGCTCCAGATCGTCGAACGGCCGCCGGTAGTGGAGTCCGGCCAGGGCCGAGCCCGGCGCCCGGGCGGAGATGACGGCGTCGTCCCCGAACAGCGAACCGACCAGGCTCTCGGCCACGATCTGGTTGTCGACCAGGGCATAGGTGAGCTCCGGTCCGACCGCCGCGCCGGTGTTCGACAACAGCGTCCACGGTGTCGTGGTCCAGGCCACCAGCGAGATTCCGTCCAGGGACTGAAGGCCCCACGCCGAGGCGAGGGCAGCCGCAACCGGGCCCTCGTCGGTGAGCGGGAAGCGGACGTAGGCCGACTCGTCTGTCACCTCCCGGTAGACGTCGGGCTGGCCGAGTTCGTGACTCGAAAGGGCCGTTCCGCACCGGGGGCAGTAGGGCACGACCTTGATGTCCTCGTACAGCAGTTCCTGGTCCCACAGGGACTTCAGGTTCCACCAGACGGCGTCCACGTACTCGGGCGAGAAGGTCCAGTAGGCATCGTCGATGTCGATCCAGTAGCCGATGCGCTCGGTCAGTTCCTTCCAGTCGTCGACGTACCCGCGCACCGACTCCTTGCACAGTCGGGTGAACTCGGCGATCCCGACCTCTTCCTCGATCTGGCGCTTGGCTGTGATGCCGAGCCGCTTCTCGACCTCGACCTCGACCGGAAGGCCGTGGGTGTCCCACCCCGCCTTGCGCGGCACCGAGTAGCCCCGCATGGTCCGGTACCGGCAGAACAGGTCCTTGTAGACCCGGGCCCACACGTGATGGAGGCCCGGCCGGCCGTTCGCCGTGGGAGGGCCTTCGTAGAAGACCCAGGGGTCTGCCCCGGCCCGCAGTTCGACCGAACGCTCGAAGATCCGGTGCTGGCGCCAGCGGGCGAGTTCCGCCTCTTCGAGGGCGGTGAAGTCGGCATCGGTGGGCACGGGACGGAACAACTCGGGGACGTCCTTTTCGACTGGGTGGGATGGGACTGAACGGCCGGTCACAACGGCCCGGGCCGGATGCACCCGGGGGATCCGTCAGGACCGCCCCTCCATCCTACGGGCGCCCGGGAAGGCGGTCGGGCCACCGGGGCCCACTGCCTCTGCCACCTTGGTCCTAAGGCTCGGCCCCGAAGCCGCCGATAGAACCGAGGTGAGCCCCTTCTTGCGTCGCCGCACCCCCTCCCACCGGCCGGATGACCCCGCCTTTCAAATGTTATCAATGATGCGTATACTGGTTACATCGACGGCAGGTGGAAAGTCGTTTGGCGGGGGCGATTGGGAACCGGGCAACCGGGACCCGAAAGGAAGGGCGCGACAGTGACCGAACCTCAAGGTTCTTCGGGCAACAGTGGAAAGCGTGCAGCAAAGACGGGTGGTGGCCCGGTGAACCGGCGGACCCGACGGTTCGTCATCGCCCTGTTGGCGGCCATGGCTGCCTCCTTTGTGGGACTGCTGTTCGCCAATCTGGCCTCGGCCGCCGGGGCGACTTCTGTCACCGCCGTCAGTTTCTCTCCAGCATCGTCCGTGGAGCAGGCATCGACCACCTGGACGGTCTCCTTCAAACCCAGCCCAGCAAAAAGCCTGAGCAACAGCAGCACGATCACCGTCACGTTCCCGTCCGGCTTCTCGCTTCCCTCGAACGCCAACGTCACCCTCACCACAGGTTTCTCGAACTGCACCGAGAGTGACAGCACCTCGGGTCAGGTGGTCACCATCACCCTGTCCACCTACAACTGCAGCCTCGGCGGAGGCACCCAGGGCACCCTCACCATGTCGGGAATCACGAATCCCTCGGCAGCAGGGCCGTACACAAACCTGTTCTCGGTGTACACCTCGGGGGACACGAACTCGGTGGCAGCAAGTGCCACCATCACCGCCGGAACGGCCTCCCAGGTGGCCTTCACCACCGAGCCTTCCGGCTGCACGAACGGGGCGGCGTGCACCACCCAACCCTTGGTCAAGGTGGAGGACTCCGGCGGGAACGTGGTGACCTCCGACTCGACCACGAGCGTCACGCTGGCCTCGTCCGCCGGCACCCTCGCCTGTACGACCAATCCGCTCAAGGTGTCCTCCGGCGTCGCCATCTTTGCCGGATGCAAGGTGACAGGTCTCGCGTCGAGTTTCACCCTGACCGCCACGGACGGGTCCTTGACGTCCGACACAACGAGTGCCGTCACGTTGACGCCGGGCGCAGCGTCACAGTTGGTCTTCACCACCCAGCCGTCCGGAGCCATCAACGCAACCGTCATGTCGACCACTCCGGTCGTAAAGGTCGAGGACTCATCGGGCAACGTGGTCACGTCGTACTCCACGGCCATCACGATGGCCATCAACTCGGGAACCGGAGGAACACTCACCAACTGCACCGCATCGTTCTCCTCCGGCGTGGCTTCCTTCACTTCCTGCACCCTGTCGGGAACGCCGGGCTCGTTCACGCTGAAGGCGACGTCCGGCTCTCTCAACGCCACCTCGAGTGCCTTCACCCTTGCTGCCTTCGGCACCGCCACCAAGGTGGTCTTCACCACCCAGCCCTCGACCACTGCGACCAACGCCGCCGCCTTTGGCTCCCAGCCCGTTGTCACCATCGAGGACGCTTCGGGCAACACGGTCTCCTCGTCGTCGGCCTCGGTCACCCTGGCGTCTTCGGGTGGGACGCTGTCGTGCACCAACACCGGCGGCCTGACCGTCACCGCTTCGTCGGGTGTGGCCACGTTTGCCGGCTGCAACCTGGTGGGCACGTCTGGCTCCTACACCCTGACCGCTTCGTCGACCGGTCTCACCAGTGCCACGTCGAGTGCCATCACCCTGACCTACGGTGCGGCCACCAAACTGGCCTTCTCCACCCAGCCGTCGTCTACGGCCACCAACGGCGGCACGTTCGCCACCTCCCCGGTCGTGACCGTTCAGGACTCCGGAGGCAACACCGTGGCCAACTCGGCCGCCAGCGTGACCCTGTCGGTCAACAACTCCGGCACCCTGTCGTGCACCAACACCGGTGGCCTGACCGCCACCGCTTCGTCGGGTGTGGCCACGTTTGCCGGCTGCAACCTGGTGGGCACGTCTGGGTCCTACACCCTGACCGCTTCGTCGACCGGTCTCACCGGCGCCACGTCGAGTGCCATTGCCCTCACCTTTGGTGCCGCCACCAAGGTGGTCTTCACCACCGCTCCGCCGGCCTCGTTCGCCAACGGCTCCTCCTTTGCTCCGGTGGCCACCATCGAGGACTCCGGGAACAACACGGTCACCTCGTCGTCGGCCCCGGTCACCCTCTCGGCCGCTTCGGGCACACTTTCGTGCACCAACACCGGCGGTCTCACCGTGACGTCGTCGTCAGGTGGCGCCTACTTCTCGGGCTGCACCCTGGTCGGAACCGCCGGCGCCAACACCATCACGGCTGCATCGACCGGCATCTCTTCGGCCAACGCTTCGATCACCCTGACCTACGGTTCGGCCACCAAACTGGCCTTCTCCACCCAGCCGTCGTCAACGGCCACCAACGGCGGCGCGTTCGCCACCTCCCCGGTCGTGACCGTTCAGGACTCCGGAGGCAACACCGTGGCCAACTCGGCCGCCAGCGTGACCCTGTCGGTCAACAACTCCGGCACCCTGTCGTGCACCAACACCGGTGGCCTGAC
>CAITPI010000128.1 GCA_903894295.1 uncultured Acidimicrobiaceae bacterium
CAAGTGGGTTCTCGGGCACGAGTCCGGGGTCGAGCAGGTCGTCCAGTCTGGCCAGGGTGGCCGGAGCCAAGGGGGCGAAGGAGACCCCGACCGCCTCGGCCACATCGACCAGGAGGGCCCGCTCGGCTCCGGAGTCGTGCACAGTGGCCAGGCCGTCGGCCGTCCGGGACGTGTTGGTGCCGGGGGTGACCCGGGCCCTCCGGGAAGAGGCGAAGAGCTCAAGGGAGTCGGTGAGTTGGTCGAGATCGGCCACCCGGTGGACGCCGTGTGCCTCGAAGAGGGCTTCCCACGCTCCGTCGCTGCCGGCCAGCGCCCCCGAGTGGGCGGCCACCATGGCCCGTCCGGCCTGCGAGGCCCCGACCGTGAGGGCGACGACGGGAATGTCGGCGGCCGCCGCCCGGGACAAGGCGTCCCGCAGGTGGTCGGTGCGGCGCATCGTCTCGAGCACCAGGCCCACCACCTTGGTGCCGGGGTGGGAGATGGCGTACTCGAGGTAGTCGGCGGCTCCGGTGACGAGTTCCTGTCCGGCCGAGACCACCAGCGAGAAGCCGAGCTGGCGGCGGGTTCGCAGCAGGGCCGAGAAGACCGAACCGGAGTGGGTCACCACCGCGACCGGCCCGGCTTCCAGCGGGAACCGCTCTTCGTAGCCGATGGCCCGCAGGCCATGGGCGGGATTGACGAACCCCATGCATCCGCCGCCGCAGACGGCCATGTTGGCCCCGGTGGCGATCCGGGTCACCTCGTGGCGCAACTCCCGGCCGCGGGGGTCGTCGGGGTCGAACAGGCTGGCGTAGATGACGGCCGAGCGGTCGCCCCGCCGGGCCGCCCGTTCGAGTTCGGCCGGCACGGCCCGGTCCGGCACGCCGAGCAACACCAGATCCACCGGGCCGTCGATGGCGTCGAGGCTTTCGACCGCCGGCCGGTCGAGGATCGAGTCGTAGCGGGGGTTGACCGGAATGACTTCTTCCACCCCCGGGCTTCGGCTGATCTCGGTGATCATCCGGTAGCCGAAGGTGCCGGGCCGGCCACTGGCCCCGACCACGGCAACCCGCCGCGCTTCCAGCATGGACCGGACCGCAGCGGCCCGATCCTCATCGAAGAACGGCGGGATGGTCACCCTTTGCGACTGGTGGCCTGCCGCAGCTTGCCGACCAGGCCTTCGGCTGCCTTCTTGTCGGCCAGGGCGGCCTTGGAGGCCTGCCAGCCGGGAATGCCGCACACACCACCGCCGGCGTGGGTGGCCGAGCTGCCGTTGTAGAGGCCCTGGATCGGGGTCCGGTAGTCGGCATAGCCCGGAGCCGGCCGCATGTTGAAGAGCTGCTCGAGCGAGAGTTCGCCGTGGAAGATGTTGCCGCCGATCAGCCCGTACTCCTGCTCCATCTCGTAAGGGCCGACCACGTCACGGTGGAGGATCGACGCCTTGAAGTTGGGCGCCACCTCGTCGTAGCACTCGATCATCCGGTCGGCGTAGGCCTCGAGCTCTGCTTCGTGGGGCTCGTCCGACCAGGACTCGGGAACCCACTGGGTGAACATCGACATGATGTGGGTGCCCTCGGGAGCGAGCGTCTTGTCCCAGGTGGACGGGATGACACCGTCGCTGAACGGGCGGGCGGCACCCCGGCCTTCCCGGGCGTCCTGGAACGCCCGCTCCATGTACTCGATGGACGGAGCCATCTCGACCGAACCGGTGTGGTGCTCCTGGAGGTTGCTGCCCGGGTTGGCCGTGAAGTTCGGGAGCTCGGACAGGGCAAGGTTGATCTTGACCACGCCGCTGCGGGTCTTCCACCGCTTGATGTCGGTGACGAAGTCGTCCGGCAACTCCCGCTCCTCGAGCTGGTCGAGGAAGGCCGTCTTGGGATGGAGGGTGTTGATGATGACCGGAGCAAAGATCTCCTCGCCGCTCTCCAACACGACGCCACGGGCCCGACCGTTGGAGACCAGGGTCTTGATGACCCGCTGCCCGGTCCGGATCTCACAGCCGAACGACCGGGCCGAGCGCTCGATGGCGTCCGAGACGCCGCCCATGCCGCCTTCGGGGAAGCCCCAGCTGCCGACCACACCGTCGCCGATGTCACCGATGGAGTGGTGGGCCATGACGTACGCCGTTCCGGGCTCGCACGGCCCGGCCCAGGTGCCGATGACGCCGTTGACGGCGAGTACGGCCTTGACCTGCCAGGACTCGAACCAGTCGTCGAGGAGGTCGGCGATGCTCATGGTGAACAGTCTCACGACGTCGGCAATGGTGCGCACGTCGAGTCCGCGGTGCCGCCAGGCCAGCCGCAAGGTCTCGGCCAGATCGGTCGGGGCCCGCGATCCGATGTTCGGGGGCACGGTGAGAAGCAGGGGCCCGAGCACGTCGGCGAGGCCTTCGATCCACGCGTCCCACTTGGGCATCATCTCGGCGTCCTTCTTGGAGAACTGCGCGATCTGCTCGTAGTTCTTGGCGTCGTCATCCGGATAGATGGTGAGCGAACCGCCTTCGGGGTAGGCCTGGTAGTAGGGGCCCATCGGCCACACCTTGTAGCCGTGCCGCTCGAGCTGCAGGTCCTTCATGATGGTGGGGGGAAAGAGACTCATCACGTAGGAGAGACGGGTCACCTTGAGCTCGGGTGCGTCGGGCCACGGCGACTCCGTGGTGGCCGAGCCCCCGGTCTTGTGACGGCTCTCGAGGACGAGGGTGCGGGCACCCGAGCGGGCCATGTACGCCCCGGCCACCAGTCCGTTGTGTCCTCCGCCGACCACGATGGCGTCATACGTCTGCGTCATTCGACCTCTCCTTTGCGCTCTTGTCGAACTCTCTGGCGACCTGCTGCCGGCCTGCTGCCGGCCGGTCCGTCCCATCGGAACCGCCGCAGGCCAGGTGGGTGGACCGAGGATGCGCCAGCGCCCTTGACGGGCCGTCGTAACCCGCTGATTGAACGATGGTTCAGCATAGGGTGTCACCCCCGGGCGGTCAACGTGACTTCCCGCAAGGGTGTCACGTTGGACCGGGAGTTCTTCCGGCCATGGACGGCCGCGGCCCACGGGTGCTCTCGTTCGACCGAACCGCCTGGTGCGGGGTGGGCCCCGGCGGCCGGGTGGGGTCACCCAGTGGGGGCGTGGCACCTGCGGAGTGGCAGCCCAGCCTCTAGGGTTGTGGCGTCCGGGAGAATCCACCACCCGGACCGGCGAGGAGACAGGCATGGCGACCACCGAGGTGAAGACCGAAGGCATCCCCGGTGTGGGCGATGACCGACGATCGGTCATCCTCCGGGCCGCCCTCGAGATCATCGACGAGCGGGGGTTTGCCGACACCCGGATTGCCGATGTGGCCGAGCGGGCCGGAGTGAGCCCGGCGCTCGTCATCTACTACTTCCAGACCAAGGACAAACTGCTTTCGGATGCCATGCGCATGGCCGAGGAGGCGTGGTATCGCCTGGGTGCCATTCGGCTGGAAGGACTGACCTCGGCCCGGGCCCGGCTCGAAGAGGTGGTGGCCATGACGTGTCTGCCCGAGACCGAGGAGCTGCTGCCCGAGGCGTGGACCGTCTGGCTGGACCTCTGGGCCCAGGCATTGCGCCACGAAGCGGTGGCCGCCGTGCGGGCCGAGGCCGATGCCCACTGGCGCAGCACCATCGCCGGCATCGTCGCCGACGGTCAGGCCACCGGGGAGCTCTCCCGCCTCGACGCCAACGAGTTCGCCGTCGCCCTGTCGGCCCTGCTCGACGGGTTGGCCATCCAGATCGCACTGGGAGACCCCGAGGTGGGGCCGGAGCGGGCCTTCCAGATCACCATGTACTTTGCCGGCAGCATGCTCGGATTCGACGGTCGCACCCACCGGTTGTCGGCCTGAGCGTTGCCCGGGCCGACCGGATGGAGTGACCGGCCAGCCATGTCTGGCCCGATCCCGGTTGTCTCTCTAGACTGACCCATCGTTCAACATGCGCCCGAGGGTGGTTCGGAGGTTCCAGGACGCCGGTCCGGGCGATCCGTTCTGCAGCAAACCGAGAGGAAGATGCCATGGCCGGGGGAGAGATCCAGATCATCTCGTTGTCCAAGCACTTTGACTCCGTGGCGGCTGTCGACGGCATCGACCTGACCATCGACCGGGGTGAGTTCTTCTCAATCCTCGGCCCCAGTGGTTGCGGCAAGACCACCACGTTGCGTCTCGTGGCCGGCTTCGAGCAGCCCACCAGCGGGCAGATCCTGCTCGACGGCGTGGACATGGCCGGCCGGCCACCGAACAAGCGCAACGTCAACACCGTCTTCCAGAGTTACGCCCTGTTCCCGTTCCTCACGGTGGCCGAGAACGTTGCCTTTGGCCTCCGCTACCAGAAGGCCGGCAAGGACGAGACGAGGCGACGGGTGGCCGAGGCGCTCGAGTTGGTGCAGTTGACCGGATTCGAAAAGCGACGGCCCGGCCAGATGTCGGGCGGCCAGCAGCAGCGGGTGGCACTCGCCCGGGCGCTCGTCCTGCAGCCGAGCGTCCTCCTGCTCGACGAGCCGCTTGGAGCCCTTGACGCCAAGTTGCGCCGGACCCTGCAGGTCGAACTCAAGGCGCTGCAGGAGGCGATCGGCATCACCTTCATCTACGTCACCCATGACCAGGAAGAAGCCCTGACCATGTCGGACCGTCTGGCGGTCATGGAGGCCGGCAAGGTGGCCCAGGTCGGCTCGCCGTCCGAGGTCTATGAGGCGCCGGCCAACGCGTATGTGGCCGACTTCCTCGGCGTCTCCAACCTGATGGAAGCCGCACTGCAGTCGACGCAAGGCTCGGGCGGGGCCACCGTCAGGATCGGCGAGTTCGAGATGCAGGCGGCGCTCGGTGTCATCGAGGACGGACGTCCGGTCAAGGTGGCGATCCGGCCCGAACGGGTCCAGCTCGAAGGCTACGGCACCGCCGGGCCCAACATGATTCCCGGGATGGTGGAGCGACTGGTCTTCCTCGGCTCCTCGACCCAGGTCATCGTCCACCTCGCCTCGGGAGACCGCATCTCGGCCCTTCTCCAGAACGACGGCTCTCCCGTGATCTACCACCAGGGCACCGCCGTGACCGTGCACCTGCCCGCCGACGCCCTGCGGGTGCTCGAAGGCTCGGCGCTGGCCAACGAAGATCCGTCGCTGGCGCCGGATCCGGCCCCGGTGCTTTTCGGCCCGGCCGAAGCCCGCTAGGGACCCACGTCCTTCGGACATCCATGGCGCCTCTCGAAGGTGCCCCGCCTCCCGTTGTCGTTGGCCTCCCCGCCCGGTTCCCCGGGGCCGCATGTCCCGTGTTGTCAGCACCTCCGCCGGCTGGCTTCCTCGACGGCCCCGGAGGGAAGCGGGATGGATCCGCCGTGTTGTGTGCGGCGTTGCGGTAGGAAGAGGGGATGGAACTGAGGATCTTCACCGAGCCCCAGCAGGGCGCCACCTACGACCAGTTGGCCGCCGTGGCCCGCCGGGCCGAGGAGTTGGGCTTCGACGCCTTCTTCCGCAGTGACCACTACCTGACCATGGGCGGGGACGGTCGACCCGGACCGTCCGATGCGTGGATCACCCTGGCCGGTCTGGCCCGGGACACCTCGACCATCCGGCTGGGCACCCTCGTCACGGCCGCCACGTTTCGCCTGCCCGGGCCGCTTGCCATCTCGGTGGCCGGAGTGGACCAGATGAGTGGGGGTCGGGTGGAGCTCGGAATCGGGGCGGGTTGGTATGACGGCGAACACCACGCCTACGGGATCCCGTTCCCGCCGTTGGGTGAACGGTTCAGCCGCCTCGAGGAACAGTTGGCCGTCATCACCGGACTGTGGGCGACGCCGGAGACGGAGACGTTCTCCTTCTCGGGTCACCACTACCAGGTGGCCGACTCCCCGGCCCTGCCGAAGCCCGTCCAGCAACCCGGACCTCCGGTGATCATCGGCGGTGGCGGAATGGTGCGCACTCCCCGGCTGGCGGCCCGCTATGCCCGCGAGTTCAACATGCCGTTCTCGTCGGCGACCGACACAGAGGCCCAGTTCGAGCGGGTGCGCCGGGCCTGCGAAGCGGCGGGCCGGGATCCCGGCGACCTCGTCTACTCGGCGGCCCAGGTGGTCTGCTGCGGGTCGGACAAGGCGGAGATCGCCCGGCGGGCAGCCCGGATCGGTCGGGAAGTCGACGAACTGGCGACCAACGGTCTCTGTGGCACTCCGGAGGAGATTGCCGAAAAGCTCGCTTCGTTCGCCCGGCTCGGCGCGTCCCGCCTCTACCTGCAGGTCCTCGACCTCGACGACCTCGACCATCTGGAACTGCTGTCCACGCTCATCCCGCTCGTCGCCGGAGTCTGAGCGGAGCCCGGGTGCCGGTGGGGGGATCCTCCGGGGTCAGCCGAGTGACACCGGCACGTCGGACCAGACCTCACTGGTGAGCGTGAGTGACCGGGCCCGCACCGCAAACGAGTGGGCCCGGGTCGACAGCATGATCTCGTCGGCTCCGGTCCGTTCCACCAAGGCATCGAGACCGCGTCGGACCTGTGCGGGATCACCCACGATGTGGTTCGCCGTGGCGTCGGCCACGATGGCCCGCTCCTGGGGGGTAAAGGGGTAGGCGGCCGCTTCTTCCGGCGTGACGACCGGGCCGGGTCGGCCGGTGCGCAACTGGAGCATGGTGAGCGCGGACGGACCGGCCAGGTATCGGGCCTCCTCTTCCGAATCGGCACACAGGACCGGTGCCGTCACCATGACGTGCGGCGCATCCAGCGCATACGACGGCCGGAAGTTGGCCCGGTAGCGGGCCAGGGCCTCGTCGACCATTCCGGCACTGAAGTGGTAGGCGTAGGCAAACGGCAGGCCGAGCAGGCCGGCGAGCTGGGCGCCGAACAGCGAGGAGCCGAGAATCCAGACCTGGGGCAGGTAGCCCCGTCCGGGCATCGGGGCCGGCTGGGTGGGGGGACCATCGCTGTCGATCAGGTAGTTGATCAACTCCACGACGTCCTGGGGGAACGAGTCGGCATCACCGCCACCGTTTCTGCGCAATGCCCGGGCCGTCGCCGGGTCACTGCCGGGGGCCCGGCCGAGGCCGAGATCGATGCGCCCCGGGTGGAGCGCCTCCAGGGTGGCGAACTGTTCGGCGATCACCAGCGGGGAGTGGTTGGGCAGCATGACCCCGCCGGATCCCACCCGGATGGTCGAGGTGGCACAGGCCAGGTGGGCGATCAGGACGGCCGGAGCGGAACTGGCCACCGAGGCCATGCCATGGTGTTCGGCCACCCAGAGCCGCGTGTAGCCGAGTGACTCGGCCACCTGGGCGATCCGGACGGTGTCGCCGAGGGCTTCGGCCGCCGTCGTGCCCTTGGCCACGGTGGCGAGATCGAGCACCGACAGGGGCGGCCGACGCGGGTCGTGGCCGGTCTCCGGGGGAAAGCCAGAGGGCGCGTCGTCGCTCATGACCCTTCGGCGACCAACTCGGCGATCTTCTCGAGGGTGCGGGTCATGGCCTCCCGGGTCTTGTCCGGCATGCTGCCCCGCTTGAGCAGGGACCGCTGGTGGTCCTTCGAGATGTCCCAGGACTCCCGAACCAGGGTGCCGCCGTCGGTCGGCTCGAGTTCGTAGCGCCAGATGCGCCCGCCGACCAACTTGGAGAGCAACCCACCCGGGGCCGCCTGCCAGGTGATGCGCCGGTTGTCCTCGAACTCGATCACGGTGTTGACCATGGAGTACTTGAAACCCTGCTGCATGTTCATGCCGAAGGTGTCGCCCAGTTTGAGGTGCTGGGCCGCTCCCGGCTTGGCGCCCCTCAAGGTGCCGGACCCGTCGATGTCGGTGTGGCGGGACGCATCCGACAACAGGGCGAAGATGGCTTCGGCCGGGGCCGGGATCACTTTTTCCACCGAGATGACATCGCCGTTCATGGGTCCACCCTTTCAACGAGGTGGCTCCAGTCTAGGCGGGGGTGCCGGGATTCCATCAGGCGGGTGCCGGAACCAGACGGGAGCAGCCGGGGCAACCTTGAAGGCGGGCCGGGAAGTCCCCTGGCGGGTGGTGGTCATGGCGTAAACCACCGGCCCGGGGACGTTTGTCCGACGCCCGACGTTCAACGGCATCGCACCACCCGCCCGGGTGTCATCATCGGGGGTGTGACAACCGCCGACATGAGTGCCGCCCTTGACACCCTGACGGGCCGGGACCCGGTCCTCGACGGCTTGATGGCGACCTTCGGACCGCCTCCGGCCCGCCGCCGGGTGCCCACCCAGAGCAGGTTTGGCCAGTTGGTCCGGGCCATCGTCTACCAGCAGTTGGCCGGGGTGGCCGCCCAGGCCATCCACGGACGGCTCGTGGCTGCCCTCGGCAACGAGGTGAGCGCCGAGCGGGTACTCCTGGCTTCGCCGGAGACGTTGGCGCTCTGTGGGCTCTCGAGTGCCAAAGCGGCCTCCATCCGGGACCTGGCCGAGCGGGTGGCATCGGGCGAGATCGCCCTCGAGAGGATCGGCCGGCTGGGCGACGACGAGGTGGTGGCCCATCTGACGCTGGTGCGGGGGATCGGACCGTGGACGGCCCAGATGTTCCTGATGAACACGCTCAGCCGGCTCGACGTGTGGCCGACCGGGGACTTTGGGGTGCGGGCCGGTTTTTCTGTGGCGTGGGGCCACGACGGGATGCCTTCGCCCCGCGAACTGGAACGCCTGGGCGAGCCGTTCCGGCCCTATCGGAGCCTGGTCGCCTGGTATTGCTGGCAGGCCGCCGACGAGGCCAAGGTCAAGACGAAGCCCTGAGCGGGCGGGAGGAGACGAGATGCGCGGGATGGAACGGGATCGAGCATGAGCGAAGCGTCTGACCACAACCCCTGGGGCGTTCCCGAAGGAACCGCCTGGTCGGGGGCAGAGCACGGGGGAGAAGCCAACCAGGGAGCGCTGGGCATCGTCATCGTGGACCATGGCTCCCGTCGTCAGGACGCCAACGAGCGTCACGAGGCGTTCGTGGCCGAATGGGCCCGGGAACGGGGTCTGACGCTCGTCCGGCCGGCCCATATGGAGATCGCCGAACCGTCGATTGGCATGGCGGTGGACTCCTGCGTGGAGGCCGGTGCCACCACGGTGGTGATTGCTCCCTACTTCCTCTGGCCGGGAAACCACTGGGACCGGGACATCCCGGCCCTGGCGGCCGAGGCCGTCAGCCGTCCCCCCGGGGTGCGTCATCTGGTCACGGCGCCGCTCGGGCCCCACCGGTTGCTGGGCGACATCGTCGAGGAACGCATCCGTCACTGTCTGGCTCAGGTCGCCGGAGCGGCCGGTGAGTGCGAAGTCTGTGCCGGAACGGGACGGTGTCAACTGCGATGAACGACCACGACGTGGTGATCGTCGGCGCCGGCCCGGCCGGTCTGGCCTGTGCGGCCGATCTCCTGGCCGCCGGAAGAACCTGCGTGGTGCTGGAAGCGTCGGATGGGGTCGGCGGACGGGTGCGCAGCGACCAGGTGGACGGCTTCACCCTCGACCGGGGCTTCCAGATCCTCCTCACCGACTATCCGGAAGTCTCCCGGAGACTCGACCTCGATGCGCTGGCCGTCGAGAGTTTCGATCCCGGAGCCGAGGTGCGAATCGGAGGTTCCTTCCACCGGGTCGCCGATCCGCTGAGAAGTCCCCGGGACATTGTCTCCAGTGTGCGGGCCCCGGTGGGTTCGCTCCTCGACAAGGCCCGACTGGCCCGGCTGGTGGCCGACGTCCTCACCCATCGGGCTCCGGAACTTCTGCGCCGGAGGGACCGGACCACCGCCGAGCGCCTGGCCGAGGCCGGATTCAGCCCCCGGATGGTCGAGACCTTCTGGCGGCCGCTCTTTGCCGGTATCCAGTTGGATCCCGACCTTGACGTTTCGGCCCGGCGGTTCGACGTCATTCTCCGGTCGTTGGCCCGGGGAAAGACGGTGGTGCCGGCCCGGGGGATGGGGGCCATCACCGCCCAGTTGGCCGAAGCCTTGCCGGCCGGCGTAGTCCGGCTCGACACTCCGGTGGCCGACGTGTCGAGCGGCCTGGTGGTGACCGAAGCGGGAGAACGCGTCGGAGCCAGGTGTGTGGTGGTGGCGACCGATGGTCCCCGGGCGCATGCCCTGCTGGGCACCAGGGTGCCCGATCCCGGTTCCCGGCCGGTGGCGTGTGGCTGGTTCACCATCAAGGGGCGTCCCCACGTGGGTCGGGCGCTGCTGTTGAACGGCGAAGGCCGTGGTCCCGCCCTGAACGTGGCCGTCATGACCGAGGTGGCTCCCTCCTACGCCCCCGCCGGCCAGACGCTCGTGGCCGCCGCCGTCCCCGGTGCGGAAGCCTTCAGCCCGGGACTCACCGGCCGCATCCAGGAGCAACTCGCCGGGTGGTTCGCAACGACCACCGGCGAGTGGGAGCACCTCCGCACCGACGTCATCGCCCACGGTCAGCCCCTCCAGTCGCCCCCGTTTTCACCCCGACAGCGGGTCTCCCTCGGGGACGGACTGTTTGTCTGCGGGGACCACCGGGACACGGCGTCCCTGCAGGGAGCGTTCTTCAGCGGCCGCCGGAGTGCACAGGCCGTGCTCTTGAGTTGACCGGACTCCGGAACTTCTGGCGCCGGCGCCCCCGGTCCTCAACCCGAGCAGCGGTCTCCCAACCAGGGCCGCTCGCCGTCAAGGTGGTAGAGCACGACGGCCACCGTGTCCTGGGCGGCCCGTGACGCGTCGTTCGGCGGGACCCCGACCAGGTAACCGAGTCCGGCTGCCGCCGCCGCCGAGTTCCAGGTTCCCTGGGCGAACTGGAACGCTCCCATGTAGAGCCCGTTGGCCGACACGATGGAGTAGTTGCCGCCCGACTCCGCCTGAACCACGCACGCGAGGAACGGAGGCAGGAAGGGGTCGGAGAGGTTGCCACCGGCCGGAGGGGCCGGGGTGGTTCCGACCGTCGGAACCGACGGTCGTGTCGTCGTCGGGGCACCGGCCGGCATCGAGACCACCGGGGAGGGCTTGTAGGAAACGAGGCTGGAGCGGACCTGTTCGGCCTGACGGGCCTGGGCGGCCGAGACGGCCACCGCCAACTGGCCCTGGATCCGGCTCTGGAGACCCTGGAGCCGACTGGCGGCCGAGCGGGCGCCACCGAGGTCGGCTTCGGCCGACGCCTGGGCGGCATCGGCCGCCTGCTGCTGGCGGCCCAGTGTGGCCCGGCTGTTCCGGAGGTCGGTCTCGGCCGTCCGGAGCTGGTCCAGGGCGATGGTGATGTGGCCGGTGGCGATGTTCACGTACTCGTTGGTGGCCTGGGCCCGGTTCAGGTTGCCGGAGAAGAGGAAGGCCCCCGAGGCCGGAACCTGTTCACCCGCACCCATGTAGTCGGTGATGGCCTGCCGGCGGATCTCCGACTGGCGTCGGGCGATCGATTCCTCATCGGCTGCAATCTGGTGGTTGGTGGTGGCGAGTGCCACTCGGGCGGCGGCCACCCGGGCATTGGCTGCCGCCGCCTGCTGCTGGTCGGCATCGACCACCAGTTCGGCGTGGACCAGCTGTTGGGCCACCGAGGTGGCTTCGGACTGGAGCGAGGAGACCTGGTCCGCTCCCGACGGGCGCGCCAACAAGACCACCATGCAGGTGGTCATGGCAACGAAAGCGGCCAGCAGGCCTGTCAGCGTTCGGCGAAGGGGCCGACGCCAGCCTGAAGTGGCCAACTCCGCCATCGGAAGACTCCGGGCGCGGCGCACGATAGGGGGAAAACCTAACCGGTCTGGCGGGGAAGGGGAAATGCACCCCGGTGGTCAACCGAGCGACGGGTCCTGGAGGAACTGGCGGAGTCGCACCGACCGGCGCCGGGCGATCACGGTGGCGTAGCGGGTGCTCCATGTCCAAAGCCAGACCGACAGGGGAATCTCGACCAGCACGGTCAAGGCCAGAAGGTGTCCACCGATCCGGAAACTTCGGCTGAACGCGTAGTGCCACAGGCCGAGCGTCGGCCCGAGTGTGAGGTAGCCGAAGAGCGGAACGATGCCATAGGGGAGGACGAGGAGGACGATCCACCGGAACCACTTGCGGGTCCAGGGCAGGGCGAGGTGGGCCCGCTGGCGGAAGGGGAGTGGGTGGTAGGGCCAGATGATGCCAACCCAACTGGCCAGACCGAGCGAGGACAGCGGGACCGTCAAGACCCAGGCCAGCACGAAGAACATGGTGAGCCAACGGTCGGACTCCAGGCCGACGACGGTCGCCACGCAGATCACGGTGGGAGCCACCAGTGTCCACAGGACCAGGTGCTTGGCCCGGAGCAGCCGGGTCAGCATGGTGGGGTCATCGAGGGCCGCCAGGATGCGGCGGGCGTCGGGTCCGAACTCGTTGGTGGCCGGGACGTCCGAGACCATCCACGACGCGAGCACGATGGGAAAGAAGAAGAGCTCGTGGACGTTGAAGAAGAGTGGCAGCAGGGCTTTGGGAGTCCAGAACCAGAGGGCCGTCGTCAGCAGGGCATTTCCCACCAGGCAGGCGATCACGCTGTAGGGGTAACGGAAGGTGCGCTCGAACTCGATCTGGTAGGCCCCGGCCAGATCTTCCGGCAGGGCCGGGGCAACGGCGGGAGTGGTGCGCCTGATCTCGGGCCTCCTTCCGCAGTATTCGGGCCTGGTCCGGGAGCCGCCCGACGGCCCACGACCGCTTGAATTCTGGCTGCTCCCGGGCGAAAGTGGTGGATGTTGTTCCCCATCCGGCGCCCTGTTGCCGGATGGGGGCTCGGCGTTTGAGTCAGATTTTGGTTGATACGCAGACCGTCGTCGCTCCAAGGGCGGCAGGTAGACGCTGACCGGTACGCCTCGCGGGTGATCACGTCCCGCTGAGTGGTGTCATTTGGACCGCAGCATCCTCAACGCAATGACGATCATGCCATGAGGGTCGGTGGCCCTGCCTCTGGACCGATCTCGGTGGTTGTGCTGGCCAGCTGAGCCATGGACTGCTCGGAGAGATAGCGGCGCTCTGCGGCGATCCATTCGTCGTGCTGCTCGACGCAGACCGCCGTGATGAGACGGAGCGCAGAGGCGTCGTTCGGGAAGATCCCGACGACTCGGGTGCGGCGCTTGATCTCAGCGTTGACCCGCTCCAAGGGGTTGTTCGACCAGATCTTCGTCCAGTGGCTCTGAGGGAACGAGGCGAAGGCGCAGAGGTCCTCCTTGGCGTCTTTGAGCATGTCAGCAACGACGTCGAAGCGACTCTCAAGCTGGCTTGCGACCTGGTCGAGCTGGGCTTCAACCGAGGCTCGGTCGGGCTGGGCGAAGATCGTCCTGATTAAGGCCGAGACCATCTGGCCATGGGCCTTTGGGACTCTGACCAAGACGTTCCTCATGAAGTGGACCCGGCAACGCTGCCAGGCCGAGCCGACGAGGACCTCTTGAATGGCGGCCTTCAAGCCCAGATGAGCGTCAGAGATGACGAGCTCGACGCCGACAAGCCCCCGAGCCCGGAGGCTCTGGAGGAACTCGGTCCAGAAGACCTTGTCCTCTGAGTCGCCGATGGAGAGGCCGAGGATCTCTCGGTTGCCCTCAATCGTCACCCCCATGGCGACGACGACGGCCCGGGAGACCACTCGGTTGTTCACCCGGCCTTTGATGTAGGTGGCGTCCAAGAAGACGTAGGGATAGGTGGTGTCGGCAAGCGACCTCGTGCGGAAGGCTTCGAGCTCTTCGTCCATCGCCGCGCAGATCCTCGACACCTCGGACTTTGATATCCCCGCATCGACCCCCAAGGCTTGGACGAGGTCGTCGACCTTCCTCGTCGAGACCCCGTGGACGTAGGCCTCGATCACGACAGCGTAGAGAGCCTCATCGATCCGGCGACGGCGCTCCAAGATCGAGGGGAAGAAGCTGCCCTTCCTGATCTTCGGGATCTTGAGGGCCAGATCCCCGGCCTTCGATGACACCCGCCGAGCTCGTGTCCCGTTGCGCCGGGTCGTCCTCGTCAGGCTCCGCTCATGAGGCTCGGCGCCGATGTGGTCGGTGGCCTCGGCATCGATCAGGGATTGGTAGAGGAAGGTCACCATCTCGCGCACCAGATCGAGATCGGGGCGCTCATGAACTCGATTCGTGAACGCGGACAGGTCAAACTCTTGATGGGTCATCGGAGCATCTCTCTTTCGTGTCTTCTCAAGGGACACGCTGAGAATGCTCCGATGGCCCGACTACTTCGCGGACCCTCCAAGTGACACCACTTCAGGGGACGTCAACTCGGACTTACGAGTGGGGTTCGAATCCCAATGCCTCCACCATGTGATCTCTCGACACATAGGCAACATCACGAACCCACAGCTCCGCCCCCAGCAGGTTGCGTCGGCCCCTTCGGGGCTCCAGGGCCGTCGTAGGTCTTCGATGGATCGATCAGCTCTCGGAGCAGTTCTCCAGTCGAAGCGTGGACGACCCTGACCTCAAGGTCGTGAACGAGAACCACAACGCGGGTTCGCCAGTGGGTTCGTCCGCCGCCAATGCGGTGCATCTGTCCGTTCAGCCTGAGGCTGACGGTTCCTATCTCGTCGATGCGATCTCGACGATCTCGAGATGAGCTGTCGTCGTCTCGGTTCCCCGGACCCGCCTTCGGACGAGCCGAATAGGCGAGAACGGGGGTGGATCAATGCTTGAGCGAGACATGGGGACGGGTTCCGGTGGAGAGCCGTCGGAACTCGTCGAGCAGAACCTGGAGCTCGAGGGTGACCGCTCATCCAAATCGACCGAGGCGTGAATATCGAATTCGGCCCCAGCGAGCCGGACGACGGTCCGAGCTCAGGTTCGGTACAGATCCCACCTCGCCATTGAGACCCAGGCGGTGAAAGCTTCGAGGTCGGCGAACTGTACTTCGACGTCGCCGTCAGGGAGATAGGCGTTGATCGCGCCCCCCGCTCGCGGCAGCGGAGAGGATGATCGATCCATGCTCTTCGAAACTCCACGTCGGCGACCCGCCTGGGGTCGTGGACGGCACGAGGGTCCATCCATAGCGGTGCGCCACTGCGCGACCAAGGCCGTCGAACAAGTCATCGTCTCGGGTCGTTGACGCTCCGCATCATGGGCTTGGTCCGTTCAGCGAACTGCCTGCAGTACGGCCTCTGGCTGGCGGACCATCTGATCGTCCCATCCGGAAAGTCGTTCAGGCCAGTCGCTTTGACCATCTCCGACAATGTTCTGGATTCCCACCCGAAGTGCTCATGGTTCCATTCCTGACGGCCAGACAGACCTCGACGCCGATCCGTGGTCGTGATCTGGCGTCCGCCTTGTCGTTGCGGTGCCGGTCGCAGACCGGTGATCCTGATCGAGGAAACCAACCGGACGTGAGGAATCAGGTTGGTCGAGGTCGCCGACCACCGCTGAATGGGCTAGGCGCTCGGCGTCGGATGGACTGACACCGAGCGCTTGGAGGAGCCGTTGCAGGACGCTGCAGCGGTAGGACGCTGCATTCTCGCCATCGGCGATCCTTCGAGCGGCAAGGAGAAGTGATCCGAGGAGGACGTCGAGCGTCGCCTCGTCGGGCGGACTGTTGAATCGGCCGCTTGAGAACCCATCGAGGATGTCCTGGCGCAAGTGGCCGAGAGGGCCATCAGCGAACAGTCCTCGCTGCACGTCATCAACCTTGAGTGCAACACGGATCATCTGGGGCTCGTCGAGGGCCATGTCGAGAGCCCTCGCCGAGATGCGAGCGAATCGAACGGCAGGATCCGTGTCGACTACCTCGTCAGCCATGTGATGGGCGAAGCGCGTGACGATGTGCGAGACGAGCGCCGAGAGCAGATCGCCGCGATCGGCGAAATAGTTGTAGAAGGTGCCATGCGAGACGCCCGCCTCAAGCGTCAGGTCGGCGACGCTGAAGCCCTCGCCCCGATCGGCCAGCACCTCGGTCGCGGCGTCGAGCAGCAGCTCACGGGTGCGTTCCCTCTTCTTGCGCCCCCGGGAGGACGGTGCGGTCAGCGTCGTCTGCGGCATCCAGCCAATCTACTGAATATTGACGATTTCGTCAATATTGTGTAAGTTGTCAAACATGTCGAGCTCCTCACCATTCCTTAGGCTCAGTCACGTCACCCTGGCGGTGCGGGACATGGACCGGATGGTCGCTTTCTATACCGAGGTGCTCGGCTTCCAGGTCTCGGATCGAGGGGAGCCTGTTCCCGGGGCAGGCGAGATGACCTTCATCACCCAGGACCCGTCCGAGCATCACCAGATGGTGCTCGTGCAGACCGCTGACCCTCCGCCGCGCGAGTTCATGTTGGCTGACCATCTTGCCTTCCGCACCGGCTCGCTCGACGATCTGCGTGCCATCGGCGAGCGCCTCGCCACGGCGGAGGTCGACTCAGTGATCCCGATCTCGCACGGGAACGCGTGGTCGCTGTACTTCACTGACCCAGAGGGCAACGGCGTCGAGTGCTTCGTCGACACGCCGTTCCACGTCTCCCAGCCCTACGGGGATGCTCTCGACCTGTCGACGAGCGACGCAGAGATCGAAGAGGAGACGCGAGGCAAGGTCGAGGCGCTTCCCGGGACCCAGTCCTTCAGCACTTGGAGCGAGGCAATGGCCACGCGTCTCGGCATGTCAAGCTGATCGGAGCGATCGATGGACCTTGGGATCGCCGACCGCTACGCCATCGTCTGCGCGTCGAGCCGCGGACTCGGCTTCGCATGCGCTGATGCCCTCGCCCGAGAGGGTGTGCACGTCACGATCAACAGCCGCTCTGAGGAAGGACTGGCTGTCGCAGCCGACCGATTGTCATCGCATCGTGGGGTCAGGATCACCATGGTGGTTGGTGACATCGCAGACGCAGCAACGCGCGAGCACCTGCTTGCCACCTGCCCGGAGCCCGACATCCTCATCAACAACAACGGAGGTCCTCCGCCGGGGAACTTCAGCGCCTGGGATCGTGACGCGTGGATCGCCGCGCTCGATGCCAACATGCTCGCCCCCCTTGCGCTCATCCGCGCCGTGCTCGACGGCATGGTTGAGCGACGTTTCGGTCGGATCGTCAACATCACCTCAGCGATGGTGAAGACGCCGATGTCGCCGATGGGTCTGTCGACGGGAGCCCGTGCCGGCCTGACAGCGGTGGCCAAGGGCCTGGCGAAAGATGTCGCCCACGCAAACGTCACGATCAACAACCTCCTGCCTGAGCGCATTGACACCGAACGGCAGCGCCAGATGGCCGAGCTGCACTCGTCCCTCGCCGACATCAGCATCGAGGAGGCCTACGAGCGCATGGCGCTGACGATCGCCGCGAGACGTCTCGGCCGACCCGAGGAGCTCGGAGACGCCTGTGCGTTTCTCTGCAGCGCACAAGCAGGGTTCATCAGTGGGCAGAACCTCCAGCTCGACGGAGGAAGTTACGGGGGGGTGTTCTGACATGAACGACATCGATGCCACGACGTCCGATGTGACCTTCCTTGTGGTCGGGGCCGGTCCGACCGGAATGACCCTGGCCAAGCTTCTCGCCAATGCCGGTCAGAGCTGCCTCGTGGTCGAGCGGGCACGCGGTCCACAGCCCAATCCGTCGGCGCACGTGGTCAACGCCCGCACGCTCGAGATTTTCCGACAAGCAGGCTTCGACATGGATGCGATTGCCTCGATCGCCCAAGATCCGACAGACGCCGGCCACGTCAACTTCGTGACGCGGCTCAACGGCGAGCTCATCGGTCGCCTTCCCTTTGAGCGCCAGGGTGACGAGTGCCTTGATGTGACGCCGACCCCATTGCGCAACATCAGCCAGCATCGCCTGGAGCCACTGCTCGCCGCGGAGCTCACCGCCATGACCACTGTGGAGCTCCGATACGACACTGAGTGGGTGTCCTCGTTCCAGGATCAGGGTGGTGTCACCTCGGTGCTCCGTGATGCCACCACCGGCGTCGAGACGACGGTGCGCAGTACCTATCTCCTCGGAGCCGATGGAGCAGGGAGCGCGGTGCGCAAATCGCTCGGCATCGAGATGATCGGTCCGGCCCGCATCCAGGACTTCGTCGCCATCCACTTCCTCGCCGACCTCCGCCCACTGGTCGCCGATCGGCTCGGAGTGCTGCACTTCGTCATGGACCCTGAGGTTGGAGGCACCTTCGTCTCGCACGACGTCGATCGTGAATGGGTCTTCATGTATCCCTACGACTCAGCGACGGAGACGATTCACGATCAGGACCCGGAGCACTTTATTGCGCTTCTCGATCGTGCGATCGGTAGTGATGCCGTCGAGGTCGACATCGTGCGCGTCGGCACGTGGCACATGACTGCGCAAGTCGCCGAGCGGTTCGGGCGTCATCGAACCTATTTGATCGGCGATGCGGCGCATCGCTTCCCGCCGACGGGAGGCATGGGACTCAACACCGGCGTCGCCGACGCGCAGAACCTTGTCTGGAAGCTCCTCGCCGTCGAGGACGGATGGGCGGAGCCAACGTTGCTCGCCACCTATGAGTCCGAGCGCAAGCCCATCGCCGAGATCAACTGCCACCAGAGCGTCACCAACGCGTTCAAGATGATCCTCCTGGCAGAGGCCCTGGATCTCGAGCCGGGCGCTGGCTCTGCGGACCTCGCCGCTGCCCTCGCCGATCCAAGCAAGTCTGAGCAGATCGCGGCAGGGATCCAAGAGCAGGCGACCCACTTCGACATGCTCGGTCTGCAGCTGGGATACGTCTACGGCACGGGGGCGCTGGCCCGCAGCGGGGAAGCCCCTCCGCCGACGGATGATCCAGGTCTGTTCGACCCTACCGCCGAGGTCGGCGGCAGACTTCCCCATGGATGGCTCGATGACGGGCGGTCCACGCTCGATCTCATCGATGCGGACGCGATGACCCTCGTATCCTTCGGTGGCCACGAGCGATGGGCTGCTGTCGAAGGTGCAGTGAGCGCACCGATTCGCCAACTTCGAGCGGGCGTCGACGTGTCGATTCCTGACGAGTGGATCATCAGGTTCGGTCCTGGTCCGGACGGGGCACTCCTGGTCCGCCCCGACCAGCATGTCGCCTGGCGGTCGGACGATGTCTCGCAGGATTCGCCCGAGGCCCTGTCGGCAGCACTTGACCGCATCACCGAAGGGGCATCATGACCGTGACAGCAAGCTCGCTGCACATCAGGGAGACGGAGCACGCCGTCGCCGTCAACGAGCGACGGAGCATCCGCCACCGCAACACCTCGCGGATGATGGCCAGAGCGGACGTCGATCGAGAAGTCTCGCTCAAGCACAGCTACGAGAGCATCCATCGCACCCGCCAGGTCGAGATCGCCATCCTGCTCGTCGAAGCCATGGGGATCGAACGTGACGACAAGGCCCGTCGTCTCGATTGGGTGATGCGCGAGTTCGCTGGGAATCCTGAGGATCAGGTCATCATGACCTGCGTCGCCACGGGCTACCCGGACGAAGACTTCATCGCCAACCACGTGGTGTCCGGGCGCTCCGACACGAACGATGTCGCCTCGTTCGTCGGATTCGGGGACCAATGGAATGCAGGAGCCCCTCAGTGAGGCTTGCTACGCTTGAGCACCGAGTCGTCCTCCTGCTCGGTGATGAGGTCGCCGACATCGCCACTGCTTCTGATGGTGCCTTCGGCCCCGATCCGATGGAGCTCTACGAGCAATGGGACCGATTCGTCGACTGGGCATCTGGTCCGGTCACCGCAACGGGCCCGCTTGACCTGTCGCTTCTCGGTTGTCCCGTCCCGATGCCACGACAAGTCTTCGCCATCGGTCTGAACTATCGCGCGCATGCCGAGGAGTCCGGGATGGAGATCCCCACGGTTCCCGCCGCCTTCACCAAGTTCCCAGCGTCGCTCAGCGGACCCTTCGATGACATTGAGCTCGTCGGTGAGATGAACGACTGGGAGGCGGAGCTCGTGGTGGTCATGGGGCGTCGGGCTGATCGGGTGGATGAGGCGGCCGGCTGGGCGCACGTGGCCGGGCTGACGATCGGCCAAGACGTGAGCGATCGACTCCTCCAGTTTGCCGCTGCTGGTCAGTTCTCGCTTGGCAAGAGCCGCCGTGGCTACGGCCCGATCGGACCTTGCGTGGTCACGGCCGAGGAGGTCGCCGATCCTGACAACCTCGGGATCGGATGCTCGGTGGATGGTGTGACGGTGCAGGAGGCCCGCACCGACGACCTCATCTTCTCGGTGCCTGCGCTGATCGCCGAGCTCTCTGCCGTGGTGCCCCTCCTCCCTGGTGACCTAATCTTCACGGGCACCCCTGCGGGAATTGGTCTGGTGCGTGAGCCACCGCAGTTCCTCCAACGTGGCCAGGTACTCGAAACCTGGATTGAGGGAATCGGGACCATTCGCAATCGCTGCGTCTGAGGAGCCCCGGTACCTCGGGCTCTCGCTTCGGGGTCGCCGTCAGCCATCGTGCCGCTTGCGCCGAACGATGCCAGGAGCTTCGTTGGAGGGAAGGTCGCCGAACCGGGGGTGAGCGCTCACCCGACGGGGAGGAACCGATGGTAATTTCCCTTCGTGTCGATGAGCGTGCTGCACGTCGTACTGCTCATCGCCGCCTGAGTGGGCCTGGCCTTCGCCACCACGCTTGCCTCGGCTGGCTCGCCCTCGGCGACAGACCGCTCGGCTACAGACTCGAGCGTTTGGCGAGCGTGAGGCGCAAGACCGAGGTCTGTCAAGGAGACAGGGAGCCCAGGTCGCTCACCGTGACTGCCCCCCAATGCGTCGCTCACGTGCCAGAGCTCGACGGAGGTACTCCGTGCGAGATACGCCAAGTGATCGGGCTGCCGCGTCGATTGCAGCGATCACGTCGTCAGGAACATCTCGGATGAGTAGATCTGACAGAGTGCACCTCCAGAACTGATATCTGGTGGTATCACTCCAATGCCCCAGCTGTCCGCGCCTCTGATCGCAACCGTCGTGATCGCTCCGGTCACCTCAGATCGCTGCCGTGTTGAATGAGCCATCGAGGGGGTCCGAACAGTGAATCACACCGGGTTTCAAAAGGGGGGTCTCCTGTTGATCAACCATGGAGCGCACCAAAGTTCTCAAGGAGTAGGGCGCGCTTCGTCACCGTCTCCCGGGCCCTCGATCTTGCACCTGACGTGCCCGAGCGGTTGAACCATTTGGGAACAATGTCGATATCGAGATTTGTGTTTAATATTTGTCAACTCGTCGACGGGGGGACATGGCGTGAGAAAGTTCGCAATCGTTGGAGCCGCAGCTGCGATCACGGCGTCGGGCCTTCCGTTGCAGGCCACCATGCCAGCCTCTGCTGGCACCTTCGGCCCATCCTGCACGGGAACGGTATTCACAACCTCGTGTGACTACACGGTGCCATCAAATGCCACCTCTATCTGTTTCGCGGTTGCTGGTGCATCGGGAGGGGCAACTCCGTACACAAATTTCGCCAAGGCTGCGACCAAACCGGGACGTCAACTCGCGGGTTCTTGCACTCAGGTGGGAAAGGGGAAGACCGCCTCGATCGTCGGCCCCTCTGAGGCCCAGAACACCTTGTACGGAGCGTGACCAGGCACGGCGTAGCGCAGGCGGATTCCTACGCTGGTCGTGATGGCCGCTGAGTTGCGCTGTGCCGTTGCAGGGTTGTCCAAGATGAACTCACACACGGTGACGAGCGCGTTGTAGAGCTCGGTATTGCCCGAAGCCTGCACTTGGTCGAGCTGCTCGTTGGCGACGGCGGAGTAGGACGGCTCCACCTAGACCCGACTGCGCCGCGTGATCGAGTGGGGCGACACAGCGGCTCGAGCCAGCAGCTCTTGGAGCTCGGGCGAGTTGTCGTACTCGTGCTGGGCGTCGCTCACGATGTGAGCGGGCTCGAGCAGGATGCTTCCGTCAGCGTTCTCTCGGGCCAAGAAACGCTCGTTGGCGTGCCCGGGTAGCACGACCCGACTCCGGCTGTCAGTCTCTACCAGCTGTGGTCCCATGATCCTCCTCATACCCCCTCTACGGTACCGAACCAGCCCACGGTGGGCAAGTGGGAAAATGGGAGTGTCTCGGAGAGTCTGTTCGCTACGCATCTGTTTGCGTTCGCCGACGCCCCGCTTCTGGCCTCCGTGCTGGGGTTTCACCCACTTCCGACAGGCCAAACCCAACCCAAATCACACCCCCATAGCGCCGATACACCTCAAATCAACCAAGTTCCGACTCAAACGCCGAGCCTGTCGGATGGAAGTCGCCTCTTGGCCGGGCCGGACTTCTTGGAACCGGCAGTTGCGGTCCCCGGTTGCGGCTCGGGACCTGGCTCCGGACACGGCTCCTGGGACGTTATCGCTGGCACCATGACGTCGATCGTGTCAGACTGTTGGGAGAGGGACATTGCGTCCTGGCATGCAGAGGGGTTCTGATGAGGCAGCGAATCGGTTTGGTTTTGGCAGTCGCCTGTGCACTCACAGGCTCGATGTTGTTCCTGCCGTCAAGCGTGGCCGATGCTGCCACGACGGTCACCGTCTCGGGCCTGCAGGCCACCCCGGCCGGCCCGTTTGGAGTGGGCGGTGGCACCACGACACTTGTGGGCACCTTGAGCGGCGCACCTACTTCGGCCACCACCTGCACGTTCTCGGTCACGCCGTCCATCGCCAACTTCCCGGTCACGGTTCCCTGCCCGACCACCGGTCCGGTGTCCACCACGGCGACCCTGCCGGCCAATGCGGGAAGCACGACGCAGAACTACAACTTCAAACTGGTCGCCACCGGTGGCGTCGCCGCCGGGACGACGACCACCGTCTCGGTGAACTCCCGCTGCTCCTATCCGGGCCCGGGCGCCGATCTGGACCACTGCAACCTGGCCGTGCTGGGGCTCAACCTGGCCGGGGCGAACCTGACCAAGGTCAACCTCTCCTACGCCAACTTCCATGGTCTCAACCTGGCCGGGGCGAACCTGACCAACGCCAACATGCAGCACTCCGGTGGTGGCGGCGCCGACCTGGCGGGGGCCACCCTGAAAGGTGCGAAGTTGCAGTTCGCCAGTCTGGCCGGCGCGAATCTCCAGAATGCAGTGGCCACCACGTCCAAGGACTACGGCCTCAACATGAAGGGCACCGATCTGACGGGAGCCAACTTCATGAAGGCCAGTTTCCGTTATGGCAACTTCTCCGGGGCCAACCTCACCAACACCAACTTCACCAACGTCAACCTCAGCATCAGCATCATGACCGGAGCCACCGTTGCCGGCACGAACTTCACCGGAGCCAATCTCGATGACGTTTCCTCCGGAGGAGTCATCGGGACGCCCGCCGTGGTCCCGGCGGGGTGGCAGATCGTGGCGGGAACGGCCGGCAGCAACTATCTCGTCGGCCCGGGGGCAAACCTCATCTCGGCCAACCTGGCCGGAGCGAACCTGGCGGGCGCCAGCCTCAACAACGTCCACTTCGAGAGCGCCAACCTGGCCGGAGCGAACCTGACCGGTGCGGTCCTCACCAAGACGATCTTCACCGGGACCGACCTCACCGGCGCCACCCTGGCCAACCTGAGCCTGGCCAGCACCTCGCTGGCCACCGCCACCCTGACCAACGTCTCCTCGGGTGGCGTCCTCCCGGCCAGTGGCAACAAGTACCTGCCGGCGGGCTGGAAGCTGATCAACGGCTATCTGGTCGGCCCTGGCGCCAACCTGACCAACGCCAACCTGGCGGGAGCCAACCTCGCCGGTCTCGATCTCACCGGCACGAACCTCACCGGGGCCAACCTCACCGGGGCCAACCTGACCGGCATCACGTGGTCCAACACCACCTGCCCGGACGGCACCAACTCGGCCGCCAACACTCCGGAGACCTGCGTCAACAACCTGGGCTGAAACCTCCGCTGGACGGATGGAGTTCTCTCCGGCCGAGGCGCCGACTATGGCCCCGACCGGGCCGGATCGGAGAGGTCTCCACCGGCGTAGGTGCCGAACGACCAGTGGTTTCCTTCGGGGTCGGCCAGGGTGACCTGACGGGAACCGTACCCGGTGTCTTCGGGCCCGCTGACAACGATCGCTCCTGCGTCCATGGCCTGCCGGTACAGCGCATCAGGATCGGGATGGACGGCATAGGCCATGAGGGTGCCGGGCGTCCCGGGACTGCCGGGGGTCTCGTTGGGCCGAAGAGAGCCCAGCATGATGCCCCCGCCGGCCGGCCAGGCCAACTCGGCGTGGAGGACCATGTCGCCTTCGCCAACCCGGACCACTTCGATGAAGCCGAAGGCCCGCACCAGGAAGTTGATGAGACCGGGCGCATCGTGGGCGTGTACGCCGGGCCACACGGTCGGGGGAGGAGCCATGACCGGATTGTGTCATGGCCGGAGCCGTCCGGGAGGGGACGTCCGGACAAAAGGAATCTCCGGACGGACAAGGGGTGAAGGTGAGCCGGGCCGACCGGCCGGGTCGGAAACGTGGATGGTGGATTCGGACGGTGGATTCGAACAGGGGGTCGGGTATGGGGGAGACTTCGGGTTGGCGATGGCCGGAAGTTCGAAGGAGGGTTGGACGATGGGAACACGTGACGACTACTGGAGCCTGGCGGGCCGGGATGATGTCTGGACCGGTGGGGCGCGCCTGGTCCCGGTCACGACGCCTTCGGGTGTCCACAACGTCTGGCTGAAGCGGGTGGGGAACAACCCGGACCTCAAGGTGCTCCTGTTGCACGGAGGCCCGGGCATGACGCACGAGTACCTCGAAGCCATGGACTCGTACCTGCCGGCGGCCGGGATCGAGTACTACCACTACGACCAACTGGGATCGGGTTGGAGTGACCATCCCGAGGATCCGTCGTTGTGGGAACTGGACCGCTTCGTGGATGAAGTGGAGCAGGTCCGCCAGGCGCTCGGCCTGACGGCGGAGAACTTCGTGCTGTTCGGTCACTCCTGGGGCGGGATCCTCGCCATGGAGTACGCCCTGCATCATGGGAAGCATCTCCGTGGCCTGGTGATCTCCAACATGGTCTCGTCGGTCCCGGCCTACAACGCCTACGCCAACGACGTGCTCATGCCTCGGATGGATCCGGCGGTCCTGGCCGAGATCCAGGGATTCGAGGCCCGGGGCGAGACGGAAGATCCCCGCTACATGGACCTGTTGATGGAGCACCACTACGTCCATCACGTGCTGCGTCGGCCGGTCGACGAATGGCCGGAGCCGGTGAACCGGTCCTTTGCCCGGGTGAATCCGGAGATCTACGTGTCCATGCAGGGACCGAGCGAACTCGGGATTTCCAACGACGCCAAGTTGCACGACTGGGACCGCACCGGCCGGCTGGCCGAGATCACGACGCCGACGCTGGTGATGGGGGCAACGTACGACACCATGGACCCCACCTACATGGAGATGATGGCCGGGCGCCTGGCCAACGGCCGCTACCACCACTGTGGGAACGGCAGCCATCTGGCCCTCTACGACGATCAGGAGACCTACTTCGAAGGACTCGTCGGCTTCCTGGAGCAACTGGCCGCTTCGTCATGAAGGACCCGACGGCACAAGGGTTCCGTCGTCCCTCACCGGTCGCCCGATGGGCGGGAACGCCTTCTCCGCCGGGCACGACGCAGGGCCACACCGGGTCGTGACCCCGGGTGCCCGAATTTCGTCGTGCCGGCAGGCATGACAGGATCAGTACCGTCAAGTTGGGTCCCGTCGTCCATGGGTCCACCGGGGGAAGGTCAGTGGTGATGGAGCAGCACGACAACGCCGATGCCGCCAGGATGGCGGCCCTGCGCGAGCGCTATCAGGCCGAGAAACTCAAGCGCGTTCGCACCGAGGGCATGGCCCAATGGCAGGAACTCAGCGAGGAACTCGACCGGGACCCCTACGTGGAGCCGGGATTTTCCCGCGAGCCGCTCGAGGAGGAGACCACGGTGGTCATCGTCGGCGGAGGTTTTGCCGGCATGCTCACCGCCATCAACCTGGCCAAGGCCGGCATCACCGACTTCCGGATCGTCGAAAAGGCCGGCGATTTCGGGGGCACCTGGTACTGGAACCGCTATCCCGGCTGCATGTGCGACGTCGAGTCCTACGTCTACCTGCCCTTGCTGGAAGAGACCGGGTTCATGCCCACCGAGCGATACTCCAGCGCCACCGAGATCTTCGCCTACTGCCAACTCCTCGGAAAGACGTTCGACCTCTATTCCCGGGCCCTGTTCCAGACGGACGTGACGGGAGCCGAGTGGGATGCCGACCGGGAGCGCTGGATGGTGACCACCAGCCGGGGTGACCGTCTGTCCTCCCGCTTCTTCGTGTTGGCCGGTGGCATCCTGCACAAGGCCAAGTTGCCTGGAATCCCCGGCATCGAAACCTTCGGCGGCAAGGCGTTCCACACCAGCCGATGGGACTACGACTACACCGGCGGCAGCCCGAGCGAACCGATGAACCATCTGTCGGACAAGCGGGTGGCCGTGATCGGCACCGGAGCGACGGCGGTCCAGGTGGTGCCCCAGGTGGCCCGGACGGCCCGGGAACTCTTTGTTTTCCAGCGGACCCCGGGCGCGGTGGGCGTTCGCAACCAGCGTCCGACCGACGTGGCGTGGTTCCAGAGCCTGCCGGAAGGTTGGCAGGCCGAGCGCATCGTGAACTTCACCGAAGCGGTGACCGGCGCCCAGCCGCCGGTCGACCTGGTGAACGACGGATGGACGGCCGCCATGTGGGTGGACACCCAGAAGGCCCCAGAGTCCGAGGACGAAGCGGAAGAGCTGGAGCGGATCGACTTCGAGGTCATGGAAGGCATCCGCCAGCGGGTCTCGGATGTGGTCCGGGATCCCGAGACGGCCGAGAAGCTGAAGCCCTACTGGTCCAAGCACTGCAAGCGCATCTGCTTCCACGACGAGTACCTCCAGTCGTTCAACCAGGAGAACGTCCACCTGGTCGACACCGACGGTCGGGGCGTCGACTCGGTGACCGAACGGGGACTGGTCGTCGACGGCGTGGAGTATCCGGTCGACCTGATCATCTATGCGTCGGGCTTCGAGGTGACCACCGACCTGCATCAGCGGCTGGGTTTCGACCCGGTGGGCCGGGACGGTGTGGCGCTCTCCGAGCGCTGGGCCAAGGGCGCCCACACGCTGCACGGTGTCATGGCCAGCCAGTTTCCCAACCTGTTGCTGATCAGCCTGGTCCAGGGTGGCTTTGGCACCAACTTCGCCCACCTGATCACCGAATCGGCCCAGCATGTGGCCTTCATCGTTGCGGCCTGTCAGGAGGCCGGCGTGACCACGCTCGAGCCCCGGGAGGAAGCCGAAGAGGAGTGGTTGAACGAGCTGCTTCGGGTGGGTATCGGCGGTGCCCGCTACTTCATGAGCTGCACGCCGAGTTTCTACAACTCCGAGCAGCAGGCCATCGACTCCCGGGCCGCCCGGAACCTCACCTATACCGGCAGTCTGCTGAAGTACGCCGGCCATCTGGCCGCATGGCGCGAGGCGGGCAACTTCCCCGGGGTGGACCTCAAGCCGGATCCGGCGAACAACTGAGTCGCCGCCGCCGGGCGGTAGGGCCCGGCCCGGTCCACCGAAGGATCTGACGGTTCGTCAGATTGCCTGCGGTTTTGCTAGGAATAGGGGTATGCATACTCCGATCTGTGACGACCTCGGCATCGAGTTTCCGATCTTTGCCTTCACCCACTGCCGCGACGTGGTCGTGGCCGTCTCCAAAGCCGGGGGCTTCGGCGTCCTTGGTGCGGTCGGCTTCAGCCCGGAGCAGTTGGAGGTCGAGCTGAACTGGATTGACGAGCACATCGGCGACCACCCCTACGGCGTCGACATCGTCATTCCCAACAAGTACGAAGGCATGGACGCCGATCTCACCGGTGACCAGTTGGCCGAGATGTTGCGCTCGATGGTGCCTGCCGGCCACCTCGACTTTGCCCGCAACCTCCTGCTCGACCACGGTGTCCCCCTGGGCGAAGCCGGTGAGGACAACTCCCTGCAACTGCTGGGTTGGACGGAAGCCACGGCGACACCCCAGGTCGAGGTGGCCCTTCAGCACGAGAAGGTCACCCTGATCGCCAATGCGCTCGGCACCCCGCCGGCCGACATCATCTCCCTGATCCATGCCCGGGGGCGCAAGGTGGCGGCCCTGTGTGGCTCGCCCCGTCAGGCCCTCAAGCACGCGGACGCCGACGTCGACATCATCATCGCCCAGGGTGGCGAGGGTGGCGGCCACTGCGGCGAAGTAGGTTCGATTGTGCTCTGGCCCCAGGTCGTCAAGGCCGTTGCTCCCCGTCCGGTGCTGGCGGCCGGAGGCATCGGCAGCGGTGAGCAGATCGCCGCCGCCCTGGCGCTGGGCTGTCAGGGTGCCTGGTCGGGTTCGCAGTGGTTGATGGTCGAAGAGGCCGAGAACACGCCGGTTCAGCAGGACGCCTACATCAAGGCGACCTCCCGGGACACGGTGCGCAGCCGTTCGTTCACCGGCAAGCCGTGCCGCATGCTGAAGAACGACTGGACCGAGGCCTGGGAGAATCCCGAGAATCCGGAGCCCCTGGGCATGCCGCTGCAGTACATGGTGTCGGGTATGGCGGTGGCCGCCACCCACCGGTGGCCGGACCAGACGGTGGATGTGGCGTTCAACCCGGTCGGTCAGGTCGTCGGCCAGTTCGAAAAAGTCGAAAAGACGTCGGCGGTGATCGGGCGCTGGGTGGAGGAGTACATCAACGCCACCAGCCAACTCGACGCGTTCAACGAAGCGGCCAACGCCTGACGGCACCGGTCGCCGGGCCAGAAATTTTTCTCGCTGAAACCGGTCATCTACGGCATCATGGAATGGTGCGCAGCGAGACAGCCAGTGGGGTGTTGTCGGTTGGTCCCGGAGCAAGGGGTGGCCGATGAGCTCTTCCATCCGGGACCAGGACGCCCCGGGCGGTCTCAAGTCCGCCGCCCGGTGGGCGTTCATCCGTATGCCGGGCGGCTTCCAGCGACGCGTTATCGGCGACCGCCTCCAGCAGGTTCCCTGGGTCAACGGTGCGCCGCCGGTCGCCCCACCGGTTCCGGCCGGGATGGAGACCGGCGCTCCCGACTTCGTCGGCATCGGTGTGGCGAAATCGGGAACCACCTGGTGGTTCTCCCTGATGATGCACCATCCCGAGATCCACGTGGAGCACGACAAGGAACTCAACTACTTCAACCTGCCGTTCACGAGGAAGCTGGCGGCCGGCGAGGTCAGTGAAGCCGATGCCCTGGCCTACCGGGAGTGGTTCCCGCGCCCGGCAGGCACCATCACCGGGGAGTGGACCCCGCACTACGCCTTCTTCCGCCTGTTGCCTCCGGTGATGCGGGCGGCCGCAGGAGAAGCCAGGCTGTTGATGATGCTCCGGGATCCCGTCGAGCGTTACCGCTCCGACCTGTCCCGGCCGATGCCGGCCCGGGCACTCGAGCGCCTCCGCTACCGGTCCATCCCCCATGGCATGTACTCGAACGTGCTGCGGCCCTGGGAAGCGCTCTATGCGCCCGAGGAGATGTTGGTGCTGCAGTTTGAGCAGTGCCGTCGCAACACCGACCACTTTCTGGCCGAGACATTCCGGTTCCTGGGCATTGACGATTCGTTCCGGCCGAAGGAGACGGCCTCGGCCGTCAACCAGTCGAGACAGAAGATGGAACTCGACCCCTTTGTCGTCGAGCAGCTGGTCGAGCTCTACACGCCCGACGTGCTGGCCCTCGTCGAGCGCCATCCACATCTGGACCTGTCGCTCTGGCCCAACTTCGCCCATCTGGCGAACCAGCCGACCTTCCCGGCACCCGCCGGCTGACGGCCTCCTCCGGGAGGGCGTCGGACCGGTTTCCCGTGCCGGGAGGCCGGGGGTTCTCTAGGCTGGGACCATGAGCCTGGTGCCACCGGTCCCGGAGTTGAAGCCCGAGTGGTTGGCCGGTGAGGCCAGGCATCTGGCCGGGGCGGGAGGGCTTACCTTCTACATCGACGACGACGTCCTGACCTACAGCTCGGACGGCACCACGATCGAGGCCCGGGTCGGAGAGGATTCGGGGGAAACGGCCGTCCGTCTTTCCGCCCAGGCCTGGAACGATCTCGTTGGCCAGATGCGCACCTTCGTCGGGCTCCTGCTGGGAGACGGGCTGCAGATGGTGCGGGGCGGATTCGAACAACTGGCGCCGTGGGAGCCGGCCCTTCGTTGTCTACACGCCGGCATCCCGCCCTACGACCCGGGCCGGGCCGATTTCGAAGGTCGGGATCCGTCGGCGTCCTTCCCGGCGGACACCGACGATGCCGAACTGGCGGACCAGCTCCGGGTCATGGGCTTCCTCCACATCACGGGGGTCTTCACCGCGGCGGAGATGGCAGCGGCCAACCTCGAGGTCGACTCGTTGGCGTCGATGGCCCGGCCGGGCGATGACCGGTCGTGGTGGGTGACCGACGACGCGGGCGCTCCGGCTCTGTGCCGCCTCGTCTACACCACCCTTCGTTCGCCGGTGCTGGCCGAGCTGGAGAACGATCCCCGGGTCCGGCGGCTCGGTACCCTGCTGGATCCGACACTGGCTGTGGCTCCGGACCGGATGGAGGGATCCCCGGTGCTGATCAAGGTGCCCGGTCGGACCAGTGGACTGTCCAACCTGCCCTGGCACCAGGACTGCGGGACCGGGGGTCACGCCGTGTTCTGTCCGGCCGTCTCGGTTGGCATCCAGCTCACCGGATCAAGCGCCGAGACGGGGAATCTCCAGGTGGTCCCGGGCAGCCACGGCCAGGCGCTCCGCTACGGCTGGCAGGAGAACGCCGACGTGCCGGTGGTCACCATCGACACCGAACCCGGAGACGTCACGGTGCACGTCCAGGACGTGATGCATGCCTCACCCCGGCCGATGGGTGAGGGCCGGCGACGGACCATGTACGTGACGCACTATCCGGCGGCCCTCTGGGACCACATCGGGCCGGGTGAGGCGTTGAACGACCTGGTCCGCAACCGGACCGAAGAGGTGGCCAGCCTGCAACGGGCCACCTCGCCCGGGCCGGCCTAGCGGACACGTCCCTTTCGGTTGGTCACCCCGGCACTTCTCCCCACCCGTTTGGTGCCACCTGGATTCCGGCCCGCCAACGGGTCAGATGTCGATGGCGAGGTGGTGGCTCAGGTCTCCGACGAGATCGATCAGGATCTCCCGGTGGTCGAACCTCCAGGTGCCGTCGATCACCTGGAACGTGTCCCGGTAACGGCCGGCGATGATGGTCTGCAGCGTCATCTCGCCGGTCTGCTGGAGAACCGAGTAGCAGGAGCGGGCCGAAGCCGTCAAGGCTTCCTCGTCCACCTCGACGACCACGTTGTTGACCACGTGCAGGGTCGCTCGGGTCCCGTCACCGGAACGCCGGGTCGCCTCCAGATAACCGACGTGGACCTCCTCTCGTCCCGTGAAGTGACGGGTCGGGCCGCTCGTGATGCTTCCGTGCTCGAACAGGGCGGCGACAGAGGCGAAGTCACCCTCGTCGAGCAGTTCGGCGTAGCGGTAGATGAGGTTGGTGATCAGTCGTTCGTGGTGGGCCACGGCCGGAAACGATAACATCCCTCCGGCCGCTGCCTCGGTGTCACGCTAACTTCACAACCACCAGTGCTGCCGTTATCGACCGGCGCGCGCTGCTGATCTCGACCGGTGTTCACAGGTGTGACCGAAGGTGCCGGGGGCGACCTGAAAGTGGGCCTGCCTCTCCAGTCGCTCTTCGTCTCCGACCGTCCCTTCCATGTTCCCTTGCGCCTGCTGGCGGTGGTTGAGGCGCCCATCGCCCGCATCGACGATGTGATCGCCCGGAACCCGGTGTTGCGGGAGCTCTTCGGTGGCCAGTGGGTCCACCTCGTGGCCCGGGAGAGCCGGGATGAACCCTGGATGGTCCGTCACGCCGACGGTTCCTGGGTTCGGTGGCAGTCTGGGGCGGGCGAAGGTGGCAGTGACGACGATTCCATCAACACACGGGAGGACCATCATGGATGAACGATGGCAACTGACGGCCATGACCAAGATCGAGGTGGTGGTCGGCGGCGAAGAGATCAAGGCCGTGACCGAGATGTTCGCCGCCGTTGGCGCCACCGGGTTCACGGCGGTGTCCAACGTGTCCGGTCTCGGTCATGATGGTTATCACCAGGGCCGTCTGTCGTTCAACGACCGCAACGGACTGTCCTTGTTGATGGTGGTGCTGCCCCCGGAGAGGGTGGGCGAACTGCTGGACGGACTTCGGAGTCTGCTGGCCAATCGTCCCGGGGTGTTGATGGTTTCGGACACCTACGTAAGTCGGCCAGAGTATTTCCAGTGAGCAGAAGGAGAAACGCAGTGCTTCTTGACGAAACCACCTGTGCCCCGCCCACGGCCAGGGTCGCCATGGTCGGTGGCGGCCAGCTGGCCCGGATGACCCACCGGGCGGCCATCGACTACGGGATCGATCTCCATGTGCTGGCCACTTCGACCGAGGATCCGGCCGTCACGGCCGGTGCCAACTACACGCTCGGCCCGGCGGACGACGCCACCCTGTTGCGCCAGTTGGCCGCCGGAGCCGACGTGGTGACCTTCGACCACGAACTGGTACCGCTCGATGTGCTGTCCTCGATGGCCGAGCAGGGAAGTGTCATCCGGCCGGGCGCCCAGGCCCTGATGCTCGGCTGCGACAAGCTCTTTGCCCGGGCCGCGTTGAGCGATCTGGGTGAGCTGTCGATTCCGGTGCCGGCCTTCGCCAGCGTCTTCTCCACTTCGGACGTGACGGCGTTTGCCGGGAAGCACGGCTGGCCGGTGGTGCTGAAGGCCCGGAGCGGAGGCTATGACGGACGGGGCGTGGTGATTGTCGGGAACGAGGCCGAAGCCCGCGAGGTGCTGTCCGGCCACCAGCCCGGCGAGGAAGCCCGCTGGGTGGTCGAGGAGCACCTCGACATCGTGGCGGAATTTGCCATCCTGACCGCCCGGAGCCCGTCCGGGATGATGGCGACCTACCCGCCGATCGGAACGTTGCAGGTGGACGGGATCTGTCGGGAGTTGGTCATCCCGGCCGACCTTCCGGAGGAGATCGTGCGCCAGGGTGCACTCTGGGCAAGATCGGTCATCCAGGGCTTCGACGCCACGGGCATCGTGGCCGTGGAGTTCTTCGTGACCCGGGATGGACGGCTGCTGCTCAACGAGTTTGCCCTGCGGCCGCACAACTCGGGCCACATCACCTTTGAGGCCTGTGCCACGTCGCAGTTCCACCAGCATCTGCGGGCCATTCTCGACTGGCCGTTGGGTGAGACCGCATTGGTGCGGCCGGCGGCAACGGTCAACCTGATCGCCGATTCATCCACCATGGACATCGCCGCCTGTCTGCCCCATGCTCTCGCCGTGAAGGATGTATACGTTCACCTGTATCAGAAGGCGCCCCGACCGGGCCGCAAGATCGGCCACGTGACGGCGTTGGCCGATTCGACAACCGAAGCACTGGAGCTGGCCCGTGAGGCCACGAGGAGGTTCTTTCCATGAGTGAGCAGACAGGCAACGGAAACATCGGGCCGGTCAAGGTCTCGGTGGTGATGGGATCGAAGTCCGATCTTCCCGTCATGGAGCAGGCCGTGGCCATCCTCGATGAGTTCTCCGTCTCCAACGAGGTGCGGGTGGTCTCGGCCCACCGCACTCCCGAGGACATGGTGGCCTTCGGCCTCGAGGCCGAAGCCAGGGGAGTGGGCATCATCATCGCCGGTGCCGGCGGAGCAGCCCACCTGCCCGGCATGTTGGCGTCCCTGGTGTCGATTCCCGTGATCGGTGTGCCGGTTCCCTTGCGCCATCTCGACGGCATGGACTCCCTGCTGTCCATCGTCCAGATGCCTTCTGGGGTACCGGTGGCCACCGTGGCCATCGGGAACGCCACGAACGCCGGACTGCTCGCCGTGCGGATGCTCGCCATCAACGACCCGGAACTCCGGGGACGGATGACGACCTATCGCCAGACGCTCAGCCGTTCCTCCCGGGAATCGGGACAGAACCTGAAGATGACGCCGGCCGAAGACCGTTCCTGATCGGGCAAGGAAGAAGGTGAGGAAAAGATCATGAGTGCAGAACTGTTGGCCAACAAACGGCTACTGGTCACCGGAGTGGCCACCGAGGACAGCATTGCCTTCGCCACCGCCCGTCAGGCGGAAGTGATGGGGGCCGAGGTCGTGTTGACGGCGTTTCCCCGCGAACTCGAGACCGTGCGTCAACTCGTCGGCGACGCCGGCCTGAGGGCGGAGGTGTATCCCCTCGACCTCACCCAGGCGGGCGAAGTCGATGCCTTGACGGACACGCTTCGCTCCCGGTTCGGCTCCTTCGACGGGGCCCTCCACGCCGTGGCGTTTGCGCCCCGGGATGCCCTCGATGGACCGTTCATGGAGGCTGATCCGGCCGGGATCGAACTGGCCTTCAGGACCAGCGCCTGGAGTTTGAGCAACCTGGCCCGTCTGGTGGTGGCCCTTGCTCCCGATGGTGGTGCGTCGTTGGTTGGCCTGGATTTCGATGCCAACGGCGGCGCCTGGCCGGTCTACAACTGGATGGGCGTGTGCAAGGCGGCACTCGGATCCACCGCCCGCTACCTGGCCCGGGACCTCGGGCCGGCGGGCATCCGGGTGAACCTTGTGGCGGCCGGTCCGTTGCTCACCCGGGCGGCCCGGGGCATCCCGCGCTTTGACGCCTTGCTCGATGCGTGGGCCACGACCAGCCCACTGCACTGGTCGGATTCCGATCCTGCCCCGGTGGCCGATTCGATCTGCTTCCTCTTCTCCGACCTGGCCCGGGCCATCACCGGTGAGGTGCTCCACGTCGACGGCGGCTACCACGCCATGGCCGCCCCGCTGCAACCGGCCTGAGCGAAACGCCCGGGCGGAAGCCTTGTCCCACAAAGGCGTTCGTCGGTTCCAGTCCGTCGACCGGAGGCGGAATTCGTTTGCTTTCCTTCAGGATGGTCCGGTCGGATCGCCCGAACACCATGCCTTATGGTGGAGGTTTCCGGCCGTAGGGTTTCGGCGGAGAGAAGCGGTCGTGTGACGATCTGGTGGCGACGCGCGTTGGCCAGAACGACGAAAGCGAGAGTGTGATGGATTTCGCACAAGTGTTCAAGATCGACAAGTCGGGCGTCAAAGTGCGCCGCGGACTGGAAGTGCTCGTGGCGCTGGTGGTTCCGCTGGTGGTCATGGGGGCCATGGGGCTCGACCGGTACTGGCTGAGTTTTGCCTTTGCCATGCTGTTCACCGCACTGAGTGATCTGGGTGGGAACTACCCGCGAAGACTGGAAGCGATGGCCGCCGTCGGGATCCTCGGCGGTGTGGCGACCACTCTGGGCTTCGTTCTGGGCGGAGGACCGTGGGGCTTGGTCGTGGCGGTCTCGTTCGTCCTGGTGCTGTTGGCCGGACTCTCGCTGAAGTTGGGCAAGCACGGATTCGTTTCCGGCCGGTTGCTGGTGGCCTGGTTTCTGGTGGCGATCTCCGAATCGGCCGGTGCACACTCCCATCCAGCCTCGTCGGGTTGGTGGCAGCAGTCGTTGGCATGGTGGAGCGGGGCGTTCATCTGGATTGCCCTTACCGCCATCTTCTGGCTCGCCCGGGGACGAAAGGCACAGGCTCCAAACTTTCCCGAGATACCTACCGACACCACCCAGATGAGGCTCTCCCGCCCGTTGATCATGTTTGCCATCGTTCAGGCACTGGCAGTCAGTATCTCGGTGGCAATCGCCTTCGGTCTGCATCTGCCGAATGCCGACTGGATGCCGATCGCCACCTTGGTGGCCATGAAGGTCAGCCTTGACGAGTCGGTCCTGGCGGCCGAGCAACGTGTCGCCGGAACGGTCGTCGGTGCCGCTCTGGCGGCCGTGGTGCTTCTGACGGTGCACGGAAAACACGCACTGGAAGTCCTGATCGTGGTGTTGGCCGGGATCGCGGCGTCCATCCGGGGTGGGGCCTACGCCTTCTACTGCGCGGCCATCGCCGGCCTGGTGTTGATCGCCATCGACGAGGCCCACCCGACCAACTACTCGGCCGAGGGACGCAGGATCCTGTTCACCTTGGCCGGAGTTGTCGTCGGCATTGCGGTGCATGGCGTGGCCATCCTGATCTCGAAGTACGCGAATCGACCCAAATCCGTGCCGGCCTGATCCCGGGGCTCCGGCCAAGTCGGCGTTTCTGTCACCAGCAGGAGTCCTAGACGGTGCCCGCCCCAAGACCGTCGAGTACGTCGGCGGCCCGGCGGCGAACCTCGGGCAGGTTGTCCAAACGGCGGAGCCCGTGCAACTGCCGGGCCATCCGGTGGTTGGAGGCAAAGGTGGCTTCGTGGCGGGCCAGGAAGTCCCAGTAGAGGGTGGTGAAGGGACAGGCCGTCTCCCCGGTGCGGAGTTTCGGGTTGTAGGGGCACTCCTTGCAGTAGGGACCCATCCGGTCGATGTAGGCACCCCCGGCGGCATAGGGCTTCGTCATCATCGCTCCGTTGTCGGCGTGGATGCCCATGCCGATCACGTTGGGGACCATCACCCAATCGGCGGCGTCGATAAACCGCCGCCGCATCCAGGCGAGGAACTCGCCGGGCCGTACTCCGGCGAGGAGGGCCAGGTTGGACAGCACCATCAGCCGGGGGATGTGGTGGGTCCAGGCCCGTTCGTCGATGTCGGCAACGATGGAGGAGACGCACGCCATCCTGGTGGCGGAGGCATCGTCGAAGACCGGAAGCAGCGCGCTGGTGGCACCGAGTCCGTTGCGCAGCCGGTAGTCGGGTCCCTGGTGCCAGTACATGCCGTTCACGTACTCACGCCAGCCGATGATCTGGCGTATGAACCCTTCGGCCGAGGCGACAGGTACGTCACCTGCACGGAACCGTTCCAGCGTTGCCTCCAGCACCTCGGCCGGATGCAGGAGTCCGTTGTTCAGGTACGGGCTCAACAGGGAGTGGTGCATCGACCAGCTGGTCGTCACCATGGCGTCTTCATACGGTCCGAAACGGGCCAGGTGGTGGGTGAGGAAGTGCGCCAGTTGGGCCCGGGCCCCTTCGGTGGTGGTTGCCCATGCACCCGAGGGGATGTGCCCCAACTCGTCGGCCACCTGTTGGTCGAGGTCGTCGGGCCCGAAGGAGAGCGGTTCGGGCCAGACGTAGTTGCGGGGCGGCACCTTGCGGTTCTCCTTGTCGAAGTTCCATGCTCCGCCCACCGGTTGGCCGCCGTCCATCAGGACGTCGAGGCGGACCCGCTGTTGGCGGTAGAAGTTCTCCATGACCGGGTTGCGTTGACCCTCCACCCAGGCCGAGAAGACGTCCGGGGGAGTGAGGAAGAAGTCCGGCGGGATGATCTCGTCGACGATCCCGTCCAGCCGGCGGTGCTGGTCCCGGGACGACTGGGCGGCCGCCACGAGGGGAACACCGGGGAACGCTTCCCTGATGCGGCGGAGGCCGGACAGGGTCGAAGAGGCCTTCTCCAGCACCACCGTGAAGCCCCGGTCTTCGAGGCGGCGGGCGAAGTGGCGGGCCGCCGAGAGGTAGAAGTACAGGCGTTCGGGGTGCCAGTTGGCGGCCAGGCGCATCGCCTCGCTCTCGACCATGACCACCACGTCATCGGCGGCCCGGGCGTCCTTCAGTACGCCATGGTGCTCGTGGAGTTGGTCGAAGGCGAGGTAGCGAAGGGACCGGGTCACCGACGACGGCACGCCTTCGAGCAGTACCTGACGTCCTCCCAGTTGGCGGCCCACTTTTTCCGCCATTCGAACGGCCGATGGCAGCGGGCACAGACCTTCGGGGCAAATCCGTTCTTCACCCGGGGAAGCGAAACCATCATCGGCACCCTAGTGGCGCACCCCGCCGACCGACGCCGGTCACTGCTCCGGTTGGGGCCGTGATCCCGACCCGCCCGGACCGGGGGACACCCGTCAGGGGCGTTCCACCGGAACCGGACTGTCGATGGTCAACCGGCCGTCCGCATGGGCCTCGACGGTGAGTGGGCCGTGTGGAGTGGGCACGGTGGCCTTCGCCCAGTCGAGTCCGCCGAGGGCGGGGTTGACCCGCACCGAGGCGTAGCCGGGTTCGGCCGGCGTGATGCCGAGTGTGTGCATGATGAGGTCCCGGGTCGGGGTTGACGACCATCCGTGGCACCGGGTTCCTCCGGTCCAGCACTCCGGCCACGTGGACTCGCCGGCGTCCAGGAAGACGGACCAGTCCCGACACATCCCGGCCACGAGGTCGGCCCGGCCGGCCCGGGCGAGGCCGTCGTGCACCACGTAGCGGAAGAAGGGCTCGGCCTCGACCATCTGTTCCTCGACGTCCCAGGTGGGCTCGGGATAGCCGGTCGTGAGGTGGAGGTAACCCATCGAGTCGCCATCGACGGTCACCGGGTCCATGACCCAGGAGTGGCGGACCAGACGGGTGCGGTCGGTCAACCGCCCGACCACCCGGTCCAGGCGCTCTGGAGGGACGAGCCCGGCCGCCAGGGCGCTGGCCCCACCGTGCTGGGCGGCCGGTCGCCGGGCGATGCCGTCGACGATGTGGTCGATGTAGACACCGCGTCCTTCATCCCAGAAGGCATCGAAGGCCCGGCGGACGTCTTCGTGGCGGGACCGGGCCCATTGGGCCGTTCCAAGGTTGCCCAGCCACTCCTCCATCTCGGCCAGGTCCTCGAGGGCCCGGGCCCACAGGGCGTTGAGGGTCGACGAGGTGCCCGACGAGTAGACGCTCGCCCAGTCCAGAAGCACCCAGCCGGTCACGTTGTGGAGCAGGCCGTCCGGGCCGAGATAGGTCTCGAACCATCGCAGGGTGCGCTCGGCCACCGGCAGGAGTTCGGCCACCAGCTCGCGGTCACCGGTGTAGCGGTACAGGTTGTGGACGCTGCGGACCCAGTGGAGGGACCAGTCCGGGACAAAGGTGCGGTCGTCGGCTTCGAAGTCGGAGGCTGCGGCCATGGCCAGCATGCCGTCGTGCCGGGGAGAGGCCGCCAGCTGGGGATGCCAGCGGGCCATCGACCAGTCCGGATTGGCCACGAGGTCGACCATCTGGTGGACGACCGAGTCCCCGGTCCAGGCCCGCTGTTCGCGGGTGGGGCAGTCGACGTAGGCGTCGAGAGCGCACAGGTCAACGGTGCGCAAACCCACGTTGTAGATCTCATCCAGAACGGGATCCGAGCACGTAAAGGACGCCTGCTCCCTTCGTGGGCGGTGGCGGTCGTGGATGGCCAAGGTGACCCCGGTGACATCGGGATCGGACAAGCCGCGGGCCGAGAGGTGAAGGTGCTGGGCGCCGATGACCTCGAAGGATTCGAACCGCTCCTCTTTGCCACCGGTGCAGACGTATCGGAGGCCGGCGTGCTGGCCGAGGGTCACGAGCGCGCCGGACCCACCGACGTGCTCGGCGGCCGCCAGATCAAGAACCGCTCCGGGTGTCGCGTTTGAGACGACGAGTTCGATGGTTCCGGCGGCGACATGGCCAAGGTCGAACGCAAGGTGCAGGACATCGGCCGGCTCCCCGGACGTCCCACTGGCCTTTTCGTCGCCCAACACCTGGCGTACGGGATCGTCAAGGGGAGGCGATCCGGCGATGGCGATCCGTCGGACAAGTTGGGCGGGGTGGATGGAACCGTCCGGGAACGCCTGGCGCACCGGAGGCCGGAGGGCGCCGAAAGGTTCGCTGGGCGGGTGGGGATCGCCGTGGGCGCCCACATGGAACGGAATGATCTCGACCGCTTTGGCCCAGGCCGAATCGTCGAAGCCGGCCGTCACCCAGTCGTGCGGATGACGTCCGGCGTTGAACGATTCGAGCGGGAGACAGGCGACATCGCCCGGGATGGCAACCGGAGTCCACGCCTCGCCGGCCGAAGCTTTCCAGGACCGGTCACTCACCACCCACTCGTCGCCGAAGAGGGCCTCGAAGACCACGGACCCGGCGCCCAGGGTGTAGCTGGGGGGAACGGGCACCCACCACGACGTGGCCCGGCCGAAGTGGCGGGCCGTGATGGTGATGGCGTTCCCGCCCGGTTGCAGCCAGGGCGCGAGGTCGACGATGTCGTAGTGGGCCCGCCGGGGGTCCGAGCGCACCGGCCCCCGGGCGACTTCGACACCGTTGACCCGCAGGATGTAGCGCCCGTCGGCCCACAGTCGACAGGGGACACGTTGGGGTACGGCGTCCACATCGACCAACCGGCGGAGCAGGACCACCTTGTCCTCCGGGTCGGCGAGGACCGGGCGGGTTGCCGTCTCGGGTTTGATCTCGGGTCGACCGTGCCAGATCCATCTGCCGCGCCAGGAATCGTCAAAGGGTTCCGGGTGTTCCATCCGCATGGTTCGAATCCTAGGAAGTTTTCGAATCCCGGGAACTTTCCGCCCGTCCAACGCCGGCGTCTCGCCACGCCTTTGCCCGGTTCAGGGCCGGATCCCCCGGTTCTGCCCCTGATCGGCACTCGGGTGTGGCCTAACGGGCAGTGTCACCTCGCAGAAGCGGATGTGACGAGGTCCTATCCGGCCATGGGTGTGGCGATCATCCAGCGGATGCCGAAGCGGTCGAGACAGGTCGACCAGTACGAGCCCCAGGGTTGGTCGGCGGGTGCGTTCTCTTCGGATCCGGCGGCCAGACCGGCGTAGAGCCGGTCTACTTCTTCCCGGCTGTCGACTTCGACCATGATCGTGGTGTTGTTGCCGACCCGACACTCCATGCCCATCGAGAGGAGCATGTCGGTTGCCATGAGGACGTGACCGCCGGCGATCTCGACCTCCATGTGCATGATGCGGTTGGCGTCCTCGGCCGAGAGCTCCGGTCCGCCGGGCATCGCCATGTCGCCGAAGCGGATGAACGGTCCGACGAAGGACGTGCCGAACAGGTCGCGGTAGAAGGTGAAGGCTTCTTCGGTGGTTCCCGGAAAGTTCAGGTACGTGTTGACGCGGGTCACGAGGTTCTCCATTCGGCCGATCGTGTGCTTACTGTAGGAGAACCGAGGGTCGGTCAACAATGGTGGCGGAAGGTCAACCGGCCACCGCCGTCACCGCGGTGACGCCGTTGGTCCGGGTCTCAGGGTCGGCGGTCGTCGGCCGGAAGGCGCCAGGGTGGGAAGCGACGGTTGTTGCCGGCCTCGAAGAGGCAGAGGCGATGTCCGTCGGGGTCCCGGAGCCTCGCC
>CAITPI010000129.1 GCA_903894295.1 uncultured Acidimicrobiaceae bacterium
CGCACTGTCCTCCGACCAGATCGACGCCTGGGCCCGGGCTGTCGGCGTGTCAGGCGGGATGGTGCTCGTCTCCGACAACCTCGACCTGCTTGACCACCCGGCCCGGGAACTCCTTGACGAAGTCATCGCCACCGGCCGGGCCGGTGACGAAGCCGCCCGACAGGGTCGAAGCGCCCGGTGTCCGGACCTGATGGACCGGGCCAACCCCGAGCTGCTCGAGTCGGCCGGTGGCTCTCTCACGGCGAGGGACCAACTGGGTCCGTTGCCATAAGGGCCGACTGGTGGCGCCAGTCACAGGCAGCGGGATGTGGCCGGGAGGTGGGACCGGACAGTGATGCGCTCCTGACGCCGACGCCTGATGGCGTCGGTCTCAGGATCGCCGCTCGGGTCGGTGGCCTGGTCTCCGTTCGGCCGCGTTGTCGGCGCCTTCGACAAAGACCTCCACCACCCGCTCGGGGGTGGCGTCCCACTCGGTGTGCAGGGCCCGGGACATCACGGCCATCTGCAGGTACATCGAGGTGATGTAGGTGAGTTCGAGAATCTCCTCGTCCGAGAGATGCTCCTTCAGTCCCTCCATCAGGCCGTCCGGGACCCGTCCGAGGTCGAGGGCCAGACAGTCGGTATAGGCCAGCACCATCCGCTGGAGATCGTCGAAGCAGCTGGCCGCCGCCCAATGGGGCACCGCGTTGATCATCTCTTCGCCCACGTCCATGGCCCGGAGCGACTTGCAGTGCTGCGAGTAGACGAACTGGCTGCCCGACACCCAGCCCACCCGGGACTGGGCCAGCTCCCGCAACAGCGGGTCGAGCCGGCGTGTGGGGCTCTGGTACAGGAGGATGCCGTCGACGGCGTGCTTCAGGACATCGGGCACGAGGGAGAAGACCGTCCACCAGTCCCCCGGCGTGCCGTCACTCGTGCCGGGCTCGGCCACCGGGTCCCGGTCGCCAAAGAGCAGGTCGTACATGGCCAGGGTGAGGGCATCGTCGGTGTCGGCCCGGGCCACCTGGCGCAACCGTGGTGTCATCAGACCACCGTCCTCTCCGATGCCCGGGCCGGGGTGTGCGAGACGTCATCGGGACCGAGTTTCCTGGTCCAGGCGGCGAACTCCAGAATGATGCCGTCGGGATCCTGGAAGTAGACCGAGCGCAACAGCACGCCCGGATGGTTCTCCGGCGAGATGCCCCACTCGCTGTCGTCGTGGTTCATGATCTCCGAGCACGGGACCCCGGCCAAGCGCAGGCGTTCGGCGTACTCCTCGAGCTTCTCGGCCGGCACGTCGAAGGCCACGTGGTTCATCGAACCGACCGCACTGGTCAGTGTGCCCTCGTCGGGCCGGGTGGCCGGTGACGAGATGCCCGGCACCCCGTCCGGGGCGTCGGGGAACCAGAAGAAGGCCAACGAGTCTCCACCACCGCAGTCGAAGAAGAAGTGCTGCCCCATGCCGGCCGGCAGCTCGATGGTCTTGATCAACGCCATGCCCAACACGTCGCGGTAGAACCCGACCGTTCTGGCCATGTCCCGGCATACCAGGGCCAGATGGTTAACTCCCCGGAGGTTGAACGGGACGGCGGCATCATCACCCATGGCGACTCCTTGGTTTCCCGGAGCGGCCCGACAGGTGGTCGCTCCCCGGTGCCACCAGCGTAGTGAGTCGGCCTCCGGCCTGCCGGAGACTCCCGGGCCCGACTCCCGGTCCGACTCCCCGGTCACCCCCATGGACGAACCGACCGCCAACGGGGTTAACGATCGGCAAACCGGTTCCTCCCGGCCGGCGTGACCGTTGGCCCGGGTCGCCGGGGAGAGGACGGATGGATCATCATGCGTCGGCGACCGGCGCCGTCACTACAGTTGGCCGATGCCCGGGTATCTGGACATCGGCCTCGCCCTGGTCTGCGCCGGTCTCGTCGGTTTCACCATCCAGCGAGGGGGCATCTGCCTGGTCGGCGCCGTCGACGACATCATCCACAAAGGGCAGTGGCGAACCGCCCGGGGCATCGTCGTCGCCGTGGCCGCCGCGGCGGCGGTCTATGCCCTGCTCCACCTCACCACCGGGGTGGAGTTGTATCCGATCACCCTTCCTCTCGGTGCCGAAGTGGTGGTCGGAGGCGTTCTCCTGGGCATCGGGGCGTGTGTCAACGGTGCCTGCACTCTCGGATCCATCGCCCGCTTCGGGTCAGGCCAGTGGTCGTTTGCCGCCATGCCGGTCGGCCTGTTCATCGGCTGCCTGACGGCCAACGACGTCCTGCCCCACCCATGGCTCACCGAACCGGTCAGAAGGGCGCCACACGGGGCCGACCACCTGGCCCCGTTCGTGGCCACCGCCGGGGTTCTGGCGCTCGTCTGGTTCGTGGTTCGTCACCGGCACTGGCGACCATCGGTTCCCCTGACCGAGGCCGTCTTCCACCGGCGATGGAACCAGGCGGCCACCACCCTCGTGCTCATCGGCCTCTGGGTGACCCTCACCCAGCTGGTCGGTCCGTGGGCGTATCCCGACCTGACCTTCGACCTCTCCACCGGACACCCCCATCGGGTCGCCCTCGTCGTCTCATTGACCCTCGCCACCTTCACGATCGCCGTCGTGGCCGGTCGGACCGGTCGGAACTGGTCCCCCGTTCGGGTCCGGTCGTCCGACCTGGTCCGCCGACTTGTCGGAGGGTTCATCCTGGGCTTCGGGATCCGGATGCTGACACGGGGCAACGGAAGTCTCACCCTGATCGGCCTGCCCTTCCTGGTGGGCGACGCCATCGTGGCCATGCTCTGCCTTTCGGTCACCATCTCGTTGATCGTCTGGGCGACCCGCAACGCCCGGTTCTCGGTGGCCACCAGTCGGAACGGAACCCCCCCCCGGCCCTGGTTCCCTTTGACGGTGCGATCCCGGCCATCCGCCCGCGCCGACCGGTCGACTGTGGTCCGACCGGCGGTTCCCGGCCCGGGGATCCAGTGTCCTAACCTGCGGGTGGCGAAGATGTCGCCCGTTCGGAACTGCTCCCGGCGGTCCCGGCGTCCTGACGGTGAAAGGACAACGCTCCATGCCCGGCGACTCCTCCGAGCCACCAGCGAGGACGCCGGACCCTTCCACGCCTCAGGTCCCGCCGACAACCGCCGAGGTGGGCGGAGAAGTTCCCGAACACCACAATCCGTTCCTCCCCGAACAGCGCGGCATCGACCGGGTGCCGTCGGCCGACCGGAACATGCGGCCAGTCAACCTGTTCTGGTTGTGGGCCGGCGCCCAGTTCAACGTCGAGTACCTCGTCTACGGCGCCCTGATCGTTTCGTTCGGCCTCTCGTTCCTCCAGGCGGTGGCCGTCGTCCTGGTCGGCAACCTCTCCTTTTTGGCGCTGGGGGCGTCCAGCCTGGGCGGGCCCGCCACCGGAACCACCTCCATGGTGATCGGCCGCGCCGCCTTTGGTCGCCGGGGCAACAACGTACCGACCTTCTTCAACTGGATCACCCAGGAGGGCTACGAGGTCCTCGGCCTGGTACTCGTGGTCCTGCTCACCTCGTCGATGTTCGAACGGGCCGGGGTGCACGTCACCACCCCGCTCAAGGTCGCCATCCTTGTCGTCGCCGTCGGCATCCAGTTCGTGCTGCCCTTCCTCGGCCACGATGCCATCGAGACCACGCTCCGGTACCTCTCCTACGTCTTCATCCCGGTCTTCGTGGTCATGGCGTTCCTGGTCGTCCCGCACGTCAACATCAACTCGTTGCACCAGCACGCCTCGTGGGCCCTGCTCACCTCGGCCCTGATTGTGGTCATCTCGTCCGGAGGGTTCGGCTGGGCCGAGAACGCCAGCGACTACTCGCGCTACATCCCGACCGACACCCCAAAGGGGCGCGTGGTGGCCGCCGCCACCCTCGGCAGCATGATCCCGGTCGTGCTGCTCGAGCTCCTCGGGGCGGCCGCCTACACGGTCAGTCCCGCCGTGACGGCGGTCACCGGCGTGCCGTCGTCGTTCGCGTCGTGGTTCTTCTGGCCCTTCGTGCTGCTGGCCCTGCCCCAGCTGTTCAGCATCGGAACCCTTGACCTCTACTCGGCCGGGGTGACGCTCCAGGCCCTCGGAGCCAACCTCAAGCGCACCATGACCACCGTGGTCAACGTCCTGATCGCCGGCGTGGTCACCTTGCTGGTACTTCTCGACGGGAACTTCTTCCGCTCCCTGTCGGGCTTCCTCAACTACACCCTGATCTGGCTGGCCCCCTGGTTCGCCATCTTCTTCACCGACTACCTACTCCGAAAGGGCCGCTACGACGCACCAGCCCTCCTGGTCCACCGAGGCGGTCGCTACTGGCGAAAGGGCGGAGTGAACATCAACGGTCTCGTGTCCCTGCTGGTCGCCATGGCGGCCGGCCTGCTCTGGATCAACGCCTCGACCTACCAGCCGCCGTTCATCGGACCCCTTTCCCGGGCCACCGGCGGTTCCGACCTCAGTTGGCTGGTGGCCATCGTGGTCGGCGCCGGGCTGTACTTCCTGCTGGAACGCAAATCCATCGCCAACGAAGCCCCCACGCCCCTCCCGTCGGATCCGGACCGGCCGACCGATACCGAGGCCGTGCCGGGTCCCGGAAGCCCGTGACCCGGTTGGCCCAGCCATCAACGACGACCCACCGACCAACCGGCGGCCCTTTCCAGGCCAACGGCCAGGAACCACCAGCAGGAACCACCAGCAGCAACCGCCACCGGCAAGGAGATGTCCCCATGGAAGTGATGAACGCCGTCTTTCCCCAGCCCGGCCAACTCGAGGAGTTCTTCGCGCATGACGACGACGGACCCTTCGTCATGATGAACCTGGTCCGGTTCAAGGAGCGGGCCACCTACGACGATGACCCCGGCGTCGACATCTCCGGACGCGAAGCCTACGAACGCTACGCCGCCGAGATGGAATCACTGGTCGGGGTCCGGGGTGGCCGCATCATCTATCACGGAGACGTGACCGGCATCCTGCTGGGATCGGTCGAGGAGATGTGGGACGCCGTGGCCCTTGTCGCCTACGAGTCTCCGGCGGCCTTTCTCGAACAGATGGGATCGCCCGAACGGTTGGCCCTCGAACGGCACCGGTCGGCCGGTCTCGCCGGCCAACTCAACATCCGGCTGAAGACCCGGCCCGCCTGACACGACAGCGGCACTGGATGGCCGAAACCATCCGAGGCGGGCCACCGGGACGAAGCATGACCGGGGCGGGATGCGGCCTGGGTGGTCTCAACGAGAAACCCCCGGCCGAGGCCGGGGGTTTCTCGTTGGCCTCATGGCCTCGACGCTCCATTGCCGTCCGGATCGGGATCTTCCGATCCGGATGACCGGGATGTCAGGCGACCTGTTCGGCCTGGCGCACCGCCACCGAAGCCGCACTTTCGTGGGACGTGGTGGACACGCCTTCTGCCGTGACGGTCACGTGCGGTCCGACGACCGCGTCAGCCGGGCTGGCCACATGGCCGTGCCGGATGGAGTGGTGGGTCATGTGATAGACGGGTCCGGTCGCGGCGATCACTCCCAGAGTGATCAGGACGATGGAAAAGGCCAGCATGATGGAGTTGCTCCTTGGGGTTGGGCCGGACTCCCTGGTGGAATCCGGTCTGACGTCAACCACTTGTCGGCCATCCGACCGGAAAACTTGAGCGCAGCGCCAACTGCGAAAATCCGGAGATGACCCAAGAAATCATCAAAGATGACTTGTTACACCCAACCGGTTCCGTGATTGTCCAGAGCAGTTCCGGGCGTGCACCTATCTGCCGCAAACGGGCAAGGAACCCACGCACGTTCACCCACAAGCCAAGGGGGAAGCCCGTCCGGATTCGGGCCGGTTGTCCGCCGCGGTCCGCAAGGACGGTCGCTAGGGACGGTCAGTAGATGGCGCGGAGCACGCTGGTGGACGAGTGCGCCGGATTGCCGTCGTTGGCCTGGAGGCTGATGTCGACCGCCGAGTAGCCGGCCATGATCGAGGCCCCCACCGAGTAGGTGCCTGAACCCGACGGGGAGAGCACGCCCATGGGCAGCATCTTCCGGGTGGACGGGTTCAACAGCCAGACCTCGTAGAAGTGCTGGTGTCCCGGGGCCACCAGGTTCGAGGTGTCAACCATCAGGGTCCGGGTCGATCCCACCGCCACGGCCTTGATCGAACCGGTGACCGTGGTCGGCGCATCGATCGGGTTCAGGGCGGCCTCGGCCACCACGTGGCCCGAGGCCACGGCAGTAGAACCGGAGGAGCCCGACGGGTGGGTGTTGGAGCCCGAAGCCACCAGGGCGGCACCGCCGGCGCCGGCGACCAGCGACACCGCGGCGGCCGCACCGGCCACCCCCAGCGCGACTTTCCGACCCCGGGTCCGGAACGGTCCGCTCCGTTCCCCGGCACCGTCACCGTCGAGACGAAGTGGGGGAAGCTCGTCATCGGTCCCGAGCACCGGTCCGTCCATGGCCACCAGGCGAAGGGCGTCCATCCCGTCGAGCACCTCGAGGGCCCGGGCCGAGGAAGTGAGCGAACCGTGGGCGACCGCCAGGTCAACCAGTTCCTGCGCGCATCGGGTGCATCCCCGCAGGTGCCGGCCGGTGGCCAGCAGGCCGTCCCGGTCCAGTGTTCCGGTCAACAGGCCGATCAGGTCGAGTTCGTCGTGGTCAAGGTCGTTCGTCTTCATGACGCATCTCCCCGAAGCAACATGGTGGACAGGGAACGCATGCCCCGGGCCATCCGGGCTTTCACCGTTCCCAACGGGACGCCGAGCTGGTCGGCGATTTCGGTCTGGCTCAATCCCCCGAAGTAGGACAACGAGATGGCTTCATGCTGTTCGGGGCTGAGCCCGGACAGGGCCACCTGGACCTCGGCCGACCACGCCACCTGGTTGGCGAAGTCGTTGCCGTCGTCTCCGACGAGGTCGCGGACTTCATCGACCGAGACCACCTGGCCCCGACGCTTCCTCAGATGGTCGATCGCCCGGTTCCGGGCGATGCCGAACAGCCACGCCTCGATGGGGCGGTTGGGATCCAGCCGGTCCCGGGACCGCCAGGCCTCCAGAAAGACCACCTGGAGAAGGTCGTCGGCGTCCTGGACTCCGACGACGCGCCGGAGATAGCGGCGCACCATCGAGCCGTACAGCCGGTAGCCCTCCTCAAGGGCCCGCTCGTCGCCGTCGGCGATCCGCATGGAGAGCGAGCTGGCAACCGGCACAGGCATCGCCACAACCCTACTAAGGGTCCCCGTGGTCATGCCTGTGCCCCCAAAACAGCACTGGTGCTGCGAGCGCAAGTGGCTCGCAGCACCAGTGACAAGAGGTCGCTACCGGCGGGGGGAAGCACGGCAGACACCCTCGATCTTTCCTTGAACCTTGGTCAGGATCAGTTGCTCGACGGCAGGAGGACGCAGTCGATGACGTGGATCACGCCGTTCGAGGCGACGATGTCCGTCTTCACGACGTTGCAGGTCTTGCCGGCGCCATCGGTGATGGTCACCTTGCCGGAGGTCTGGTTCACCGTCACGGTGCCGCCGTTGACCGTCTTGATCGGCTGACCGAACTTGATGTCGGCCGCCTTCACGTCACCGGCCACCACGTGGTAGGTGAGGATCGAGTCGAGCTGGGCCTTGTTGGCGGGAAGCAGCAGCGAGTTCAACGTGGCGGCCGGCAGGGCGGCGAAGGCGGCGTTCGTCGGGGCGAACACGGTGTAGGGACCGGGGCCCTCGAGGGTGGACACGAGGCCACCGGCCTTCACGGCCGTGACCAGCGTCGAGAAGTCCGGGTTGCTGGAAGCAATCTGCACGATGTTCTGGGACATGGCACCGGTCGTGGAGGTGGGGGCCATGGTGGTCGTCGGGGCCATGGTGGTCGACGAACTCGACGAGTTGGAGGAGCAGGCCGTGGCCAGGGCTCCACCCAGAATGGCCGTGGCGGCGATGAGGGAAATCGAACGGATCTTCATGAAATTGTGCTCCTTGGGGCTGGTCAGGTAGTCCTGTACTTCATCCTTCGCAGGAAGACACCAAACGGTTGCATGAAATCCGGAAATCTTTTCCCCGGCATCGGCGGGCCACCACATCCCGGTGGCCATGCCATCACCGGGATCCGCGAAGGGCCGTCAGCTCCCAACTCCGGATCCGCACACTTCGGGTTCCGGGGCCGGTTGAGGCCCCTTCCCGGGCCGATTCCGCCCCGGTTCAGGCCCGACGGGCCACAAAGACCGGAATCTCCCGGTCCGTCTTCTCCTGATACTCGGCGTAGGGAGGGTAGGCGGCGACCGCCCGCTCCCACCAAAGCGCCTTCTCTTCTCCGGTCACTTCCCTCGCCACGTAGTCATGGGGTTCGGGTCCGTCCTGGATCTCGAGGGCGGTCGGGTCGGCCCTCAGGTTGTTGTGCCAGTCGGGATGGAAGTCGTGGCCACCCTTGGAGGCCACGAGGGCGTACTCGCCGTCGTGTTCGACGCGCATCAGGGCGAACTTTCGGACCTTGCCCGACTTTGCACCCCGGGTGGTCACCACCACGATCTTGAGGCCGGTGTCGCGCAAGGTGTCGGCCCGGATACCCCCGGACGCCTCGTACTCGGCCACCTGGTCCCGAACCCACTCCATGGCACTTGGCGCGTACTCCCCGGTCACCGGCATGCCCCCATGATACGGCGAGGTGCCCGTCGGGAGCACC
>CAITPI010000130.1 GCA_903894295.1 uncultured Acidimicrobiaceae bacterium
CCCGTTGTCCCGGGCGTTTCCACCACTCCCTGCCCCCTGGGTCAATCCCCGGGCCGGAGGAGTTGACGAAGCCGTTGACGCCGCGACCACTCCGAGAACCGAGGCCACGACCACGAGAAGTGCTGCGATCCCGGCCAGGATGGCGGCCCACCGCGGGAGAAGCGACACCCTCCGGGCCGCACGGGCGACGATTCGTCGGACCCCTGCGACCAGACGGGTCGTCCCGGTTGTGGCCGATGTTGCGAGTGCCACCTGCCCGTCCGGGTCGTCCGGCGGGACGATCTGGTTCGCCTCGGGGTCTGGTTCTGTTTGGTTCATGTCGGATTCACAAAACGATGACGTGGTCTGCCGGAATGGTTCCTCGCAGGTCGCGCCACGTTCGTGACAACGAGCCCCATGCCATGTCGATGTTATCGGCCGGATTCCCGACCAACTAGAGGGTTGGCACCAAATCTCAAGAACAGTTGGTGAACCGCCGATGAAGAGAGGGTGAACAACGGCATGGTGCCGTCGTCACCAATCCGTCATGAAACCCAAACGCCTCCCCCGGAACTCCAGCGCCAGCTCCACGATCTTCGTGGAGATCTTCCGCCTGGGCGTCGTCGTGATCGGAGCCCTCATCGGATACGCCGTCGGCGACCACGGCGTGGCCAACGCCAACAGCGGACTCTACGGACTCGTGGTCGGTGCCGCCGTTGCCTACGTACTCGGGGGTGTCATCGGACGGCTGGCCGACCGGGGGCTGCAGCAAACGGTGTGGCTGCTTCGACGGACTCCGGCCGGTGAGGTCTTCTCGGCGGCCCTCATCGCCACCACGGGCATCGTGATCGGCGTGGTCATCTCTGCTCCCCTGATCCTTCTGGACCGCTCCTCGCTGACCATTGCCATTTCAGCCACCGTCACCTGGACCGTGGGTTCGCTCGGATGGCGGATCGGCGCCGTGAAGGGTCGCCAGATCATCCAGGCTGCCGGTCTGACCCGCATCCTCCTGCCGGAGGATCTTGGCCCCGAAGAGCGGCACGCCCTGCTGGTGGACAGCTCGGCCCTGATGGACCGGTACGTTCTGGCCCTGGGTCAGGTCGGACTCCTGCCCGGTGGCGTCGTGGTTCCCCAGTTTGTCCTCGACCACCTGCAGACCCTGACGACCTCCGCCGATCCGGTCATCAGCCGACGGGCCCGGCGGGGTCTCGAATCGCTCCCGGCGCTTCGGGAACTCGGAGTGGACGTCATCGTCACCACCCAGGAAGTCCCCGAAGGGTTGAACGAACTGGACCGGCTCATGGCGGTCGCCCGCCGCACCGGTCTGCGCATCGGCACGTGTTCGACCGAAGTGGTCGATACCGCCGAACAGTGGCAGCTCGACGCCATCGACCTGAGCCACATCAACCGTGTCCTCGGACCCGAGCACGTCACCGGCGAACACCTGGCCGTCGAACTGGTGCGATCAGGGCGTCAGGCCCGCCAGGCCGTCGGTTACCTCGACAGCGGAGACATGGTCGTCGTCAACGATGCCCTCCATCTGGTGGGCACCGGACCGGTGGATCTCATCGTCCTCTCCACCCGGCCGACGAGCCAGGGCCTCATGGTCTTCGCCCAGCTCGACCCCAACACCACACCGACCACCCAACACCTCACCCGGACGCTGAACGCCGACAGCTGACGCCCGGTGATTCTCCGCCGAACCGGGCGGATGGGCAGCCGATCCGTTCGACGTTGTCCGGTCATCGAGGGAGTTCCTGCCGGGACGCGACAAGGGCCGGGGTCTCCCCCGGCCCTTGTCCACTTCGTTGATCCTTCGCCAGGGTTCTGGCGACCGGCCGGCCGTTAGGCCGAGATCCCCACGGTGGCCGGCGTCGTGGCCACGGTGCTGCCGGAGAAGGTGGCATCACCAAGGTTGTAGACGCTTCCGTTGGCACCGACCATGTAGTAGCCGGCACCCGTGGCCGTCACCGCAAAGCCCACAATGGCCGCCGACGGCGTCACACCAAAGCCCGGCAGGCCACCGTAGAAGGTGGCTCCACCGAAGGTGTAGACGGCACCGTTGGCGCCCGCCAGGTAGTAACCGGTGCCACCGGCTCCGAGGGCGATGCCGACGACCGGCTTGGCCGGAGTGACACCTTCGCCGGGGAGACCACCGGCGAAGACGGCATCACCGAAGGTGTAGACGGCACCGTTGGCGCCGGCGAGGAAGTAACCGGCTCCACCGGAGGAGCGGACGATGCCGACGACCGGCTTGGCCGGGGTGACACCTTCGCCGGGGAGACCGCCATGGAAGACTGCATCACCGAAGGTGTAGATCGCACCGTTGGCGCCGGCCAGGTAGTAGCCGTTGCCGTCGGAGGACAGCGCAATACCGACGACCGGCTGGGCCGGGGTAACACCCTGGCCGGGGAGACCACCGTAGAAGGTGGCATCACCGAAGGCATAGACGGCACCGTTGGCCCCCACCAGGTAGTAGCCCTGGTTGTCAGACGTCGGGACGATGCCGACGACCGGCTTGGCCGGGGTCACGCCCTCGCCGGGGAGACCGCCGAAGAAGGTGGCGCCGCCGTAACACTGAACCGATCCGGTCGCGGTCACGATGCGGTAGCCACTGGCGGCCGAGGCCGACGGGGTCACCGGGGCCGATGCCGCCGATGCGGTGCCCGCTCCGGCTCGGTTGGCCGCCGTCACCGTGAAGGTGTAGGCGGTCCCGTTGGTCAGGCCGGTCACCCGGCACGACGTCGTGGTGGACGTGCAACCGGCGCTACTGGGAGTCGAGGTGACGGAGTAGCCGGTGATGGCGGCACCACCGTTGCTCGCCGGAGCCGTCCACGAGACCGTGGCCGAGGCATTGCCGGCCACCCCGGTCACGTTGGTGGGAGCTCCCGGCACCGTGGCCGGGGTCACCGACGCCGAGGCTGCCGAGGCCGCCCCGATTCCGGCGCTGTTGGTCGCCTTCACCGTGAAGGTGTAGGCGGTGCCGTTGGTCAGACCGGTCACCGTGCAGGAGGTAGCCGATGACGACGTGCAGGTCAGCCCACCCGGCGACGACGTCGCCGTGTAGTTGGAGATGGCCGCACCCCCGGTGCTCGCCGGTGCGGTCCACGAGACGGTGACCGAACCGTTGCCCGACACGCCCGTGACGGCCGTCGGGGCACCCGGCACCGTGGCCGGGGTCACCGACGCCGAAGCCGAAGAGGGAGCACCGGTGCCTACCGCATTGGTGGCGGTCACCGTGAAGGTGTAGGCGGTGCCGTTGGCCAAACCGGCCACCGTGCAGGTGGTAGCGCCCGTGGTGGAACACCCCGTGCTGGGCGGTGTGGACGAGACGGTGTAGCCGGTGATGACAGAACCGCCGGTGCTCACCGGAGCCGTCCAGGAGACGGCGACTGAGGTGTTGCCCGGCACGCCCGTAACGGCCGTCGGGGCACCCGGCACCGTGGCCGGGGTGACGGCAGCCGACGGCGTGGAAGCCGGACCGGGGCCGGTGCCGTTGGTGGCCGTCACCGTGAAGGTATACGCGGTGCCGTTGGTCAGGCCGGTAACGGTGCAGGTCGTGCCGCTCGTGGTGCAGGTGAATGCACCCGGCGACGAGGTCACGGTGTAGCCGGAGATGGCCGAGCCACCGTTGTTGGCCGGAGCCGTCCACGAGACTGCCACCGAAGAGTCACCTCTGACACCCGTGACGCCGGTCGGCGCACCGGGCAGGCCGGGCTCGGGAGTCACCGAGTTCGAGGCCGACGAGGCGGAAGAGGTGTTGATGGCGTTCGTGGCCGTCACCGTAAAGGTATACGCGGTGCCGTTGGTCAGGCCGTTGACCGTGCAGGTCGTGGCGCCCGTGGTGGTGCAAGTGAGTCCACCGGGCGACGAGGTCACCGTGTAGCCGGTGATGGCCGAGCCGCCGTTGCTGGCCGGAGCGGTCCAGGACACCGATGCCGACGCGTTGCCAGCGTTGGCGGTCACCGCAGTGGGCGCACCGGGCAGGGTGGCCGGAGTGACGGCGGCCGAGGCAGCCGAGGCTTCACCGGTGCCGACGGCGTTCGTGGC
>CAITPI010000131.1 GCA_903894295.1 uncultured Acidimicrobiaceae bacterium
AGGAGGTGGATGTTCGCCCATCGCCAGGAAGAGCGAGTGTTGAATCCCGGGTTCGTGGCGGTGACGGAAACGCATCCCCGGACACTCCCGGGCGCTGGCGCCGTTTGAACTGGCGTCACGGGAGATCGGGACCACCAGGCGGCTTTTCCGAGGTCGTGTCCTTCCCGAGACCGCCGATCAGCATCCAGTGGAATGTCCGGGTAAACGGGTGGACGGCCAGCAGTGGAGCTGTCCGGGGTCGATCATCGTTGTCTGCGGCAGGACCGCATCGGGGACCTTTCGGGTGCAACAGGTTGAGGTGGCGAGACTGCGGGTGAGGCAAACCGGTTGTGTTCCACATCGACACCAGAGCCCCGACGTGACCGGTCCCCCGACAGTGCCTGTCAGACATCCGGATTGCCGACATCGCCGTTGACTGGATACAGGTGGACACCGTGGAGCGAAGGCACCGAGTTGGCGGTTGGGTCAACCACTACCGAGGTCCCGTGACCGACTGCCGGTTGGTGAACCTGGAACAGAAGAACCCCGGCCCGTGAGGGGCCGGGGTTCTTCCCTGTGGCCAGTCAACGCAGGAGAACCACCGTGGGAAAGAGGCCATGTCGAAGCCCACCCCGAAGGGCCACGGCTGTGGGAACCCTTTACCGGCGATGAAACACCATGGAGCCGGAATTGACGTTGACGGCGAGAACGCCTCACAACTTTACAGCATCGGTGTTTCAGACCTCCAGTCGTCACGTCCATGACAGCAAACCCGAACGGCTGGTTTCAGGGACGTTCCGGCCGAACAACGGTCATGAACGCGCCTGGGTGTTTCTGGCACGCCGGCGACCCTGCGTCAAAGATCCGGTTGGTACCAGAAGGTCAAGTCATCATGGAGTGGCCGGAGAAGCCCATGTGGTTGTCCGGAACCGGATGGGGTCCCCGCCGAACCGACGCGACGGACAACTCCTTCTCCCTGGTCCAACTGGCGACATCTCCGAATGAGTTGGGTTGTTGCGATGTTCACCCGGCGCCGGTTCCCAGCGGGACATCGTGGTCCGGTGCATGGCCCGTCGACGTTTGTGGTGCCGAAGAACCGGGGGAGTAGGTGATCCGGTCGGGTGGGCTTCCTTTCCGACAGCGTTGGGGTCGGCTCGATCCGCATCCTTGTTCGATGTTCGTTGGCCGCCGTCACTCCCCCATGCGGGTTGCCGGGAGTTGCTGGCCGCCGTCACCACGTCTGGTTCCGGGAGGCCGGAGACCACAGGTCGCTGCTGGGATATTCCCGTTTGTTTGGGTGGTTGCACCCGAACCCGCCGAGTTGCCCATGGGATACCGGTTGGGCGTTGGAGTGGGTACCTGGAACACGACCATACCGGTCGGCCCGGTCGGACCCTGAAGTGGTTGGGGCAGGAGATTCACGTGTTTCACGTGGAACCATGAGGAAAGGCTTGACCTCGTCTCCTGAAGGGTGAAGGATGGGCGGCAGCGCGTATCCAGCCGGGTCGACCGACGAACGTCTTGTGCTTCGGCCCGGCCGGGAGGGTAGACAAACTCCGGGATCCCGGAGGAGTCACTTTGGAACGGGAACTACAGAAGGAGCTTCTGTTGGCGGCTCGACGTCGGGGACGATCTGGCTCACCCATCTTTCGGCATCGGGGGGAACCGCGTGTGGAAGGGCCGACGACATCGGAACCAACGGTGCGTCTGGTGGACGAAAGCTCCGGCCTGTCGCCGGTCGATGGTTCAGCGGCCGGACACCAGGAAGGCGATCAGGGAGAGCGTGCAGTGAGTGACGAGGCAGGGTTTGTGGCCGGGGAAGAATCCAACGCTGGGAAGGTTGTGGAGAACGGAGTGGAGGACAGCGAAGAAGAGTCGGAGGCATCTCCCCCGGTTGTCATCAAGCAGTCGTCGGTGGTGGCGACTCTGCTGGCCCCGATGGCCCAGAGCAGCCAGCCAGAGGTAGGCGATACAGATCAGGAGACCACTGCCGGCGCAGTCGATCCCGGAGCAGGAGCCGGAGCGAGCGGATCCGACGGTGGCGATGAGCCAACGTCATCGGATGTTGCCCTTGGAGAGGGTTCTGAAGAGGGGCACACCGGTGTGTCCGAGGATGGATCGGCGACCGAAGCGGAGGTGGACGGCGATGTGGCTGCTGCCGATGCACCCCCACCCCCGACCGGTTCGTCGCAAGGAGATGAACCTGTCGGGAATGTTGCGGACATGCCTTCGTCAGTTGTGACGTCGGATTCGGGCCCGGATGCAGTGGAGCCAGGTTCCGAACCGGCCCAGGAAACGACAGTGGTGGAGCCGGTGGAGCCGGTGGAGCCGGCGGTCATGGTTCAGGCCGGGTCCACCAATCCTCTCCCCCGGATCATCGCCGTGGCCAACCAGAAAGGTGGCGTCGGAAAAACCACCACGTCGGTCAATCTTGGTGCGGCACTCGCCGAGTTGGGCTTCCGGGTTCTGGTGGTCGATCTCGATCCTCAAGGGAACGCCACCACCGGACTGGGGATCGATGCCCGGAACTTCGAGCTCTCGATGTACGACGTACTGATGCGGGACGTCTCCATGGAGGACTGCATCGAGCCAACCAGCATGAAAAACCTGTTCGTGGCGCCGGCCACCATTGCCCTGGCTGGTGCCGAGATCGAGTTGGTCCCGGCCTTCAGTCGGGAGTTGAAGCTGAAGCGGGCCATCGGCGCGATCATCGAGGATTTCGACTTCGTGATGATCGACTGTCCCCCGTCGCTCGGTCTCATCACGGTGAACGCCCTGGCGGCCGCCACCGAAGTGCTCGTTCCGATCCAGTGCGAGTACTACGCACTGGAGGGGCTGAGTCAGTTGTCGACCAACGTCCATCTGGTCAAGAACAACCTCAATCCCCAGTTGGACATCTCGACGATCGTGCTGACGATGTACGACGCCAGAACCAACCTTTCCGAGCAGGTGGCGACCGACGTTCGCCAGCACTTCGAAAACCGGGTCTGTCGGACGGTCATTCCTCGGACGGTTCGACTGTCGGAGGCGCCGTCGTTTGGTCAGCCCATTACCGCCTTCGACCCATCGTCGCGGGGGGCGCTTGCATATCGGGAACTAGCCAAGGAGGTCAGCGGTGGCGCGTCGTAGCGGACTAGGCAAGGGGCTCAGTGCCCTGATCCCGGCCGAGGTTTCGGGCAGTAGGGACTCGGCGCTTCGGGAAGTGCCGATCGCCAACATCCACCCGAACCCCAGACAGCCGCGTACCCACTTCGATGACGAGGCGCTGGCGTCGCTGGCCGCTTCGATCAAGGAGATCGGCGTGCTCCAGCCGGTGCTGGTGCGCGAGGCTCCGGGGTCAGCTGTCGGTGAGTTTGAACTGATTGCCGGCGAACGTCGCTGGCGGGCGGCCCGACGGGCCGGGTTGCAGACGATCCCGGTGCTGGTGCAGACGGCCGACGACACCGGAAGTCTTGAGCAGGCGCTGGTGGAGAACCTCCACCGGCAGGACCTCAACGCGATCGAAGAGGCGGCCGCCTACCAACAACTCATCGAAGAGTTCCAGTTCTCCCACGAGCAGGTGGCGAAACGGGTGGGGAAGAGCCGGGCTGCCGTGACGAACACCTTGCGACTGCTGCAACTGCCGAGCGGTGTGCAGAAGTACGTCGTCGAAGGACAGATCTCCCCCGGTCATGGCCGGGCGCTGCTCGGAACGCCCGACCGGGCCTTCCAGGAGGAGTTGGCCCGCACCATCATCCGGGAGGGGCTGAACGTCCGAGCCACCGAAGAGGCGGTCCGACTTCACGGTGAACCGGCCGTCGGCGTGGACGAGGCGATGGGTCAGGCCGACCGACCGGTGACGTCAACCCAACCCGACTCCCCGCCCACCGCCTTTGTTCCCGCTTCGGTGGTTCACCCTCCAACGCCAGTGCCGGCGGCCGGATCGTATGCCCAGCCAGGTGGCTCCGGTGGCACCGAGCCCCCGGGCGGTCAGGTGCTGCCAGCGGCCGGACTTCTGGAACTCGAAGAGTTGTTGGCCGGCTATCTCAACACCCGGGTCAAGGTGGAGATGGCCAACAAGAGGGGACGGGTGGTCATCGACTTCGCAACCCTCGAAGATCTCGAGCGGATCTACAAGCTGGTGGTGGCCCCGCCGGGAGCTTGACCAGTCCGCTTCTTGAGGTGGACGCTATATGACACCTGACATAACATAAAGGTTCCGGACCCTTGGGGTGCTGCCTGTCCGCATGGTTGACGGTGATGGTTGCGCCTAACGCGCGAGTTGAGGTTTCTCCACAACCTGTGCATGAGGTTGTGGATGAAGGATGTTGCCCTTGTCGGGCGGGGTAAACCATCGACCGGTTGTTGAGGAGTGGCCACTTCGGCGCCCGAAGTGTTCCGTCGCACCGGAGATGCACCCGATTCCTTGCCGGTTCGGGTGGTCGACGTCGGTGGTTCAGTCCCAGGGGGTTTCGATCCACCGGGTGATGGCGGTGACGACGCTGTCGGCGATCTCGTTCCGTTGGGCCGCCATGTCCTCGATGGAGGAGATGTCGCAGATGACCGCCGGCATACGGGTTTCCCGGAGCAGGGGAATGGCCATGCCCACGCTCTCGAGGCCGGTCAGGGAGGTGTGGCGGCACAGTTCTTCCACCAGGAGGTCGGCGAAGCGGTGACCCCCGGCCGAGGTGTAGCGGAAACCGGTGTAGTAGGCGGCCCGGCCGGGCGGTGACGAGCCTTCCGAGGTGAAGCCCAGATAGAGGTCGGCCCGACAGGCGTTGGCCTCGGCCGCCTGGATCGTCGGATCGGGATGGTGGTGGGTGGAGACGGTGACCCCCTGGTCCAGGATGGTCTGGCGGAGGGCCTCGATACACAGCTGGAAACCGGCATCGGCACCGAGCGCCACCCGCAGTCCGGCCAATGAGTTGGGCGAGCTGCGCATGGACTCGCGGTCCCGGACGTTGGTCACCAACTCCGAGTCCTGGTGGCGCGTCCCGAACCTCAACAGGGCGCTGACGGTGTCGGCTCCGGCCAGTCCGTCGACCGGCAGGCCGGCGTTGCGCTGGAACTCTCCGAGGGCCGTCGACGTGAGGTCGCCGAAGATGCCGTCCACCCGGCCGGCATCGAAACCCAGGGCGCTGAGGCGTTGCTGGAGTTCGGCGACGTCGTCTCCCCGCAGCATGGGAGTGCGGCGGAAGAGGAACCGGTCGCCGAGGGAGAACCCGGCCTCGATCAGCCCCGACCAGGTCTGGGGCCCACAGATGCCGTCCACCCGGAGGCCCCTCCGATACTGGAAGGCTTCCACGGCGGCCCGGGTGCCCGCCCGGAACGAGCCGGCGGGATCCATTCCGGTGGGACAGCCCTGGGCCTCGAGGCGGGCCTGCAGATCGGCCACCTCGGGCCCGGATGCCCCGAACTGGAGGACGGAGTGGTCCGAGGCCTTCATGATCCGGACCTTCCGGCGCGCAGCATCGAGTTCACGTTGCTTATGCGATGCCCGGTCGGCTGGCGGGACGGACCGAAGGCCGGTCTAGAGGTGGGCAGAGATCTCCTGGAGCAACTGGCCCTTGCCCTTGGCTCCAACCATGCGGGCCTGGGGCTCGCCGTCCTTGAAGAGAATGAGGGTGGGAATGCTCATGACGTCGAACCGACGGGTGATGTCGAGGTTGTCGTCGATGTTGAGCTTGACGATCTCGAGCTTGTCACCGTGCTCGGAGGCGATCTCTTCCAGAATGGGGGCGATCATCTTGCACGGTCCGCACCACTCGGCCCAGAAGTCCACCAGAACGGGGAGATCGGCCGACTTCACGTGCTCGTCGAAGCTGGCATCGGTCAGGTTGGTGATGTGTTCACTCATGGGATGGACTCCTCTCGGCCCCGGGGGCCAATTATGACCCGGGGCGGGCCCTGGTGTCGTTGGTTTGGTGTCGTTGGTTTGCGTCTTCGGTTGGTTCAACCACCGCCGGGTGCGTTTCATTCCCGACGCTCCGGGCCATGGTCAGCCGGCCCGGCTCTCCAGCCACCGTTCCACGTCGATGGCGGCCATGCAGCCCGAACCGGCGGCCGTGATGGCCTGACGGTAGCGGTGGTCCTGGACGTCACCGCAGGCAAAGACCCCGTCGATGTTGGTGGCCGTGGTGGCGGCTTCGGTGACCAGGTAGCCGGTGTCTTCCATGGTGAGCTGACCCTTGAACAGGTCGGTGTTCGGCCGGTGGCCGATGGCCACGAACACGCCGGAGACATCGAGTTCGTCCCGTTCGCCGTTCACGGTGTCTTCCAGGATGATGCCGGTGACCTTGTTCTCGCCGAGGATGTCGACCACGGTCGAGTTCCACCGCACGGTGATCTTCGGATGTTCGAGGGCCCGCTGCTGCATCACCTTGGAGGCCCGGAACTCTTCCCGGCGGTGGACGATCGTCACCGAGTTGGCGAAACGGGTCAGGAACAGGGCTTCCTCGAGGGCCGAGTCACCACCGCCAACCACGACAATCGGCAGGTCCCGGAAGAAGAATCCGTCGCAGGTGGCACAGGTCGACACCCCATGGCCCAGCAGCCGTTCCTCGTTGGGCAGTCCGAGCATGAGGGATTGGGCGCCGGTGGCCACGATGACGGCGTCCGCTTCATAGGTCGGCTCGGCGGCGTCCGGATCTCCGATCCAGAGCCGGAAGGGACGGGATTCGAGGTCGATCCGGGAGACCTTGGCCGTCTCGAACTCGGCGCCGAATCGGGCCGCCTGACCACGGAAGGCCTGCATGAGCTCGGGACCCATGATGCCGTCGACGAAGCCGGGGAAGTTCTCCACCTCGGTGGTCAGCATGAGCTGGCCCCCCGGTTGGTCGCTGGTGGATGAAGGTTCGCCCTCGATGACGAGGGGTTCGAGCTGGGCCCGGGCCGTGTAGATGGCAGCCGTGAGGCCGGCCGGGCCGGAGCCGACGATGATGACGTGGCGGGACTGGGTCATGAGGACTCCTCGGCGGTGAATCGGGGATCGGTTCGCTTCCGCCAGATCACGAGGCCGACAATGACGAAGAGGGCGCCGATCACGAGGTCGGACGGCCAGACACGGCCCCGGAAGGCATAGACGGTGAGCAGGCGGACCGAGGCGACCGAGACGAGCACGGTGGTCACCAGGGTGGCGGCCAGGATGATGATGCCGAAGACCAGTGCCCGGGCCACGAGCGTGAGAGGCCGGACGGTCTTGTCCCGGAGGGTCTCCACCACCATGTCGACCACGCCCATGGCGCTGTCGGCGAGGTCGGCCCCCGAGGGAAAGGGACCGGAGTGGGCGTCGGAATCCTTGACCGGAGGGTTGTCCATGGCCCAAGGATAGCCGGGCCGTCCCGGGAAACCGGCGTGGCCGAAGTGGGCCGGGCCGGCTCCGGGGTATTCAGTCAGCCAGGATCATGGACAGGCCGATGGTGCCGGGCCCGGTGTGGGTTCCGACCACCGGGCCGAGATCGGTGACCACCAGGGGGAACTCGGTGGGGACGTCCTTCACGAGGGCCAGGAAGTCGTCGAGATCGGCCGCCGCCCCGTTGCTGACGGCCAGTCGGCTCAGAGGAGGCGCGTTGCGGGCCTTGTCGGCCAGGTAGGCGAGTGACCGGGACCGGGTGCGCTGCTTGGACTCCTCGGCCACCATTCCGTCCACCAGCGACACGACCGGCTTGATGCTGAGGAGGGAGCCAAGCATCTTCTGGGCGCCGCCGATCCGGCCTCCCTTGGCCAGGTGGTCGAGGGTGTCGAGCACGCCGAACACCTGGGTGCGGGGAATCAGAAAGGCGATGCGTTCCTGCAACTCGGCCATGGTGGCACCGGCCGCCGCCCGGTCGGCCAGGTCGAGGGCCATCAGCCCGAGGCCCATCGTGAGGGAACGGGAGTCGACAGCCACCACCTCGATGCGGTCGGCCACTGCCGTTGCCGCCGTCGTGGCCGACTGGTGGGTGGCCGAGACCCCTCCGGAGAGATCGAGGCAGATCACGCCGTCGTAGCCTTCGTCGGCGGCGGCCAGGAAGGCCGCCTGGAAGGCTCCCGGGGACGGGGCGGAGGTTTCGGGCAGCACGGCCGAGTCGGCACACCGGGCCCAGAACCCGTCGGTGGTCAGGTCGACGCCGTCGGTGAACTCTTCCTGGCCGAACCGGATGGAGAGCGGGACGATGGTGATGCCGGCCTCGTCGGCCACCTTCGTGGAAAAGTCACAGGCGCTGTCGGTCACGATCTTGATACGGGCCATGGTGATCGGTCTCTCCTCGGGCAGGGTGGTGGGCAGGGATGCAAGCGGACTCTCCCCGCCACCGGTCCGGATCGTTGGCTCCGGTGACCTACCGGATCAAGGACTTCCCTCTGGCGGCGGAGACCGGTGGTCGATCACCCGGAGGTGTCGACCACGCGGTGATGGATCATCGGAGTCGAGTCTGTCACGGAATGCCGGTGGGCCGGGGCGATCTCGACCGGTGGGCGATGGACCGTTCGTCATCCGGCCCGCCCGGCCCGCCTCGGCCCGTCGACCCAGCACCAGGGTGGAGGCAAGGAAGGCTCCGGTCCCGAGGAGCAGGGCGACCACGATCTCGACGAACAGGGAGAACAGGCCGGAGCCGGGCAGGAGAATGGTGACCACGAGGACGATGACCCCCATCACGACCGAGGAGATGACGACCCGGGAGATGGGTTCAGTCGTGCGGCGGCCGCCGAGACCGCCGATCCGTTCGCCGATCTGGCGCAGGGCAACGACGGCCATGACCGAGTAGGCCACCGATCCCGCCAGGGCCAGTCCCTCCACGCCGAAGGGCCAGACCAGGATGACGCCGAGGGCGATGGTGATCACGTTCTCGGCCAGATAGAGCTTGAAGGCGCTCTTTGTGTCCTGCATGGACTGGAAGATGCGGAAGGCGTAGAGGAAGACACAGAAGCCCGGGAGTCCGAGGGCGAACATGACGAGCGTCGAGGCGGTGGCCGAGGCCTGGGCGGAGGTTTCGGCCCCGTGCTGGAGGACGAGGCCGATGATCGGGTGGGCGAGGAGGACAAGGCCAACCGCAGACGGCACGATGATGGCGAGGATGGACCGCAGGCCGAATCCGAACCGGTGCCGGAACCCGGCGAGGTCGCCCTGGGCCCACCGTGCCGAAAGCGACGGGGTCACGGCGCTCATCACGGAGACCGTGATGATGCCGTAAGGGAGCTGGAAGAAGGCGTAGGCGTAGGTGTAGGCGGTGACGCCCCCGGCCACCGCCGTCCCGTCGGCCAGGGCCAGGATCACGATGAACGAGACCTGGTTGCTCAGGACGATCCCGAAGGTCCATCCGGCCAGCCGGGTGATGGTGCGCACGGCCGCATGGGTGGGTTGCCAGAGCAGGCGCAGATGGAGGTCGGCCCGCCGGAGGTCGGGGACCAGCAAGGCGGCCTGGACCACAACGCCGAGGGTGGTCCCGATGCCGAGCAGGACCAGGCCCCGGTGGTGGGCGGCGATGCTGGCCAGTGACGGATGGGGCACGAGGGCGTGGAACCACAGCAGGACGATGATGACCACCACGTTGTTGGCGATGGGCACGAACATCGGGGCGGCGAACCGGCGCCGGGCGTTCAGCAGGGCGGTGATCAGGGCGATCAGGCCGTAGCAGGTCAGTTGGGGCACGAACCACCGCAGGAGGAAGACCGCCACCTGCTGTTGTTGATGGAGGTCGGCCCGGTGGTTGGTGACGGTGTAGAGGTCGATGATCTCGGGGGCGAGGATGAAGAAGACCACGGTGGACAGTGCCAGCAGGACGAGGGTGACGGTCACCACGGCCGAGATGGCCCGCCAGGCTTCCTCGGACTTCCGGGTGGCCAGGTAGTCGGAGAAGACCGGTACGAAAGTGGCCGAGAGCACGCCGCCGATCACGATGTCGGTGATGATGTTGGGGGTCGTGTTGGCCAGGTTGTAGGAGTCGGCGAATCCGGCTCCGGCCAGGGCGAACGCCAGGGCTACGATCCGGCCGAGGCCGGTGATGCGCGACAAGGTGGTGCCGACCGCCATCAGGACGGTCGACCGGGCGACCCGTTTGGACGAGTCGGCCAGGATGGTCGGTTCGCCGTCCTCCTCGAAGGTTCCGGTCATGGTCGGAGCGTCCCCGTCACGGCACCGTCACCCCGTCATGGTGGGGTGTGTCGAAGACGGGATCGGGATCGTCCCCGTCTTCGGCCCGGGCGGCCCGGCGCCGTCGCCGGGCCGTGCGGAACCACCACCACCCGAGTACGGCCAACGCCCCGATGGTGAGGGCGATCCCGACCAGCGAGGAGATGGATGAGTGGACGGTGATCTGGGCGCTCCCGAGCAGGAACCCGGAGTGGGGGGCGTAGAGGTTGACGGTGACCGGGTAGGAGTCGGTCGTCCGGTTGGTGACGTTCACGTAGACGACGGTGGTGTGGTTGGCCCCGACCGAGACGGGCTGCTGCCAGTTCGTGGTCCCGTTGGCGAAGAGCAGCTTGTCGTTGGTGATCGACAGGGTTCCGTTGAAGGCATACGGGGCCGACGAGACCAGGGTGACCGGCAATCTTCCGTGCTGGGAGGTGAGGGTCACGGTCTTGTCGCCCGAAGAGATGCCGAGCTGGCCCAGTTGGGCGTCGAGGGCAGCCCTGGCGTTGGCCAGGATGCCGTTCTGGGCGGACGCCCCGAGGGTGGCGGCCTCGCTGGCGAGGGTCACTTCGGTGAGGTCGTGGGTCACGGCGTGGGCGCCTGGCGCGCTGAGGGTGAAGGCTGCGATGTCCCCGATCTGGCGGTGGACACCGGCCCCGTTCACCGTGGTGCTGCTCCGGCCGGCCAGCAGACGACAGGTGTGGTTGCAGGACACCGGTTCGGGCAGGGAGGCGAAAAGGCCGGCCAGCGAGACCGGCTGGACCACCGGGGCGTCGGTCAGACCCTGGAGCAAGGTGGACACCAGAGCGGGATTCTCCGGGGCGTCGCCCAGGGCCTGGACCGCGAGGCCCCGGATCGCGGGAGAATTCGGGGCCTCGAAGTAGATCTGGGCCAGTTCCGCCAACAGCTGGTGGGCGGCGAGTACCGGGTCGTTGCCGTTCGTCGCCAGGCGGGCATCGAGGTCCGTGTTGGACGGCATGACCGTCACCGGACCGGAACTGCCGGCGAGCGAGAGGGGAACCTGGGTCGAGCCCACACCCGACGCCTGGGTGATGTCCGCCTGGGGCAGGACGAACTCCCGGTAGCCGAGGGACGACAGGGCCGTCATCGCCGAGGGAGACAGGGGTTGTGAACTCGACCAGATCGTCGTGGCACCCCGGGCCACGGCCGGGGGATGGGAGTGGTCCGCCAACGCCGTCGCCGTCAAGGTTGCCCCCATGCGGACCTGGGAGACGAGGGTGCCGGGCACGGTGCTGCGGAGCAGGGCCGAAGCGTCGGTCGGCACCAGGGTGGTGTTGGCCAGGTCGTGGCCGGTGGTACTGCTCCAGGAAGCCACGGATGTGGCGAGGGAGCCGTGCAGGGCGAGCGGTGGATCGAGGGTCTGGCCGGTGGTGACCACGGTGGCCGGCACGGCGTTGTGGGCCAGCAAGGCGGCCATGGTGCCGTTGGCCGCGGCCTGTTCGCCGGACGACGGAGGGGCGAGCGCCTCCATCGGATGGGCGAGGAGTCCACCGGGCCCGACCTTCTGGTTGGCCGTCCAGGTCTCGGTGACCGGCAGGACCAGAGCCAACCGCAACTTCTGGGTGGTCGCCGCGATGTCCGTGTAGACGAGGTGGGTGGTGAAACCGCCTACCTCGGAGCCCGAGGCGAGGTTCACCACGCCCACCCGCACCGGATAGACCCCGCCGGGGTAGGCGCCACACTCGTTGGCGCCCGGGGTGAGGGCGATGGTGAAGTGGCCGGAGGCGGCCTCGGGATAGCCGACGGTGACCGGAACGTCGATCTGGTAGTCGCCGGTTCTGGGGTCGGAGCCGCCGGCCAGTGACGTCAGCGGAATGGCTTCGGTGGTCCGGTCGATCGGATTGGACGGTGGGCCGGCCGCCGTCAGTGACCGGTCGAAGGATGAAAGGTCGGACAGGCACGGGTAGACCGCCATGGTGAGCCCGAGACCGGTCCCGGGAGCGTGGAAGCGGAGATCGAAGGCCTGACCGGGCTGGACCCAGGTGGTCTGGCCGGCGAGGGTGACGCCGGACGGACCGGTCTTGTGTTCCAGGGCAGCGGTGGCCGGCCGGTCCCAGCCGAAGGCCAGGGTGCCGAGGACTCCCGCCACCACGGTGGTGGCGGCCACCACGGCCGTCAGCAACCGACGGGAGGACTCCCGTCTGGCTGTCGCCCGAGGTTGCGCCTCGCCGGCCCGGACTGTCCCGACCGTCAAGGACCCGCCCATGTCGGCGTGGCTACCGGTGGGGTGAAGGTTGCCTCGTTCCCGATCCACTTCGGACCGCAGCCTACGCCACGCGCACTACCCTCGGCAGCGTGCTTCCCACCCGACTGGAACCGTTGGTCGACGCCACGAAGGAAATCGCGGCCCGTTTCACAGCGGCCGGCTTCACGCTCTATCTGGTGGGCGGCTCGGTGCGTGACGCCATCGTGGCCGACGGAGAGGATCCCGGGATTCCGGGCGACCTCGACTTCACCACCAACGCGCGACCCGACGACATCGAGGCCGTCCTGTCCGGCTGGGCGGATGCCATCTGGACCCAGGGCAAGCGGTTCGGCACGATCGCCTGTCTGCACCAGGGTCAGAAGTACGAGATCACGACCCACCGGGCCGAGGCCTACCACGCCGATTCCCGCAAGCCCGAGGTGGCCTTCGGCGACTCCATCGAGGACGATCTCGCCCGGCGGGACTTCACCATCAACGCCATGGCGCTCCGGTTGCCCGACCTCGAGCTGATCGACCCGTTTGACGGACTCGCCGATCTCGCCGTGCGTCGGCTGCGGACGCCGCTCGATCCGGAGACTTCCTTCGCCGACGACCCACTTCGGATGCTGCGGGCCGCCCGGTTCATTGCCAAGCTGCAGCTCGAGCCCACCAACGAACTGGTGGCTGCCGTGCGGGCCGGCCACGAACGCCTTTCGATCGTCTCGGCCGAGCGGATCCGGGACGAGCTCGACAAGATGATGGTGACTCCGGTGCCGTCGGTGGCGCTCTGGTTTGCGGTGAGGACCGGTCTGGCCGACGAGTTCCTGCCCGAACTGCCCGGGCTCGCCCTCGAGCAGGACCCCATCCACCATCACAAGGACGTGCTGGCCCACACCCTGGCAGTGGTCGACAAGACCAGCCCGGACCGCCTGCTGCGACTGGCCGCCCTCTTTCATGACGTCGGGAAACCCCGGACCCGGGCGTTTGTCGATGGTGGGGTGACCTTCCACCACCACGAAGTGGTGGGGGCCCGGATGACCAGGAAGCGGATGACGGCCCTCAAGTATCCGGGAGACGACATCGAGGTGGTGAGCGAACTGGTCAACCTCCACCTGCGCTTCCACACCTACCGGTTGGGCTGGACCGACAAGGCGGTCCGTCGCTACGTGCGTGACGCCGGTCCGTTGCTGGGCCGGCTGAACGAGTTGACCCGATGTGACTGCACCACCCGGAACGCCCAGAAAGCGAAGGCCCTCGACCGGCGGATGGACGAACTCGAGCTGCGCATCGCCGAACTGCGGGCGCAGGAAGAGCTTGATGCCATCCGGCCCGACCTCGACGGCCAGCAGGTCATGGACCTGCTGGAACTGAAGCCGTCCCGGGCCGTGGGCGAGGCACTCGACTTCCTGTTGGAACTCCGGATGGACGAAGGCCCCCTCGGAGAAGAGGAGGCCCGTCGTCGGTTGTGGGAATGGTGGCGGACCCGGGAGCTCGAGGGCTCCTGAGTCCCGTCCCGTTCCGGGCTCAGTCCTCGGGCCAGACGGGTCCGGCGTCACCGTCGGCGAACGACTCGACCATCTCCATGGCCACGTCATCGTGGAACTGCACGGGCGGGGACTTCATGAAGTAGGCGCTCGGGCCCAGCAGCGGTCCACCGATGCCCCGGTCCAGGGCCAACTTGGCACACCGGACGGCGTCGATGATGACGCCGGCCGAGTTGGGGGAGTCCCATACCTCGAGCTTCAGTTCGAGATTCAGCGGCACGTCGCCGAAGTTGCGACCCTCCATGCGGATGTAGGCCCACTTGCGGTCGTGCAGCCACGGCACGTGGTCCGACGGTCCGATGTGCACGTCTTCGGCTGCCAGCGTGGTGTTCTCGATCTGGCTGGTGACCGCCTGGGTCTTCGAGACCTTCTTGGACTCCAGACGCTCGCGCTCGAGCATGTTCTTGAAGTCCATGTTGCCACCGACGTTCAACTGGTAGGTGTGGTCGAGGGCCAGACCCCGGTCCTCAAAGAGGCGGGTAAGGATCCGGTGCACGATGGTGGCGCCGACCTGGCTCTTGATGTCGTCGCCCACGATCGGAACCCCGGCTTCCCGGAACCGGCGGGCCCAGACGGGATCCGAGGCGATGAACACCGGGATGGCGTTGACGAAGGCGACGCCGGCTTCGATGCAGGCGTTGGCGTAGAACCGCTGGGCCTCTTCCGACCCGACCGGCAGATAGCTCACCAGCACGTCGGCGTTGGCTTCCTTGAGGGCCGCCACCACATCGACCGGTTCGGCCGGAGACTCCTCGATGGTCTCGCGGTAGTACTTCCCGAGACCGTCAAGGGTGGGGGCCCGCAGCACCGGAATGCCGAGTTCGGGCACCGGGGCAAAGCGGATCGTGTTGTTCTGGCCGGCGAAGATGGCCTTCGAGAGGTCGGAGCCGACCTTGGCCGCATCCACGTCGAAGGCGGCGACGAACTCGAGGTCACCGACGTGGTAGCCGCCGAGGACGACGTGCATGAGTCCGGGGACCGAGAGATCGGGTTCGGCGTCCCGGTAGTACTCGACGCCCTGGATGAGGGAGCTGGCGCAGTTGCCCACGCCGGCGATGGCTACTCGGATCTTGTTCATGGTGGTTTCCCTTCTGGAAGGTTGGTGTCGGTTGATCGGTTGATCGGTTGGGGTCTTTGGTGCTCTCAGGTCGATGCGGGCGCCCGCTCGTCGTCGCCGGCGCTGTCGGAGGTTCCCCCGTCAGGTGGCCCGGACGGGATCTGCCGGTCGGACTCGTCGAGTTGGCGTCGTTCGTAGGAGATCAGTCGGTCCAGCCAGGCGATGTCGTGCTCGGTGGCCTCGGTGGTGTGCTCGACGAGCGACCGGGCGTAGATGTCGAGGCGGTGGCCACTGGAGCGCACCTGGTCGGCATCGAGGCGCTCGGCCAGCTCGGCCCGGCGACGTTCCAGCAGGGCCAGACGGGCCTGGGGAGCCAGGTGGCGGGCGAAGGCCAGCCGCAGGCTGAAGCTGCGGGCCTCGTCGGCGCCGTTCGGATCCCGGGCCTGGAGCAGCTGGTCGAAGTGGCGGCGACCGGCTTCGGTGATCCGGTAGACCTTGCGGGCCCGGCGGGATCCCCGGGACGAGGCGGCCATCCGGACCCGGAGGCCGGCCCGCTCGCCACTGAGGGATCCGGTGAAGGGCATCGGGATCGGTCGGGGTCCCGATCCGGTCTCCTCGGTGACCGAGACCGAGCCGGCCTTCTCCAGCCGGGACAGGGCCGGATAGAGCGATCCGAAGGAGATGTTGGCGAACAGGCCCAACTCGTCGCGCAGACGCCGACGGATCTCGTAGCCGTGCATCTCCTGCTCATGGAGGAGGCCGAGAATGGCGAAGTCGAGCATCACGGGTGATACGATATATCAATTCGATATATCGGTCCAGTCATGTGGGCCCGATCGTCCGATCGGGTGGCCGTCCGGTCACCGGGTGCGGTGTCGGAACCCGGTGCTTCCTTACCGGTACTGTCAGAATGAACAATGTCGAACCTTCCCTCCGGGGCGGTAAACTGGTCCGATGGCGTTTCGACCGAACGGTGAGCCGAGAGCGGGCGGGATTCCCACATCCCCCGACGGCGGCCAGGTCGAGTACCGGCTGGCGCGCAACTCGGTGATCCGGGAGTTCCACAAGGGCCGACTGTCCCGTCTTGACGTCTGTGATGCCCACCCGGAGCTGCTCCGGGCCGGAAGGAACCTTGGCCGGCCCACCGGTGACGGGTGCCCGATCTGTGAACAACACGAGTTGGTCGAGGTCACGTTCGTCTTTGGTGCGAAGCTGCCGCCCGGAGGGATCTGCGTGACGAGCCAGAAGGAACTCCGGTCGTACTGGCGCCGGGAAGATCCGGTGGTCTGCTACGCCATCGAGGTCTGCGTCGACTGCTCCTGGAACCATCTGATCCGGATGTATCCGGGCCGATCGGCGACCCGGAAACCGGCGTCGCGTCGTTCACCGGCCCGGACGGGCCGGTCCTGACGCACCCCTAGTTTCCCCGGCTGCTGCCGGGTAGTGTTTTTGTCGGGTGCACAGGTGGCGCCCCGCACTTCCGAGGAAATCCGCCGGCAGCATCCGCGCTGGACGGGCGAACAGGAGGCTTTCATGTCGTCATCAGATCCCTCTGCGGCAGCGTCCGCATCAACCGGAACCTCTCCCCGTCGGGCCACCACGGTCCCCGGCGTAAGGGGTCACAAGGTGCGCGATGCCAAGGCGCCGTTGGTCATGGTGACCGCCTACGACGCTCCGGGCGCCCGGATGGCGGATGCCGGCGGGGTCGACCTGATCCTGGTGGGCGACTCGGTGGCCAACAACGTCCTGGGCTTCGACGACACCCTGCGGGTGACGATCGAGGACATGGCGTACCACACCGCCGCGGTGGCCCGGAGCCGACCGCTGGCCCTGGTGGTGGGCGACATGCCGTGGATGAGCTACCACGTCGAGGCCGCCGACACGGTCCGCAACGGGGCCGCCCTGATCCGCGCCGGCGCCGGCGCCGTCAAGCTCGAGGGAGGTGCGGTCCGGGCCCCGATGGTCGAGGCCCTGGTGGCGGCCGAGATTCCGGTGATGGGCCATCTCGGTCTCACCCCACAGTCGGTGAACGCCATGGGCGGCTACAAGGTGCAGGCCCGCGATGATGCCGGCGCCGAAAGACTGCTGGCCGATGCGAAACGGCTGGTGGACGCCGGATGCTTCTCGATCGTGCTGGAAGGGGTGCCCGAAGCGGTGGGGGCCATGGTGACCGACGAGATCGATGTTCCCACCATCGGCATCGGCGCCGGAGCCCGGTGTGACGGCCAGGTCCTCGTCCTCCACGACCTGCTCGGCATGAATCCCCGCACCCCGAAGTTCGTCCGACGGTACGCCGAGCTTGGGGACGCGGCCGTCTCGGCCATTGCCGCCTATGCCGCCGACGTGCGCTCGGGAGCCTTCCCGGCCGCCGGGGAGACGTATCACTGACGCTCCCGGGAACACACCGGCGACCTCGGGGAGCGGGATCACCGGGTCTCGGGGAGCGGGATCACCGGGTCTCGGGGAGACGTACCGGCGATCCTCGGCTACAGTGTTCCCTTCAACACGTACCGCAGTCTTGCGGTCGAACGAGTTCCGACCTGCTCCACGCCGTGGAGCTCGGGCTTTGGTGTCCGATCCAGAGGGAGGTGAGCCGCAGTGCGGCCCTACGAAACAATGGTGATTTTCGATACGTCGGTTGACGAGGCTGCCGTGAACGGCGTCCTCGACCGGGCGTTGGCGGCCTTGAAGGCCAAGGACGGGAACCCTGGGCGCGTCGAGCGCTGGGGCAAGCGGACCTTCGCCTACGAGGTCGACCACAAGCGGGAGGGCTACTACGTCCTCATCGAGTTGACCTCCGAGCCGCCGGCAGTGGCCGACATGGAGCGGGTGTTCGTCCTGGCCGACGAAGTCATCCGCCACAAGGTGATCCGCCTGCCCGAAAAGGTCGCCGGTCGCCGGGCTGCCATGGCCGCTTCCGGCCAGAGCGCCCCGACCCCTCCGCCGCTGGTGCAGGAAGTGGTTGTCGAGAAGGAAGACGACGGGGAGGCCTGAGCATGTCGAACGGAAACACCGTGACCCTCGTGGGCAACGTGACCCGCGATCCTGAACTCCGGTTCACCAACACCGGACAGGCCACCGCCACCTTCGGTCTGGCCGTGAACCGACGTTGGCAGAACCGGCAGTCCCAGGAGTGGGAAGAAGCCACGTCGTTCTTCGACGTCGTCTGCTGGCGCGAGATGGCCGAGAATGCCGCCGAGTCCCTGGTGCGCGGCGCCCGGGTCATCGTCACCGGCCGGCTCGAGCAGCGCAGCTGGGAGACGCCGGACGGAGACAAGCGGTCGAAGATCGAAGTGGTGGCCGACGAGGTCGGACCCAGCATCCGGTGGGCCACGGCCCAGGTGACCAAGAACGAACGCCGGACTCCCGGTGACGGTGGTGCCCCTGGTGGCGCCCCGTCCGGTGGGGGTCGCAGTGGTGGAGGCGCCCCGGCGTCTGGTGGATACGACAGTGGATACAGCGAGGAGCCCTTCTGATGGCGCGTAACAACGATCGAAGCACGAGTACCAGCACCCGGCGCATTCCGAAGGACAACGGCCGCCGGATCAAGAAGAAGCCGTGTGCCCTGTGCAAGGACCGCGTGGAGTGGGTTGACTACAAGGACGTCGGCCTGCTGCGGAAGTACATGAGCGACCGGGGCAAGATCCGGGCCCGTCGGGTCTCCGGCTGCTGCGTCCAGCACCAGCGGGACGTCGCCATTGCCATCAAGACTGCCCGCGAACTGGTGCTTTTGCCCTATACCCAGCGCACGACCACGGAACGTCCGGGTGGCCGGGGTGGCCGGGGTGGCGCCGGAGGCGGACGACGGGGTCGTGACGAAGAGCGGACGCTGTCCGCCGATGCCACCTCGTCGGCGGTCATCGAGAACGAGGAAGTCATCATCGACGTGGTTGACGCCGAAGGGAACGAGACCGTCTACGACGTGGAAGCGGCCGTGGTCGAGCTCGACACCGGAGAAGAAGCGGTCATCATCGAGTCGGTGGACGAGATCACGATGGACGGTGACAAGTAGCCATGAAGGTTCTCCTGCGCACAGATATCGAAGGGGTCGGCAAGCGAGGCGACATCATGGAGGTGGCGGACGGTTTTGCCCGCAACCACCTGTTGCCGGCGGGCAAGGCCATCAAGGCGTCCGAAGGCGTCGAGGAGCAGGCGGGCGCCATGCGGCGTTCCCGTGACCTGCGTGATGCCCGGGACCGTGAGTCGTCCGAGACGGTGGCCAAGGCCCTCGTCGGCAACGAGATCATCATCCGGGCCCGGGCCCAGGGTGAGCGGCTGTTCGGCTCGGTCTCGGCGGCCGATGTGGTCCGCCACGTCGAGGAGCAGTATGGAGCGGTGATCGACCGCAAGGACCTCGTGCTGGCGGATCCGATCAAGTCGGTGGGCCAGTACGACGTCCGGGTCGAACTGGTCGGAGGCGTGGTCTTCGAACTCACCGTCCAGATCCAGCCCGAAGACTGACAACACCGGGCACCGGCCCGGCCACCAGGTTCACCAACCACATGTAGAACACCGCCCTGTCCGGAGTGCTCCGGATGGGGCGGTGTTGCACTTCCGGTGGCAACGAGATCACGGGATGTACCTGCCGTTCTTCTGCGGCCGGTTTCCGGTGGTGGCGCCGGCCATTGGCCGAGGTGCTCCGGCTTCCGGCGGTGGGAAAACGGTTGTGACACCCGTGGGCCAAACTGCCCTTCTGTGTAGTCGTGTTGTCACTCCCTGTGGGAAGTCACCTTGTGTTTACCCCCCGTTCATCCACAGCCAGCGAGGGGTTTTCCACCCGCTATCCACAGGTAAGACCCCTGATTTCACCAGTGTTTCACCCTTACTATCCACAGGCTTGTGGGACAAGGATGGGCCGTCATGAGCCAAGCATTTGATGAAAATCGTTCACCATCGCTCAGCCTGAGCCGGGGCGGGGGTGGATCCTCCATCGGCCGGGTGCCTCCGCACAACCTCGAGGCCGAGGAGTCCCTGCTGGGCTCGATGCTGCTGTCCCGGGAAGCGATCGCCTCGGCGTTGGAGATCTGCGGGTCCGACGACTTCTACAAGCAGTCGCACGGCGCCATCTTCCACGCCATCTCCGAGCTCTACAGCCGGGGGGAGCCGGCCGACTGGGTGACGGTCTCCGAGGAGTTGCGGACGGCCGGCAAGCTCGACACCATCGGCGACCAGTCGGTCTTCGTGTCGCTGCAGGCCAACACGCCGTCGGCCGGAAATGCCGAGTACTACGCCCGGATCGTGGAGGAGAACGCCCTGCTGCGACGACTGGTGGCGGTGGCGGGCGAGATCAACGAGCTCGGTTACTCCCGGCCCGGTGACGTGGCCCAGGTGCTTGACCGGGCCGAAAGCATGGTCTTCGACGTGGCCCAACGCCGGGTGACCGATTCACTGACCTCGTTGAGCGACCTGTTGGGGGAGAGCCTCGACCACCTTGAGCGCCTGATGGGTCGGGAGGAAGGAGTCACCGGCCTCGCCACCGGCTACATCGACCTCGACGAACAGCTCTCCGGACTCCAGCCGTCCAACCTGATCGTGGTGGGGGCGCGCCCGGCCATGGGCAAGACCGCGTTCGCGCTGGGCATGGTGGCCCACGCCGGCGTCCGCCTCAACCAGCCGGTGCTGCTCTTCTCCCTCGAGATGAGTCATCTCGAACTGACCCAGCGCATGCTGAGCTCCGAGTCCCGGGTCGACGCCTCGCGGATGCGCAACGGCAGCCTGCGCGACAATGACTGGGCCAAGATCTCGACGGCCATCAGCCGGATGAACGAAGCTCCCATCTTCATCGACGACAACCCGCAGCTCACCATCATGGACATCCGGGCCCGGGCCCGCCGGATGAAGAGCCGGCACGGACTCTCCCTGGTCGTTGTCGACTACCTGCAACTCATGACCGGACGCTCGAGTGCCGAGAGCCGTCAGGTGGAAGTGGCCGAGATCAGCCGGGGCCTCAAGATCCTCGCCCGTGAGCTCGAAGTGCCGGTGGTCGCCCTCTCCCAGCTGTCCCGCACGCTCGAGAGCCGCACCGACAAGCGGCCGATGCTGGCCGACCTGCGCGAGTCGGGCTCGATCGAGCAGGACGCCGACGTGGTGCTGTTCCTCTACCGCGACGAGATCTACCATCCGGAAGCGACCGAGTCCCAGGGCACGGCCGAGGTGATTGTGGCCAAGCACCGCAACGGCCCGGTGGGCACCACCCGTCTGGCCTTCATCGGGAACAACGCCCGCTTCGACAACATGGCCCGGGTCTGACGGCACCAGCCCGGCCACCCGGGCGGGAGGCGCCACGTCATCCGGGCCCGGGGTGCATTCAGTGGTCGGGAGGCCGGCATGAAGTACGTCCGGGATCCGCCACCCCACGTTGGCCCAACGGCAGAATGGCAACTGCCAGTCGCCTCAGACGGTTCGACGGAAGGGGAGAATCAACCATGACCGACACGTCCGCACCTGACCCGTCGGGCGGATCGCCGGCCGTTCCGGCGACCACCGGTGAGAACACCCCGTCCCCGCAGTTCCCCCCGGGCAGTTCGGGCCGGCGCGACCTGCTGGTGGCGGCCATCTTCGTCGTCATACTGGTCCTGGCCATCCTCATCGCCATGATCGGCGGACTACGCCACTGGTTTGCCCTCCACACCGGGATCGTCCACGGTGGCCCCGATCCCTACTACAACTTCTGGTCCGGATTCGGCTCCGACCTCGGGGAAGCCACCCTGATCACGGCGGTGTTCCTCGGTGTCTACACCGGACTGAGGCGGATGAACTGCCACTCCAAGGGATGTTGGCGGATGGGCCACCATCCCCTGCAGGGCACGCCTTACATCCTCTGCCGGCACCATCATCCCGACGTGCCAAACGGTGGAGCGAGCCACGAGCACATCCTGGCGGCCCACGAGAAGTTCAAGGCCGAGGAGGCGGCCCGGCAGAACTCCTGACATGGGGGCGGGACGGACCCAAGGGGCGGCCTCTCCCCGGAGGCTCCGGATGGATCCATCGGGTCGAAACCCGGTTGGACCTATCGGGTTGGAAGCAGGGCAGTCGAGACGAGGATGGCCGTTCGGGCCAGACCGGCGTCCCGGTGGACCAGGATGTCCCGGTAGGCGGGGTCCCGGATCATGTCGATGAAGGTCCCGGCTTCGGGATACTGCATGATCGCCACCTGGTCCCAGGGACCGATGTCGCCGATGAGCACCTGGTGGACCTGGTTGAACAGGGTCACCGTGGCGCCCCGCGCCCCGGCCAGAGCCATCACCGCCATGCTGTAGCGGCCATAGGCGTCCGCCCCCGAGATTCCCGAGCCGGCCAGCTCGTGGCCTTCGGGGTAGGTGGCGATCTCGTGGTAGCGGAGGAGGTTGACGAACTGGAGTGGTCCGGGCCGCTCCACCCTGACCAGTTCGCCCAGGGCCTCAAGGTCGGGGTTGATCCCGCCGAGCCCGTGGCCGGCGAGCTCCTCGAGCAGCGCAGTGATCTCGGCTTCGGACCGTTCCATGGCCGGTTTCCGGGATCTCTCGACTCGACTCAGGCGTCCTGGCTCACCGGTCGGTCGCCGATGACGTCGGCCACGGTCAGACGCTTGCGGTCCCGGTAGGTCAGCCAGCGGCCCGTCTCGAAGTCGTAGAGCTTGCACGCCCGGGTGTTGGCCATGAAGTCCCTGAACCGGAGCGGCTTGTCGATGATGGTGCCCGGGAAGTTCTCCTCGATGGCTTCGGTGGCCGCTTCCAGGTTGTACATCGGGATTCGCATGTCCACATGGTGGGGGACGTGGACCATGATCCAGTGGAAGAAGAAGTTGAAGCCCTTGAAGCCCCGAAGCACGGTGGTGCCCTCCATCTGGGCCTTGAACTTGGTCCACTCGTCCTTCTTCCACCAGCGGATGTCGGGGGCTACGTGGTGCACATGGACGAAGGAGCCCATGACGTACATGAAGCACAGGAAGGGCAGGACCACGGTGCGGACATCCAGCCAGAGGATGCCCCAGAAGGAGTCGCCCATCAGGACACCGACCAGGCTGAAGAGGGTGGTCAGGCCACCGATGTAGGCGGTGACGATCCACCGGTCCCGGCGGATGCCGGACGCCCAGCGGGAGGGGGACTTGCCCACCATCATCTTCTTCCACCAGACCTGGTGCATGAAGTAGAGGCCGGGGCCGATCCACGACCACTCCAGGCGGTGGATGGTGCGACGCCACCAGCCGAGGCGGCCGTACTCCTCGGGGGTGGTGGGGTGCCAGACGAAGTCGAAGCCCTGGCGCACGGTGAAGCCGTGGTGGACCCGGTTGTGGCCGAGGATCCAGCCTTCGTAGACGTGCCAACCGGGCAACATGGCGATGTGGCCCACCAGTGAGGACATCCGCTTGCTCTTGAAGAGGGCGCCGTGGGCGGCGTCGTGGGCCACGATGAAGAGCCCCGAGACGACCAGTGCCATCAGGACCTCGAGACCGGCCACGAGGAAGACGTTCGACACGAAGACGAGAGCCACCAGGAGGGCCACGTACATGGCGGCGTCACGGGCGAAGTAGGAGAGACCCTTCCAGGTGGGGTTCTCGTAGACCGAGTCCGGAAGGACGTCGATCACAGGTTTCAACGATCCGGACCGCGCCGGCGGATCTATCGTCGTCTCAGCCGATGTGCTCATCGTGACCCTTCACCTTGCCTTGCCCCGGAGGCGGGTCCGGTTGACCCCGGACGCCCACGAAGGTGTGGGCTGACCTCCGACCACCTGGGTTCAGGTGTGTGCCCTGATCCTAGGCGAAGCGCACGGGGACCGGAACGCCGCCACCGGCCGGATCCGCCCTGATCCGGCAAAAATCGACAGAGTTGGCCACCGACCTCCCCGTCAATCTCGCGACCCGACCACCCGCCGACGATGTCATGGCGCGGGCCCCGGGGGCAACGTTTCACTGGATGTGTGCGCTTTGTCCGCTGTCGTGCGAGACTCACGGCGTCGCTCCGCGCTCCAAAGATTGGAACCTGCCCCATGTTCGCATCGCTCAGCCGTTCGGTCGTCAAACATTCCTGGTGGTATGTGGTCGGCTGGATCATCCTGGTTCTGATCTGCAAGTTCGCCTGCCCGAGCCTGGCGGACTACACGACCAGCAGCGCCGGAGCCGGCCTCAGCAGCCACTACGAGTCGACCCAGGCGACCAACGTGGCCAACAAGTACTTCCCCTCCACGGTGAACGCTTCGGGCTCGCTGGCCATCTCGAACACCAACGGATCGGCGATCACGACCGACCAGCAGACCTCCACGACGGCGCCGTCGATCGCCGGCCTGGTCACCTACCTCAACGACAAGAAGATCGACGGCGTGGCCGGGGTGAAGACCAACAACGGGGTCTATCCCAACGGCTACTTCTCGGCCAACGGCAAGGTCCAGATCGTGGCCGTTTCGTTCTCGGCGGCCTCCGGCTCGACCAACGTCAACAACGCCGTGACCACCGTGCGCAACGACGTCAACTCCTACTTCAAGGGCACCACCCTGCGGGGCCAGCTCACCGGCAACGCGGCGATCGCCGTCGACACCACCAGTGCCTACGCCAGCGCCCAGACCATCCTCACGATCTTCACGGTGCTCGGGATCGTGGTGGTTCTCCTTCTGGTCTTCCGGTCACCGATCATCGCCTTCACGCCGGTGGTGGTGGTGGGTGTCTTGCACATCGCGGCGGCCAGCCTCACGGCCCTGCTGGCCAAGCTTCTCAACTTCCAGGTCGGGACCGACCTCGATCCGTTGCTGATCGTGGTGATGTTCGGCGTGGGAACCGACTACGTCGTGTTCCTGCTGTTCAAACACCGCGAGAACGTGATCAACATGATCCCGAAGGACCGGGTGGCGCTGCGCAAGGTGATGGACAAGTCCCTCAGCCAGATGAGCATCGTGATCCTGTCGGCGGCCATGACGGTGACCATCGCGTTTGCCGCCCTGTTGACCGCCAACCTGGAATCCCTCAAGACCCTGGGACCCGGCCTCATGATCGGCGTGATCCTGATGGGTCTGGCCGGTGTCACGCTGCTGCCGGCCATCTTCAACCTCGCCGGCAATGCGCTGTTCTGGCCGGTCAAGCCCAAGGCCCGGCCGGCCGATGCCAAGCACCGGACCCAGTCCGAGTACTTCGCCGATTCGGTGGGTCGCCACCCGTTGCTCTGGGTGACCGGTGTGGCGGTGTTCATGGCCATCTGCTGCCTCGGCATGATCTCCTACCTCGGCCCCAACGGCAAGACCTACAACACCCTCTATGAGCTGCCGACCAGCACCTTGTCCCAGCAGGCCACCAACACGATTTCGGGTGCCTTCCCGGCCGGCTTCATCGGCCCGACCCAGATCTACATCGCCTCGGACAACTCGAAGGCACTCAACCTGACCGATGTGACCAACCTCCAGACCGAGGTCAAGGGCATCAGCGGGGTCTCGAGTGTGACCCAGTTGGTGGGGAACAACACCTCGGATCCGACGGCCAGTACGGCGGCGTACTTCAACGTGATCCTGGAGGCCAACCCGTACACCATTCCGGCCATCAACCTCATCCAGGACACCATCGAGCCCAAGGTCAACCTCTCCATCCCCGGAGCGGTGGTGAACGTCGGAGGGACCAGTGCGACCTTTGTCGACGTGCGGGACTCGGTGCTGCTGTCGCTCAAGTACGTGGTTCCCACCGCCATCGTGCTGATCGGTATCGTGCTGTTCTTCCTGCTGAAGCGGACCATCGTGGCGTCCCTGTGGATCCTGCTGGCCGTGGTGTTCCTCTACTTCGCCGTCCTCGGCCTCGTGAGCATCATCTTCCTGAAGCTCCTCGGCTACGACGGCCTCGACTTCTCGGTGGTGATGATCGCCTACCTCTTCGTGATGGCCGTGGGTTCGGACTACAACATCCTGGTTTCGGACTACATCCGCTCGGCCCACGACAGTGGCAAGAGCGCCCTCGATGCCGCGAAATATGCCATGGTCCAGGGTGGGCCCTCCATCTCGGCCGCGGCGGCCATCCTGGCCGTGACGTTCGCCTCCATGCTGGTCACCAACATCCAGCTGCTCGAGGAGATCGGGGCTTCGGTCATGGCGGCCTGTCTGATCGCCTCGTTCCTGCTGGTGTCCAAGGGGATCACCGGGATCTCGATCCTCAACCGGAAGTCCTACTGGTGGCCGTCGAGAATCCATCCACCCGCCGCGGAAGAAGATGGTCCGCCCCCGGCCGAAGCCACCAAGGAGCCGGTGTCGGTCTGAGTCGGCCACCGGGTCAGGACGACCTGGAAGAACGGTCGGTGTGACGGGATTCGCCGGCGGGTCGCCGACGGTGGCCCTACATTGGTCTCCGTGAGCGCCCAGCTTGATGTCAGCCGGTGGGATCCGTCCGACCCCGCCTTCCGGGCCGACCCCTATGCCTGGTATGGGGCGTTGCGACGGGACTCCCCGGTCCACTACCGGGAGGACGTCGGCTGGGTGGTCTCCCGGTTCGACGACGTGGAGGCGATCCTGCGCGACGACCGGTTCCAGGTGGCGACCCCGTCGCCCTGGCGGGAAGCCGTGGCGGCGGCCACGTCTCCGGCCCTCGGACTGCTCGGCGAGCACTCCCTGCTGTTTCTCGATGCCCCGGACCACACCCGGGTGCGCTCGGCCGTCTCGGGATCCTTCAGCCGGAGCCGCATCGCCCGGCTCCGGGACCAGGTGTCGGCCACCGTGGACCACCTGCTGGACCAGGTCGACGACGGGGAGGATTTCGACCTGGTGAAGGCGGTGGCCGAACCCCTGCCCACCCTGACGGTCACCTCGATGCTGGGGGTGCCCGATGCCGACTGGTCACAACTCCACTCGTGGACGGTCGACATCACCGGGTTCGACGAGTTGCCCATCGCCTGGGACAAGCTGGCCGCGGCCGATGCCGCCGCCACCGAGTTCAAGGCCTACTGCGACGAACTTCTCGCCGAGCGCCGGCAGCATCCGGGAGACGACCTCGTCTCCGCCCTGGTGGCCTCAACCGTCCCGGGCGGGGGACTCGACGACGATGAAGTGGTGGCGCTGCTGATGCTGCTGCTGATCGCCGGCCACGACACGACGCTCTCGCTCGTCTCGTCGGGCATCAACGTGCTCCTCGAGCATCCCGGGGAAGCGGAGCGCCTGAGGGCCGACCCCGGTCTCGTGGTGTCGGCAATCGACGAGCTCCTGCGCTTCGAGAGTCCGCTGCAGGTGGCATCCGGCGGTGGGCGGTGGCCCACAGAGCCGGTCACCATGCACGGCATCACCATGGAACCGGGCACGCCGGTCCGGCTGCTGTTGGGTTCGGCCAACCGGGACCCGGACGCCTATGAAGCGCCCGAGGTGCTCGACCTCTCCCGTCAGGGCCGACCCCACCTGGCGTTCGGGCGGGGCACCCACTTCTGTCTGGGATCGGTGCTGGGCAAGCTCGAGGCCCAGGTGGCCATTCCGAAGATCCTTGACCGCTTTCCCCACCTGACCCGGGCGGTCGAAAAGGTCGAATGGCGCCCGTCCTTCACGGTCCGCCAGCTCACCGGCCTGATGGTCCGGCCCTGAGGCGAATCCCGGGGTCGCCCCGGTGACCGGCCGGTTCCCGGCCAGACCAACTACTCGGTCACTCCGTCCCAGGCGCCCCGTTGCCCGGTCCGTCTTCGACCGGACCGCCTTCGACCGGGCCGGGTCTGCCATCAGTGGCGTCCTGTCCCGGCCGGCCGGTCGCTTCGATGTTCATGGCCGTCTGCAGGGTCAAGAGCTGCTGGAGGATCTTCTCGATGGCAAGATCCTGGGCTTCGAGGTGGGCCTGGATCTCCTCCGACTCATGGAGGATGGCGTCCGCATCCTTGTAGGTCGCCTCGGCCCGGATGTCCGAGGCGGCGCTCAGGATGTTCTGGCCGACGATGATGATGGAGAGCAGGACCAACTGCAGGAAGGTCTGGGCGATCCACGAGATGATGGTGATCACGTTGCCGCTGGCCAGGGCGGACGGCAGGGAGATCAGGGCGATGATGGCGAAGATGTAGGCGCACCACATGGTGCCCACCCCGGCCGTGATCTTGAGGGCCAGCCACGAGTTGAACCGGGCCATCGCACTCTGGCTCGGCAGTTGCTCCGCCACCGTCACCGGGGCGTGGGCCTTGCGCACCTCGATGTGCGGGTGCGGCTGGTGTTGGAAGAGTTTCGACATGTCCGCATGGTCCCACTGCGTCCGCAACGGGACCGGGATATCCGACCCGAAGGTCCGGCGGTATCCGTCGGCGGATGGGATCAGGGGAGCAGCCGGTCCCGGAAGAAGGTGAGGACCTGATCGAGGGCGTCGCGGGTGGGCGTCCCGGGCCGGTCGTCGAGGTCTTCGGTCAGGACCGAGTGGGCCTGGGTCTTGTGGCCGTGGGGATTGCCCGGCGACGAGTCCAACTCGACTCCGATGAAGGACTCCCCGAGCAACGTTCGCAGCGAGTCGAAGCGCTCGGGCGGGCTGGCCTTGTCACCACTGAAGCGGAGTCCGAGCACGCACACGCCCGCCGCCGCCCGTTCCCGGACCCGGGCCAGGTCTTGCGGTGACAGTCCGACGTCCCGCTTGCGGGCCAACCCCAACGGGAAGGGCACACTCGGCTGGGAGAGCACCGGGGCGATGACGTGGTCGTCGACCATCATGCCGAGGGCAAAGCCTCCTGTGAAGCACATGCCGACCGCGCCCACCCCCGGACCGCCACAGGTCTCGAACTCGTGGCGGGCGAGGGCCTTCAGCCAGGTGGTGATCGGACTGGTGGTGTCGAGGGCGAGACAGTTGAACTCACGGGAGATGCAGACCTGGGTCATGGAGCGGCCGACGTATCCCCCGGTGCGGGCCCGGCCGTCCTCACCGAACAGGTGGGGCAGCACGGCGGTGAGACCGAGGTCGGCCACCATGCGGGCAAATCGCAGCACGGCCGGAGTGATGCCGGGGATCTCGGACATGATGATGACGGCCGGTCCGGAGCCGAGCCGGTAGATCGTGCGGGTGGCACCATCTGCGGTGAACGACGTGGTTTCGAATCCGGCAAACACATCTTCGGTGACCATGGGTCCAACCTAGTGTTTGCCCCGGTCGCCTGTCGGCCTGACCGGTTCGGCGCCGGCCGGTCGTGATCGCCCGGATGGAACCGTGGTGCTCAGGCGAGAGCGAGATCGACCACCACCGGTCGGTGGTCGGATCCCGAGTGGGGTCCCACCCGGGCCGAGGTGACCCGGACCGGCGGGGTGACGAGCACGTGGTCGAGTTGGCTATGGGGCCGGTGCGTCGGCCACGTGGGTTGGGCGATGGCCCGACGCCATCCGGGCAGCATCAGGCTGACGGGTGGCCCCCAGCAGTTCATGTCTCCGGCCACCACCGCCGGAGTCGTCGTGGCCGGGAGCAGGTGCCACAGGCGCCGGAAGTGGAGCGGGGACCCGAAGGTCAGGTGTGACATGTGCACTCCGGTCACGAGCAGGGAGCGGGCTCCGAGCGGAGTTTCGGCGAACAGTACGGCCCGGGCCGACCGGTCCCGGCGAAGTCGGGGGAGGTCGGTGGCCGAGGCGTTGGTCATGGTCACCCGGGCCAGGAGGGCCATGCCCCAGGTACCGGGCACGGCCGGCCGGTCCCGCCGGGGCCGTTTGGCCCGACTGCCCTCCAGACGCATGGCGTCCGCCATCTGGCCGGGCCGGGGTCCCCACCGCCCGTCGGCGTCGGGGTCCGGAGCAAAACGCACACCCCGGGCAAGGGGAACCTCGAGAACCGCCTGATAGCCGAGGGTCGCCACCAGCTGGTCCACCAGTCCCGACCCGTCATCGGGGGTCCAGCACTCCTGAAGCACCAGCACGTCGGCATCAAGGGCCGCCACCGTGGCCACGACGTCGTAGGGGCGGGCCCAGCCATCGACGCCGAGGTGCAGGTTGAAGGTGGCCAGCCGGAGGGAGTCGGGTCCCGACGGTGACGAAGCCATGGCCCAGTGTGTCACCACCACCCCGCCCTCACCCGGACGTCTCCGTCCGGGCCGCATCTTCACCTTTCCGTCCCTGTCCACATGACGCCGTGTCAACATGAAGAGGTGAAGATCGACACGCAACTCCTGGGCCTGGCCGATGCCGCCGACCATGCCCGCCGTCTCGAGTCGATCGGCGTGGACGGGGCGTTCACCTTTGAAGGTCCCCACGACGTCTTTGTGCCCCTCGTCCTGGCGGCACCGGCCACGACCACCCTGGAACTGGCCTCCAACATTGCGGTGGCCTTCCCCCGCAACCCGGTCCAGCTGGCCCATCTCGCCTACGACCTCCAACTCCTGGCCCAGGGTCGCTTCACCTTGGGCCTCGGCACCCAGATCCGGGCCCAGGTCGAGAAGCGCTACGGCGCCGCCTTCGAACGGCCGGTGGCGAGGATGCGGGAACTCATCGCGGCACTGCGGGCCATCTTTGCCACCTGGGAGACCGGGGTGCCGCTCGATTTCCGGGGCGAGTTCTACTCCCACACCCTGATGCCGCCGCTCTTCAACCCGGGCCCCCACCCCTTCTCCATGCCGCCGATTGCCCTTGGAGCGCTCGGACCCCAGATGGTCGCTCTGGCGGCCGAAGTGGCGGACGGCCTGCTGGTCATGCCGTTCAACTCGGCGGACCACCTGCGTCAGCGCACCTTGCCGGCCATGGAACAGGGTCTGGCCCGGGCCGGCCGGGACCGTTCGAGCCTGGTCGTGACCGGGGAGGTCATCGTCTGCTGTGGACGGAGCGACGAAGAGCTCGAGATGGCCCGGACGGCCGGGAAGTGGCTGCTTGCCTTCTACGGCTCCACCCCGGCCTACCGTCCGGTGCTCGAAGTGGAGGGGTGGGCGGACCTGCAGGGAGAACTCAACCGACTCTCCAAGGCCGGACGGTGGGACGAGATGCCGGGCCTGATCAGCGACGAGATCCTCGATACCCTGGCTGCCGTCGGGTCGCCCCAACGGGTCGCCGAACGGATTGTCGAGAGGTTTGGCTCGCTGGTCGACCGGGTGGCCTTCTACACGCCCTACGTTGTGGCCGAGGAGACCCTCGCCGAACTGGTGACCGCCTTGCGTTACGCAGTCAAAGGAGTGACGTCATGACCGGACTTCCCTATCCCCCCGCACCGGGCCCCGATGCCCCCTACGACGAGTTCGCCTACTTCACCGAGAACGCCCGGGAAGCCGGTCTGCCCTGGAGAGGCCAGCCGACGGTGGCCCGGCACTTCGTCGAGGTGGCTCCGGGCCAGTCGGTAAGCGCCTTGCGCTGGGGCACATCCCCGGTGGAACTGGTGCTGCTCCACGGTGGGGGCCAGAACGCACACACCTGGGACACCGTCGCCCTGGCTCTCGACCGGCCACTGGTCGCCCTCGACCTGCCGGGCCACGGGCACTCGGACTGGCCGGGCCAGGCCAACGGACTGAGCCCCGATGGCATGGCCGACAACGTGGCGGCCGCCCTGGTGGCACTCGGAACCGGCCCCCGCCCGGTGGTCGGCATGTCCCTCGGCGGCGCCACGGCGATCGCCCTGGCCGCCCGGCACCCCCACCTCGTGGCTCGCCTGATGCTGGTCGACATCACCCCGGGGGTCGACCGGGAGAAGACGTCGGACATTGCGGCGTTCCTGTCCGGGCCGGAGACCTTTGCCACCTTCGACGAGATCCTCGAACGCACCATCCAGTTCAACCCGACCCGGTCGGTGGCTTCGTTGCGGCGCGGTGTCCTCCACAACGCCGTCGAGCGCGAAGACGGCACGTGGACCTGGCGCCACCAGATCGGCCGACCCACCGCCCAGACCGGACTGCACGTCGAACGGGTCGAGTTCGCTTCACAGTGGGACGACCTCGGGGAAATCGCGGTGCCGGTCATGCTGGTCAGGGGATCGCGTTCGCCGGTGGTTGACGACGCCGACGTGGCCGAGTTCACCCGGCGTCGACCCGACGACCGGGTGGTGGTCGTGGAAGACGCCGGCCACAGCATCCAGGGCGACCAGCCCCTGGAGTTGGCCCGCCTCGTCAACACGTTTCTGGACGCCTAGAGCCCGACGCCTGAGGCACCGGTCCAAAGGGCGGAGGTTCAGGTGGCCCGGCCCGCCGGATCGAGGCGGAAGCCCACGCCCCGCACCGTGACGATGTAGCGCGGCCCCCCGGGGTTGGGCTCGAGTTTGTTCCGCAGACGGTAGATGTGGGTGTCCAAGGTGCGCGAGTCGGTGAGTTCGGTGTCCGGCCACAACAGGTCGATCAACTCCTCGCGCCGACGGACCCGCCGGGCCGGATGGAGCAGCAGACCGAGCAGGTCGAACTCCTGACGCGAAAGGTGCACGGTCTCGCCGCTGCGTCGTACTTCCCGCCGGTGGAAGTCCACCTCGACGTCGCCGAACACCATCCGGTCCGGGCTCTCCCCCGAATCGGCCGGGGGACCGGCCGCCGGGCCGGATACGGTGACCGGGCCGGGCATCGGCGGAAGCGGAGCGGAGGCCCGACGGAGGATGGCGTGGATGCGGGCCACCAGTTCGCGGAGCCGGAACGGTTTGGTCACATATCCGGCGGCCCCGAGCTCGAGCCCGAGCACAACGTCGAGTTCGGAGTTGATGGCACTGACCATGATGATGGGCACCGGCGAGATGTTCTGGAGGCGCCGGCAGACTTCGGTCCCGTGGATGCCCGGCAGCATCAGGTCGAGCAGGACGATGTCGGGCCGCTGCTCCTCGAAGGCCTCGATACCCTGCCGTCCGTCCTCGGCGACCCGGACGTGGAACCCTTCACGGCTGAGGCCCAAGGTCAGGGCCTCCCGATAGGACTCTTCGTCGTCGATGACGAGGACGGAGATGGTGTCGCTCGGCGCAACCAGGGACGGCGTCATCAAGGGAGAATCGTAAAGAGGTGAAGTGAACCCGAAGCGAGTTTCGGGCGTCCGGGACGTGATCCTTGCGTGAATTCGGGGGCCGGTCGCCCCGAATCACCAGCGAGCAGGCCAATCGGTCCGGGACGGATCAGAGATGGATGCCGAGGGCCAGGCCAAGGGCCACGCCGGCCAGGGAGAACACCAGCGAGAAGGCCACGTTCCGGCCCGCCGTGGCCCACCGGCCGCTTTCGGCCAGGGCCACGGTGTCGTAGGAGAAGGTGGAGAACGTGGTGAACGCTCCGGTGATGCCGGTGCCGCCGAATGTCTGCCAGGAGGCGGAGACGCCGTGGTGCTCGGCCCATCCGGCCAGAAAGCCGAGCAGGAAGCTGCCGGAGACGTTGATGACCAGGGTGCCCAGCGGAAAGTTCCGCCGGTGACGATCCTGGACCAGCCGGTCCACGAAGTGACGGAGACAGGCCCCGGCCGCCCCACCCACCAGGAGCCCGGCGACGATCATGACGGGCATCCGTCCGAAGGGTCGTGCCCATTGGTCGGATGTCCCCGGTCGCCGGCGTCGCCCAGGTCACCCAGGCTGTCCGGGTCCGGAACAGGGAGGGAAGGTTTCCCTTCGGCCCCGATGCGGCCTACGGCAATGCCGGCCACCACGGCCCCGAAGCCCACCACCAGCGTGATGGCGAGGTAGGCGACGGCCAAGCCGGGATCGCCGTGGCGGCCCCGTTGGGCGATCTCGAGCATCAGGGTGGACCAGGTGGTGAGGCCACCGCAGAAGCCGATGGCCACCAGCGGCCGCAAAGCTGTCGTCGGCCGCCAGCGCTCGACCACCAGGGTGAGGATCAGGCCCAGGACGAAACCGCCCCCGACGTTGGCCACCAGCGTGGCCCAGGGGAACCCGTTGGTAGCCACCGGCCAGAGGCGGGCCAGGCCGTAGCGGGCGAGCGTGCCGGCCGCCCCACCCACGGCGATCAGTCCGTAGCGGCCGAGCGGTTCGCTCCAGGTAGTCGGCCGGGCCGATCGGGAATCCGTGGGCATCACCGGCGGTCAGGCTATCCCCAACCGGGCCGGGGCCGGGGCCCCGGTGGGTGCGGACCGTCGGAAGCGCGGCGGCCGTCAGGCCTTGAAGCGGAAACCGATGCTCCGCACCGTGACGAGGTGCACCGGATCCGATGGTGTGGCCTCGATCTTCTTGCGCAACCGTTTGACGTGGGTGTCGAGCGTCCGGCTGTCGGCCTTCGAGGCGTCGCGCCAGATCCGGTCGATGCACTGTTGTCGGGTGACCACCCGCCCGCCCTGGGAAACGAGCAGGGCCAGCAGGTCGAACTCCTTGCGGGAGAGGTCGAGCAGCCGACCACCGGACCGGGCTTCCCGGGTGGAAAGGTCGATCGTGATCGGGCCCACGGAGAAGGAAGTGGCGGCGGCGACAGGGGTGTGGGGCACGAGATCGATCCGGCGCAGGACGGCCCGGATGCGGGCCACCAGTTCCCGCGACCGCAGGGGCTTGACCATGAGATCGGCCGCTCCCGCCTCGAGGCAGTTGGCAACGTCGACGGTCGCCGACGGGGTGGACATCATGATGACCGGACAGGCCGGCAGGTAGGTCGTCAACGTCCGGAACACCTCGGTGGCGGTCCCGGCGGGAAGGTCCATGTCGAGCAGGATCAGGGCGGGCGAGTGGGCCCGGGCGAGAGCGACTCCCGATTCGGCTTCGGTGGCCGTGATGACGTGGTAGCCCTCCAGGGCGAGGTCGACCGCCAACAACTCCCGGATGGCGTGCTCGCCACTGATGACGAGAATCGAGGTGACCCGGCGCTCGTCACCACCGGCGTTCCGGTCCGGGCCGGAGGGAGAGGCTACGACCTGTTCGGAGCCGGAAGGCATCGCCACTCCGGTCATTCCGGGTCGCCCCGGCGCGGTGCCACCATGGCCGCCGGGTAGGACGGGATCGGCCGGATTTCGCACCCACTGGCGGTCATGCCCGAAGAACCTAAGAAAGCCAGGTAAACCGTCCGCCATTTTGTTGTCACAGTTTGGTGATCAGTTGGTGATTTTCACCCCGGAAGGCCTGGTAAGGGCCTACGGCCGGAAATCCGGCCAATCTGCGCGAAGATCGGGACCGGACGTTGCGGTGGCACACCTGGTGTTGCGTGCATCAGGAAAGCCCCGAATCCGCCACAACATGACGCGACATCGATCCGGGTGCGGATCAGAAAGAACCGAGGACCACCGTGCCAAGCGAACCCGTACTGGACATCACCACCACCGACGAGTGGAAGGCCGTGGGGTCGTTTGTCGACTCGGTGGGCGCCCAACACCTGCGCGACCTCTTTGCCCGGGATGCCGACCGGGCCGACAAGATGACCGTCGAGGCGGCCGATCTGGTCCTGGACTACGCCAAGCACCGGGTGGACGACGATGTGCTGGCCGCCCTGATGGCGGTGGCCCGTCGGGCCGGTGTCGAGCCGCGCCGCGACGCCATGTTCGCCGGGGACCGCATCAACACCACCGAGGACCGGTCGGTGCTGCATGTGGCGCTGCGGATGCCGAGGGGCAGCCAGCTTGTGGTCGACGGCACCGATGTGGTGGCCGAGGTGCACGACGTCCTCGACCGGATGGGAGCGGTCGCCGACCAGATCCGCACCGGCGCCTGGACCGGGGCCACCGGAGAGCGGATCAATGCCGTGGTCAACATCGGCATCGGTGGCTCGGACCTCGGGCCGGCCATGGCGTATCGGGCATTGGCCGACGTGGCCGATCCGGACATCGAGTGCCACTTCGTCTCCAACATCGACCCGGTCGATCTCTACGCCGAGACCCACAACCTCGATCCGGCCCGCACGATGTTCGTCATCAGCTCGAAGACGTTCACCACGCTCGAGACCCTGACCAATGCCCGGGCGGCCCGGGAGTGGCTCCTGGCCGGCCTCGGCGGCGCCGGCGGTGACGGTGCGGTGGCCAAACACTTCGTGGCCGTTTCCACCAACGCCGAAGCGGTGGAAGCGTTCGGAATCGACACGACCAACATGTTCGGCTTCTGGGACTGGGTCGGAGGCCGCTACTCGTATGACTCGGCGATCGGCTTCTCCCTGATGGTGGCGATCGGCCCGGACGCCTTCTCGGACATGCTGGCCGGCTTCCACGCCATGGACCACCACTTCCTGACCACGCCGTTGGAAGAGAACATGCCGGTCATCCAGGGCCTGTTGAACGTCTGGTACAACAACTTCCTTGGTGCCCAGACCCACGCCGTGCTGCCCTACAGCCAGCGCCTGGGCCGCTTCCCCGCCTACCTCCAGCAGTTGACCATGGAGAGCAACGGCAAGTCGGTCAAGCGGGACGGCACGCCGGTGGGCACCCAGACCGGAGAGATCTTCTGGGGTGAACCGGGCACGAACGGCCAGCACGCCTTCTACCAGTTGATCCACCAGGGGACGAAACTGATCCCGTGCGACTTCATCGGCTTTGCCCACTCGACCCATGAGAACGGGGAGCAGCAGGACCTGCTGATGGCGAACTGCTTCGCCCAGTCCCAGGTGTTGGCCTTCGGCCGGACGGCCGAAGAGGTGGCGGCCGATGGCACGCCGGCCGACACGGTGCCCCACAAGGTGATGCCCGGCAACCATCCGAGCTCGACCATCGTGGCACCCTCGTTGACGCCCTCGGTGCTCGGGCAGCTGGTGGCGCTCTACGAGCACACGGTCTTCGTCGAAGGCGCCATCTGGGGGATCGACTCGTTCGACCAGTGGGGCGTGGAGCTCGGCAAGAAGATGGCCGTGCAACTGGCCCCGGCCCTGTCCGACGAGGCGGCCCCGGACCTTTCGGCGGTCGACTCGTCAACCGCCTCGCTGGTCCGTCGCTACCGGACCATGCGGGGCCGGGCCTGACGTCAGGTTGCGCCACAGGGCCCGGTAGTTCGGGTAGGTGAGGGACGGCGTCACATAGCCGGCCCGCACCAGTTCCTCGTGGAAGCGGGGCAGGTTCCGCCACGGAATGCCCATGTCCACATGGTGGGCCAGGTGCCAGCCGGTGTGGAACGGCACGATCCAGAAGCGGGCCAGCCAGTTCTGGCGGACGTGGTGGGTGGTGACCCGCCGGTCCCCGCCGGCGATCAGCCCACCGTGTTCGGCGATGGCCCGCAGGCGGTTCAGCACCCGCCACTCGGTCATCCACGGGAGCCACCAGAGCACCGGGTAGATCCACCAGCGACCGGTGGCCAGCCACAGTGCGGCCCACAGCCCCAGCTGTACGGCGATGATGGACAACGAGATCCGGCGGAAGGCGCTCGATTTCAGGCCCCGGAACAGCGGGACGAAGTTCTTCCAGCCCGAGATGCCCACGGCGTCCCGAACCAGGCGGCGCCGCAGGGCGGCCCGGTCGCACGGGTAGCCACCGTAGAAGGCGATGTCGGGTTCGTTCGGGCCGAACTCCTCCTTGTGGTGGGCGAAGTGGCCCCGGCGATAGAGCGAGATCGGGGTGAAGGTGGGATAGGCCAGCAACCAGGTGCCCACCCAGTCGTTCCAGCGCTTGTTGGAGAAGAGCAGCTTGTGGGCGGCCTCGTGCATGAGGATGAGAAACCGGGAGTAGAGGGGGCCCATCAGCACGAAGGCGATGACCACCACCCACCAGGTGTCAACCACCACCGTGGCGGTCACCAGTGCCGCGAAGCATGCCCACAGGGAGAAGACGCTCAGGGCGTTCCGGCCGTTGGCGATCTTGCGGAGGTTGGAGCGCATCTCCGGCCGGAGCATGCCGTTGACCAGGAGCCGGTCGGTGGGCAGGACGTCGGGCCGGGCGGCGGGGTCGGCGACCACCGGCGAACTCACCGGGTGCTCCCGGTGACGGTCCGGTGATCCGTGGGCGAAGCGGAGAGCCTCATGACTTCATATTACAGTATCTGGTCAGATGAGCGAAATACGTCACAAGCCGTTCACGGCCCGGTCGGTGCTGGCCAGTGCCCTGTTGGGAGAAGACCCGCCGGAACTGCCGGTCAGCCACCTGGTCGAGCTGGCCGGACTGTTCGGCATCAGTGGAAACCGGGCCCGGGTGGCCCTCAGCCGGATGGTGGCGGCCGGAGAGGCCACAACGGACGGCTCGGGTCGCTACCGGCTGGCCGGCAGGCTGTTCGAGCGTCACCTCCGCCAACAGGCCAGCCGGCTGGGTGGACCCCGTACGGGCTGGTCGGGCGGTTGGTGGGTGGCCATGGTGCTCGAGCCGGCCCGGTCGGCCGACGAACGCAGCACCCGACGTCGCCGGCTGTCTTCGGCCCGGATGGCCGAAGCCCGTGAGGGCGTCTGGATGCGGCCGGACAACCTGGACCTTCCGGCCGGGGTGACCGGCGACCCGGGACTCGGTTGGCTGACCGGCGGGCCAACGGGCGACCCGGCCGGGTGGGCGGCCCGTTTGTGGGATCTTCCGGCCTGGTCGGCGAAGGCCGAGGTGTTGCGGGCCGGGCTCACCCGACAGCCCACGCGTGACGTCGGGGATCTCGCTCCGGGCTTTGCCCTCTCGGCGGCGGTCCTGCGGCATCTCCAGGCCGACCCGTTGCTGCCCACCGAGTTGTGGCCACCTGGCTGGGCCGGAGAGACCCTGCGGCGGGAGTATGACGAGTGGGACCGGGCCTACCGGGACGTGCTCACCACCTGGGGCCGGTCCCGTTCCCCGGAGACCAGGGGAACCGGGCCGGGGGCGAAGCCGACTCCTAGGATGACCTGATGGACACACGTGGACCGGTGGTGGAACCCGACGCACGGCCGGATCCGGCCCGGGAACTCGCCGGCCGGGTGGCGGTGATCACCGGAGGCGCCCGGGGACAGGGCCGGAGCCATGCCGTCACGTTGGCCCGCATGGGAGCCGACATCGCCATCACGGACCTGGGCCACGATCTCGGAACGGTCGCCTACCCGCTCGGAACGGCGGACGAACTGGCCGAGACGGTGCGGTTGGTGGAAGCCGAGGGCCGGCGCTGCATCGCCTCGCTGGTGGACGTCCGGGACCTTGGCGCCATGATCTCCTTTGTGGACGAGGTGGCAGCCGAGTTCGGTGGTCTGGACATCGCCGTGGCCAACGCCGGGGTCTCGTCTCTCGGTTCGATTATGTCGATGACGGCGTCCGATTGGTCGGAGACGGTGGAGACGAACCTGACCGGAGTCTTCAACACCCTGCGGTCGGCGGCCCCCCATCTTCGGCGCCGCCGATGGGGCCGCATGATCGGCATCTCGTCGATGATGGGCCGGTCGTCGAACCCGGGCATCGCCGCCTACACGGCGTCCAAGTGGGGAGTGATCGGCCTGTGCAAGTCGGTGGCCCAGGAGATGGCGCACTTCTCCGTGACGGTGAACGCCATTGCTCCGGGGAACATCTCGACCCCCATGATCCACAATCCGGCGCTCTATCAGCTCATGCGACCGGACCTCGAAGATCCCGGGCCGGACGACGTGGCTGCCCCCATGACGGGCCTGCACGTGCAGCCGGTGCCGTGGCTGGAGCCCGACGAGGTTTCGGCGGCCGTGGCCTACCTCTGTTCCCACGGGGCCCGCCACGTCACCGGGACGGTCCTGAACGTGGACGCCGGTGCCTCGGCCCGCTTTACCGGCTGAGGGTTGACCGCCGGTTCTCCCACCGGCTGTGCGGCCACTGGCGGATCCGTTCGGCAACGACACCGCCCGCCTCCCGGTCCTTCCTGCCGCCACAGGAGTTCCAGGACCGGGCCGGACCCCACCGTGGTTAGCCACGGTGGCAGGCCAGGTTGGCCAACGACCATGGGCAACGGCTGTACTTCATGCAGCTGCCCATGATGCAGCCGTTGCCCACAACGACCGGTTCCCGCGTCAACGACAACCTACCCGATGGTTACCCAAAGATGCAACCAGATATCGCAGCAGGTCGGTCCTTGGCCTGTGGACCGCGAATCGTCGGAGACCTGCGGGGGTTCGGGTCAAGGGCGAAGACCTGTGGGTGGAGGAGGTGATCCTGCCCGGTCCGGCTGGCAGCGGCCCGGCCCATCCCGGCCTATCCCCGGGCCGGTGGTGCCCTTTGAACGGAACCGGCGTCAGGTAACATGGGGAGTGGTTTCGGGCCCCGAGGTCCGAGACGACAGGGTCAGGTTGGTGGAATGGTCCCATACTGCAGTATCCGGACATGGATGACGGCATCCGGCGGGGAGAGCCGAAGATCCATGGGTCGACAACCAGAAAGTGACAAGGCCTGACGTGCCCTCCCAACCTACCGCCACCATGAAACGTCAACCCCGGTTGCGCCGGGAAGAGTTGCGTTCACTGATGCTTGAAGCCGGCCGGGCCATCCTGTTCGAAGACGGCCTTGGGCTGTCCGCCGAATCCCTCACCTTCAAGAAGGTCTTCGACCGGGTGGAGGCGGAAACGGGCATCCGTATCACCAACGCTTCGGTCATCGGTCGGGTGTGGAGCGGTCAGGACGCGTACCGGGTGGACGTGGTGGACCGGCTGGCGACCACCATGGCCGCCGAAGACGGAAGCCTGCTGGACACCGAGTACGAGGCCGTCTTCATCTCGGTGGCGGTGGCCCTCGAGGGTCTGGACCTGACCGATCCGGACGACCGGGCGTTTGGGTTGCAGGAGATCGCCCGTCGGTCGACCCGGGTGGGTTCAGGCGCCATGGAAGAGTCACGATGGGTCTTTCGCACCGTCGCCTGGATGATGACGGTCTTCGGCGTCTCCGGACAGAAGGACGTCGATGTGTTGCAGCACACCATGGGCACGGCCTATACCCGATCCCTCGAGCGTTTTCGGGAGTTGAACTCGACGTTGATGACCTTGCTCGGGTTGCGGATGCAGCCGGGTCTCAGCATCGACGATTTCACCCGGGCCCAGATGGCGTTCCTGGAAGGGTTCCAGTTGCGTCAGGCCATCGAGGGCCCGTTGCCGGACGTGATCCTGCCGACCGGGCACGACGGAAGTGACCAGGAGTGGTCGATGGCGGCCATCGGAGTCCAGGCATTGGCCCAGCGGTACTTCGAGGTTGATCCGGAGCACTCGTGGTGACGCCGGCCACGAAGAAGACGACGTCCACCCGTCAACGCCGGGAACGGCTGAGCCGGGAGGAGTTGCGTGAACTGCTGTTGGCCACCGGGGAGGAGATCCTCCGGAACGAAGGTATGGCGGCCGGGGTAGGGAGCCTCACCTTCAAACGCGCCTTTGAGTGGATCGAGGAGCACCGGGACCTTCGGTTCACCAATGCCTCGGTGATCGGACGGATCTGGAGTGGCCTCGACGAGTACCGGGCCGACGTGCTGGCCCTGGTGGCCGACGACTTCGCCAGCGGGGAGATCGACGCGGTGGCCGAATCCCTGGCGCCCTACTTCGAAGCGGTCGACCTGACCGATCCGGCGTCGCGGTTGGCCACCATCCGTCAGCTCTGCCGGGCCGGCGCCGCCGCCGCCCTCCTGCCACTGGACGACGGCGATGCCTGGGTGCCGTGGCTTGGTGTGCTGCTGGCCCACTGTTTTGACGGACAACAACCCGGAATGGACCGCCTGGGCGAAGCGATCCGGCGGAGCGTGTCGATCAGCAACTCGTCGTGGGAAGTTGTCTACACCGAGGTGTGCCAGGCCGTGGGCTGGCGGTTCCGCCCACCGCTCACCGCCTCCCAGTTCGTCCGGCTGGTCGGCGCCCTGGCCGACGGTTTCGTCAGGGCAAATTCCGTGGTCGAACCCGGGCCGATGATCACGCTGGCGACCGGGGAAGACGGCGCCAACGAGGAGTGGCACAACTTCGCCGTGGCCTTCGAAGCCCTGACCTTTGCCTTCTTCGAACCGGACCCGGACTGGACGCCACCGGTCTGATTCCGGCTACGTTGGCGCCCCATGGGTGCGCCACCGTTTGTGCTGGTTCCTCCCTCCGAGGGAAAGGCCGAAGGAGGCAGACCCGGTCACAAGCCCGGTTCGTTTGACGATCAACTGGCCGCGCCGCGCCAGGCCGTCGCCACGGCCGTGCGCCGGTTGCTCGACGAGGGTGACAATGCCACGTGGGCCCGGGTCTTCAAGGCCCGAGGAGACCTGTTGGAGCGGGCGGTCTCGGCCTGGCGGACGACCCTTGCCGGCGAGGCGCCCGTTCTACCGGCGTGGCGGCGTTACACCGGGGTGGTCTGGGGTGGTCTGGATCCCGGAAGCCTCTCGTTGGCCCAACGGCGACGCCTGCTCGTGCCCTCCGCCTTCTACGGCATCACCACCGCGGAAGATCCGGTCGTCGACTACCGCCTGACCTTCCTCGTCTCCCTGACGGGCCCGGGGCCGTTGGCCCGTTACTGGCAGCCGATGCTCACCGAGGCGCTGGCGGCCCGGGTGGGAAGGAGACCGGTGGTGGACCTGTTGCCGGCCGAACATGCCGGCGCCATCGACTGGGTCCGACTGGGCGGGCGGGCCCGGATCTGCCGGGTACGTTTTCTTGCCGTTGACGGCCAGCGGGCGGCCGGTCACGCCGCCAAGGCGGCCAAGGGTGCGCTGGCCCGCCTGGTCGTCGACGAGGGGACCGACGCCATTGCGTCGTTTGGATGGGAAGGTTGGCGGGCCTTTGCCGACGGTGACTCCTGGGTCGTGGTGGCTCCGTCCTGAGCGGGACGACCCGGGTTCGACCCGGAACGTCCCCCTCCTCTCGAACACCGGCCCGTGGGAGGACAACCTTGGCCGTCCCGGCCGGACGCATTACTGTCATAGGGAGTGCCAATAGGTCACGGTCACCGCAGACCGGTCCGCCCTCTTCTGTCACGGTGGCCGTCGGATGACGACGACCGACGACGGCCGAGACGACGGGACGCAGGACGGTGAACCCGGTGAAGAGTTCAATGGAGAGCTCAATGGAGTCCAGGTTGGAACACACGTTGACGAGCAGGATGGAAGGAAAGGTGGAGCGATGGAACTGAACGATCGGGTGGCCGTGGTGACCGGTGCGGCGTCAGGAATCGGGTTGGGCCTGGCCCGGAGGTTTCTCGACGAGGGGATGAAGGTCGTCATGGCCGACATCGAGGCCGACGTTCTGGCCGAACGGGCGAACGAGTTGGCCGGAGCTGGAGGCAGGGTCGAAGCCGTGGTGTGTGACGTGTCGGATCCCGACCAGATCGCCGCCTTGCGGGAGAAGACCCTCGAGGCCTTCGGTGCGGTCCACCTCCTGTGCAACAACGCCGGGGTGGCCTGTGGACGACCCAACGTCAAGACCCGGCCCGACATGTGGCAGTGGGTGGTGGGTGTGAACCTGCTGGGTGTTGCCTATGGTGTCAGCGCCTTTGCGCCCCTGATGGTCGAACAGGGTGAGGGGCACATTGTGAACACCGCATCCGAAGCGGGACTCACCGCGTCCCCGTTCCTCGGCTCCTACCACGCCACCAAGTACGCCGTGGTGGGACTCTCCGAGTCCCTTGCCATGGAACTGGCGGACACCGGCGTGGGCGTGAGCTGCCTCTGCCCCGAGTTGGTGCGCACCCGGATCTTCGAGTCCACCCGCAACGCCCCGGACGCACTGGGTCTGCCCGACCCGGGCACCATCCCCTTCGACCAGGTGGAGAAGATGATGGACTCGGTCGGCATGGAGCCGGCCGACCTGGCCGGCCGGGTGGCCTACGCCGTCAAGACCAACCGGTTCTGGGTCCTGACCCACGACGCCACCAAGAGCCGGGTGGCCAATCGGAACCGGGCGCTCGAGAACCTCCAGAATCCGAAGTTCGGGCGATGAGGGCCACCGTGGAGAAACCGGTGCTGGCCACCGGCCCGGTGGACGGTCGTTCGGCTCGACGGGACCGGAACAAGACGGCCGTGCTCGACGCCGTGCTGGAACTGTTCCAGGAAGGGTCCCTCTCGCCGGGACCGGTCGAAGTGGCCCAACGGTGCGGGCTCTCTCCCCGCTCGGTCTACCGCTACTTCGACGACGCGGACGAACTGGTCCGGGCCGCCGTCGACCGCCATCTGGAGTTGACCCTGCCCTACTTCCACCTTTCGGCCATCGGCCAAGGTCCCCGGGACGAGCGCATCGATCGGTTCGCCGAGCGCCGGGTGACCCTCTTTTTCAAGGTGGGCGACGTGAACCGGGCGGCCCGGCTGCGGGCCGCCACCAGCGAGGTCATGGCCAACACCCTGGCCATGACCCGCCGCGAGCTGAAGGCCCAGGTCGAACGGCACTTTGCTCCCGAGTGGGCCACCCTGAAGCCCGCTCTACGTCGCCGGCGACTGGCGCTCGTCGACACGCTCACCCAGTTCGAGACCCTCGACACCTACCGCCAACTGCACGGCATGGACCAGGAGTCCACCACCACGATGGTGGCCGAAGCCCTGGAGGATCTGCTGCCTGGTTCGGCGAGATGACCTCTCCGGTGCCTTCCCCGTCGGGGCCGACCGCCGAGCGGCCGTTGCGTCTGGGTGGAGCCTTCTCTTCGCCGTATTCGATCAAGATGCGGGCCGTGCTCCGCTACCGGCGGATCCCCTTCGTCTGGGTTCCCCGGGACTCGAAGTGGGACGACCTCCCGCCGGTGCCGGTCCGGATCATTCCGGCCATCGCCTTCCCGGACGAAGACGGTGCCTATCGGGAAGCTGCCGTGGACTCGTCGCCGTTGATCCTCCGTCTGGAGGAACTGGTCCCGACCCGCCGGGTCGTCCCGGCCGATCCGGCGCTTGCCTTCCTCGATGCGCTGATCGAGGACTACGGCGACGAGTGGGTGACCAAGGCGATGTACCACTACCGCTGGTACTACCCGGAGTGCATCGCCAAGGCCGGCCACCTGTTGCCACTCGAGCTGGACCTGCAGATGGAGGATCGGACCTGGGGGCGGTCCAACGAGTACGTCACCGACCGTCAGATCTCCCGGCGGGCGCTCGTCGGCTCCACCGAGGAGAACCGGCCGGTGATCGAGGGCTCGTACGGGCGGCTGCTCGACCTCATGGAACGACATCTGGCCGAAGAGTCTTTCTGGCTCGGGCAACGGCCGGGCTGCGGTGACTTCGGAATCTTCGGCCAGCTGAGCCAGCTGGTGCTGTGGGATCCGGTCCCGGCGAAGTTGGCGGTCGACCGGGCGCCCCGGGTGGTGCCCTGGTGCCTGCGAACCGACGACGCCTCGTGGTGGCCGGTGGTTGACGACGAGGGCTGGAACGACCGGGATTCTCTGGCCCCGACCGTCGGGGAACTGTTGGCCGAGATCGGCTCCACCTATGTCCCGTTTCTCGTCGCCAACGCCGCAGCCCTCGAGGAGGGACGCAACGAGGTGGTCTCCGCTTCGCCCGACGGCCCCTACCGTCAGGCCCCGTTCCGTTACCAGGCCAAGTGCCTGGGTTGGCTGAGGGACCGCTTTTCCGCCCTCGGTCCGTCCGACCGGCAGTGGGTGAAGGCCACGCTCGCCTCGACCGGCTGCGAACCACTGCTGCCGTGAGTTCCGTCCTGGCCCCGGAGTCCGAAGTGGCCCTGTTCGGCCACTGGATCTGTCCCTTCTCCACCCGGGTCGAGTTCGCCCTGGTGGAGCGGACCATCCCCTTTGCCCTCGTGGACGTCCCGCCGACCGCGGCCCGACCGCCCGGTTACGTCGTCCCCGACGAGTTCGTCCGGCACAGCCCCCGGGGGGAGATTCCGATGGTGCGGGTGGGTGACCGGTACCGCGCCGACTCCCTGCCGATCCTGGCCTGGCTCGAAGAGGTACGAAACGAGCCGTCACTGGTGCCCGAGGGGGCCGGACCGGCCGGCCTCGCCTGGGAGCGGGCCGGATGGCTGGACGCCAACCTCTATCCGGCCATGATCGGCATCTACTACGGCACGGACGACCGGCTCGTTGCCGGGGCCTCGGACGCCCTGGGCGACACCCTCGTCGAGATCGACCGTTGGCTCGGGGATGGAGAGTGGCTGGCCGGCGAGCGCATCTCGGTGGCCGAGGCGGTCATGGTGCCCTTCTACGTCCGGCGTCGTGGCCTCGAGCGGCTCGGACTGCGGGCCGAACTGCCTGACCGGGTGGCTCGCCACGAGGCGGCGACCATGGACCGGCCCGCCGGTCGGGCCGTGGCCTGGAGCGGGGAACAGACCGAAGAGTTCGTCGGGCGTTTCGAGCGCTACCGCGTCTCCCGCCGATCCCGCTAGGGCGACGCGGGATGGAGATGGTGGTGCTGGCCGATCCCCTCGAGGGACTCGATCCGGGTTCGGACACTTCGTTGTGCCTGATGGGGGCCGCGCTGGAACGGGGCCATCGGGTCTTCCATACGACGCCGGGTGCACTCACGTTGGCCGACGGTCGCCTTGCGGCGGCGGTGACCCCCATGCGACCGGGGAGGGGTCGGTCCGGCCCGGAACCGGAAGGACACGAGGACCTCGTCCGGGACCTGGCCTCGGTCGATCTGGTGATGCTCCGGGCCGACCCACCGGTGGATGCGGCGTTTGTGGCGATGACGCTCCTGTGTGAGACCGTGCGGGGCCGCACCGTCCTCGTGAACGATCCCCGCGGCCTGCGGGAAGCGAACGAGAAACTCCTGGCCACCCGGTTCCCCGACCTGATGCCGGCCACGGTGGTCACCGGCCGGTGGAGCGTGTGCGAGGAGTTTCTGGCCGAACATCCCGAGGCGGTGATCAAACCCCTCGACGGTCATGGCGGCCGGGACGTGGTCCGGCTGCACCGGGATGGACGGGGGGCGGAGGCTTTCGGGCGGTTGACCGGCCACGGTCGGAGGCCGGTCATGGTCCAGGAGTTTCTCGATGCGGTGCGGGACGGTGACCGCCGGGTCCTCCTGCTCGACGGAGAGCCGATCGGAGCCCTGCTGCGCCTACCGGCGCCCGGGGAGTTCCGGGCCAACCTAGCCCTTGGCGCCACCGGCCACGTGGTGGAACCCGATGCCGACGACCGCAGGATTGCCGCCCGGCTGGCCCCGGAGTTACGGGCCCGGGGCCTGGTGTTGGTCGGAATCGACGTGATTGGTGGTCGACTCACCGAGGTGAACGTCACCAGCCCGACCGGTCTGGTGCCCATGGTGGGCCCGTCCCGCCGGCCCGACCACGAGATCGTGGCCTGGCTGGAACGGCGGGTGGCAGAGAGTTGAGGGAGGACGACGAAGCGTCGGTGTCCCTCACGGAGATGGAGGCCACCCGGCTGATCCTGGCCCAACTGCCTGCGGCCGGACATGCCCGGGACCAGATCGCCGTGGAAGCCGAGTGGCTGGTGGTCGACCGGAAGGAAGGAACCCGGGTGGTCACGGTGGCCGAAGGGAGAGCCGCCGTGGGCCGATCGCCGCTGCCCGCCGGTGGCGTGGTCACGTTCGAACCGGGGGGCCAACTCGAGGTGAGTACGAAGGCGACCACCGATCCCGACGAGTTGGTGGAACGACTGGAAGTGGACACCAGAGAAGTGGCGGCCCGGCTGGAACCGGCCGGTCTGGCCATGGTGCCTCTCGGCCGGGATCCCCTCCGGCCGCCGGTGGCATCGCTCGATCTTCCCCGCTACCGCCTGATGCGCCAGGCCTTCGACCGTCAGGGTCCTTCCGGAGCCGTGATGATGTGCAGTACGGCGTCCCTCCAGGTGAACATCGATCCGGGGCGGGACGCCTGGTCCTCGTGGGTGACGCTCTCCCGTTGGGCCCCGGTCATCGCCGCCCTGTTTGCCAACTCGCCAACGTTCGCCCCGGATTCCCGGTGGTCGCCCGGGGGACGGGGGACAGGGTTGGCACCCGGGAAGTCGTTCCCGTCACCGTGGGGCGCGCCGACGGACGTGACGACCATGTCACAACGTCGTGGTTCCGGTTCGACCGATGGGTCCCGGATGGCCAACTGGTGGTTGATCGATCCGTCCCGCACCGCTCCGGTGCCGGTGGACGGTCCGGACCGGTGGGTCGACTATGTCTTCGGCGCCACGCTGTTGTTCCGGGCGGATTCTTCGGGCGATCTCGTGGCGGCCCCGGGTGGGACGACCTTCCGGGAGTGGCTGGCCGGTCCGGGTGATTTCCGGCGACCGGACGCCACCGATCTTGCCCGGCACCTTTCGACCCTGTTTCCTCCGGTGCGTCCCCGTCGGTGGCTGGAGGTCCGGATGATCGATGCGGTCCCCGAAACGGTCCGGTCCGTGGTGGTCGGTGTGGTGTGGGCACTGCTGCACGACGATGAACTGGCGTCCCGGGCCATGGCGGCACCCGACGGACCCGGTGGGGAGGGTCTTCCCGGCCGTGATGGTTGGCGCCGCGGATCATGGAGGGGCCTGCCGGGGTGGGAGGCGGCGGCGTTGTCTCCGGATCATCCGGCGATCCAGGCGGCCGGTGGGTTTCTGCTTGATCGGGCGGTGGCTGTCCTCGACCAGGCCGGCATCCGCCTGGGAACGGCCGTGCGCCGGTGGCGGGACGGGCCGTTCCGGTCGGGTCTCAGTCCGGCGAGGATCAGCCGCGGGCGGTTCAACCCCGAGGCTCCGGGGTGGTCACTGGCCGAAGATTCCCGCCCGCCAGGCCCTGATCCCCAGGCCCTGATCCCGGGACCCTGATTCCGGGATCCTGATTCCGGGACCCTGATTCCCGGTTGCCGGCCCGGCCCGGCTCAGGTGTTCCGGGAGTCCCCGAGGGAGGCGGCAATCAGGGTCGAGAGCCGGTCGATCGACGGACGGGTCCGCACCTCCATGGCCCCATCGGGCAGGTCGTCGTGCCGGTCGGCCCACGAGACGAGGATGTGGCTCCAGATCCGCTCGTCGCCGATCACGGTGCCCTCCACCTCGAGCAGGACACCTTCTTCGGGGACGGGGACCTCGCTGCCTTGCCGGTAGGCGACGAAGCGAACCACGCCGGATCCGTCGGGCCCGCCGACGACCTGGACCCGGGGCCGGCAGCCACTCACGATGGTGAACTCCATGCCGGCTTCCTTGTGGACGACCTTCTCCTTGAAGTCCTGTCTCGACTGCATGTCGATGAAGGACTTGCGGGTCGGGTAGCGGACGATGCCCATGCGGTGCCAGACGTCGGCCGACGCTCCCTCGGGACCTTCGACGTCACCGAAGAACGCCACGTCGGCTCCGATGGCGGCCAGAACGTTGACCGGGGCGTAGCGGTCGTCGGCTTCCCGGCCCGAGATGGTCCCGGACTCCCCGTCGCCGTAGGAGGCGCGTTCCTTGTACCTCATGAAGTTGACCATGAAGATCGGGCCGTCGTCCCTGGGTGCGGTCATGGCCATCTGGCCGGCGTAGGCCATGTTCACGGTGCCGAAATCGTCGTATCCCATGCTCCGGAGGGTAACCGTTGGCAGTTGGATTGACAATTGTTTGGTGGGCGGCTTCCCGGGCCGTGGGCCTGCCCCGGCGGTGGAAGGGGGGAGCAAACAAGTGGCAGCAGGTTTGTCACCAGCCTAAGGTTCGGGCATGAAGTTCGGAATCGTCTTTGCCAACACCGGCCCCTTCGCCCGGGCGGACAAGGCCCGGGAGATGGCGGTCGAGGCCGAGGCCGCCGGTTTCGAGTCGCTCTGGACCGTGGAACACGTGGTCGTGCCGGCCGGCTACGAGTCGCCCTACCCTTACGACCGCTCGGGCCGGATGCCCGGTGGAGACGATTCACCCATCCCCGATCCGCTCATCTGGCTGACGTACCTGGCCGCCGTGACCTCCACGATCAGGTTGGCCACCGGCATCCTGATCCTTCCCCAGCGGAATCCCCTGGTGCTGGCCAAGGAGTTGGCCACCCTGGACCGGATGTCCGAGGGCCGGATGCTGCTGGGCACCGGCGTGGGCTGGCTGGAAGAGGAGTTCAAGGCCCTGGGCGTTCCCTTCGCCGACCGGGGACGGCGGAACGACGAGTACCTGGCGGCCATGCGGGCCCTGTGGTCGGAAGACCAGGCCAGCTTCCACGGAGAGTTTGTGGACTTCGACAACTGTCTTCTGCGGCCCCGACCGGTCGATCACGGGATCCCGGTCCACATCGGCGGACACACCGACATCGCCGCCCGGCGGGCCGGCCGACTGGGCGACGGATTCTTCCCGGCCAAGGGAAGCCACGACGAGTTGGCCCGCCTGTTCGACGTGGTGCGCACGACGGCCGAGGAGGCCGGCCGGGATGCCTCGACCATCGAGTTCACCGCCGGTGGCAACGGGGTCTTCGGGCCGAACGCCCTCGACGAGGTGGCGGCGTTGGAGGCCATCGGCGTGGACCGGGTCGTGGTGCCGTCCTTCCTGTTCTGGGAGAACACGGCCGAGGCGCTGGCCGCCTACGGGAACGACGTCATCGCCCCGTCCCGGGGTTGACGCCTTGGTTCTCTCGCTTCCGGGCCGGACGGAAGGGGCCGGTAGGGTGGGAGTGATGCGGGCATGACCGAACCCCAAAACCCTTCTGGCTTCCACGATCCCGCCGCCGATGCGGTGGACGACGGCTGGTTGACCGGAACCGGCCAGGTTGACCACGAGCCCGACGTCCGTTTCACCTACGCCAACGAGCGCACGCTTCTGGCCTGGAACCGCACCGCACTGGCCCTCCTGGCCACCGGCGTGGCCGCCACCCAGTTGTTGCCGGACCTCCACGTCCCCGGTGGCCGCCGGATCCTCGGACTGCCCCTGATCATCCTCGGGGCCATCGTGACGATGACCAGCTACTTCACGTGGCGGGCCAACCAGCGGGCCATGCGTCGCAACGAACCGCTGCCGTCGTCACCGATGCCGTTGGTGCTCTCGGTCGGGATCGGGGTCATCGCCGTGATCGCGGTGGTGCTGGTCCTGCTCGGGGCCAAGGCGTGAACCAGGGTCCGGTGCCCGGCGGCACCCGGGCGCCCCACCCCACCGTCCTCGCCCCCGGCGAAGACGCCAACCATCGCAACGATCATGGAGTGGCCCGGGAGCGGACCGAGTTGGCCTGGAGCCGCACCGCCCTCTCCATGCTGGCCGTGCTGGCCATCCTCTGTCGCCGTCTGGGCTCGGACCACCGGGTCTCCCTTCTGGTCCTTGTGGCGGTGGCCGTTGTCGGGGCCGGACTCTGGATCGCCGGCCTGACCCACTCCCGGCGGACCCGGGCCTACCTGGTGGCCCACGGCGTCCTCGGTGACCCGACCGGGATGCTGATCATGGTGGGCACCCTGATCGTGGCCGCCTCGGCCTTCACCTTCGCCCTCGTCGCCTCGGGCTGAACCCGATCGGGTCACGGGCGACTGCTCAGGAGTTGTCGGGACGACGCTTTCCGCCGAGCAGCCGGGACAGTCGGGACGGGGAAGCCCCCGAAGCCGGCGACCCGGGTGGGGTGCGGGGGACCTCGCCAACACCTCCGGCCTTCTCCGGCCGGTCCGAGGGCCGGTCGGCCATCATCTCCTCGCACTCGGCCTCCACGGCGTTCGCCAGCAGCGCCCGCCGTTCGTCATCCCTCGCCGGGTCCCCCGGGCGGTTGACGGGCGCCGAAGGTGGTGCCCCGAGCAGACTTTCGGCGAAGGCTGCCATGACGGAGGCCACCACCGGCTCGCGCACCGACCGGAGGTCGGACTCGAACGGTGTCTCCTGGTTCTGGGGTCCGACGACGATCTCGTAGGCCGGGAAGTAGAGGACGTCCGGATGGCGCTGGACGAGCTGGTCGGCCGCCACCCGCAGGGCCGACTTGGAGTAGGTGGTGGCGCTCAGCACGTGTCGGCCGGTGGCGGTGGCGACGAGCGGGACCGGCGAGACGGTGAGGATGATCCGCACCAGTGGGTTGAGGGTCCTGAGGTGGCGGACCATCACCTCGAGGTCCTCGGTGATCTCGGCCACCGTGAAGTTCACGAACTCGTGCCGGTCGGGATCGAATTCGCCGGACACGGTCCCGGGACAGGCCGGAAAGACCGCCCCGTCGCTCCGGGACCGCCATGCTTCGGTCAGGCCGAGGGTGAACACGAACACGGTGGCTTCCTCGACGGCCCGCCTGACGGCGGCCAGATGCCGGTCGGTCAGGGCCCGGAACTCGGCGACCGACCAGGCCCGGTGGGCGAGGCCGGGCCGGAACGGGTCGATGAACTCGCCGTCGGCGGTCTCCCAGTACTCCTCGTCCGGCCGGAAGGTGCCCATGACCCGCTCCAGCAGCTGGGCCATCTGGCGGGCGGTGTAGACGTTGCCGTAGCGGGCGGAGAAGGCGTCGTAGTAGAGGGTCTCCGCCGATTCCGGCCACTGGGCGTGGGTCGATTCGGTGGCGACGTAGTGGTAACCCCACGATTCGAGGTAGCGCCGGACGTTGGAGGCGAAGCAGGAGCCGGCCGACATGAACCGGTCCTCGGGGCCAAGCTGGAAGGGAG
>CAITPI010000132.1 GCA_903894295.1 uncultured Acidimicrobiaceae bacterium
AAGCTGGCGGTTCCTACGCCAACCAGCCCGAAGGGACCCGCCTCCATGCTCACACGAGGAGAAGACGTGGAAGCTCACGCACTGAGAAAGAGGGGCTGGTCGATCTCGGCCATCGCCCGCCACCTGGACCGTGACCGCAAGACGGTCCGGTCCTACCTGAACGGCGAACGGGTGTCCGGCACTCGTGTCCGTCCCGACACACCCGATCCGTTGGCCGAGTACGAGAAGTACCTCGTGGCCCGGTTCACCGACGACCACCACGTCTGGGGAACCGTCTTGTTCGAGGAGGTCACCGCCCTCGGCTACGACCAGAGCTACCCGACCTTCGTGCGCCAGATCCGGACACGGGGCCTGCGGCCGCACTGCGAGGCGTGCACCGGGGTCAAGGGACGCGACACCATCGAGATCGACCATCCGCCGGGCGAGGAGATCCAGTGGGACTGGTTCGAGCGTCGTCGTGCCCCTTGGGGCGGCACCGCCTACGTGCTGCTCGGCACCTTGCCCCACTCGAGCCGGACCCGAGGGGTGGTGGCCGAGTCGATGGACCAGGCCCATCTGGTCGAGGCTATGGACGGCGTGCTGAAGCGCTTTGGGGGGACACCACGGATCTGGCGGACCGACCGCCTGGCCACCGTCATCCGGCCCGGGACCAAGGACGTGCAGGCCACCTTCGCTCCCGTCGCCAAGCACTACGGGGCCATCGTCGAGCCGTGTCCTCCTCGTCGGGGCAACCGCAAAGGGGCCGTCGAGGCCGCAGTGCGGTTCACGTCGGGTCGGTGGTGGCGCACCCTGAGCGCCACCAGTCCCGAAGAGGCCCAGGCCAGCCTCGACCGGTTCCTGGCTGGAGCGGGCGACGCCCGGGAGCGGCGCACCCCCAGCGGTGTGAAGACGACCGTCGGCGAACTGGCCGATGCCGAGCCGCTGCTCGACCTGCCCGCACTCCCGTTCCCGGCCACGGTCACCGTCACCCGCCCGGTGGATGACAACGCCACCGTTGCATTCCGGGGCAACCGCTACTCGGTGCCACCGGGACTGTCCGGGGTCACCCTCGAGCTGCGCCACCGGCTGGCGTCTTCGACCCTCTGCGTCCACGCCGCTTCGGGGGTGCTGCTCGCCACCCACCGCCTGGCACCGGCAGGGGCCGGGACCATCGTGCGGACCCCCGAGCACCGGGCAGCTCTCGAGTCGGTGATCCTGTCGAGCTTCACCACCGCCCGCCCGTGTGACACCAAGGCCAACCGGCCACCGGGTCCGGAGTCCCTGGCCGAAGCAGCACGACTGTTGGGCATCGAGGGCCGAGAGGTGACGGTCGACCTGCAGGACTACGCCGACCTGATCGAGGGGACGGCATGAGCGACAACTCGATCTACCAACAAGCCCGCAGTCATCTGGCCTACCTGCGCATGGCAGCAGCCGCCGAAGCCCTGCCCGGTGAACTCGAGCACGCGGCAGCCCACGACCTCGGGCACACCGCCTTCCTGGAGCGCCTGTTGGAGGTCGAGGTGACCGCCACCGAGACCCGGCGGCGGGCCAGCCTGGAGCGCTTCGCCTCGCTGCCCTCCCCGTTCCGGCTGAGCGACTTCGACTTCGACGCCCAGCCGTCGATCGACAAGAAGCTGGTGAACGAGCTGGCCACGCTCCGGTTCATGGAGGACGCCACCAACGTGCTGTTCATCGGGCCTCCCGGCGTGGGCAAGACCATGCTGGCCGTCGCCCTGGCCCGAGCCTCCATCGATGCCGGCTACCGGACCTACTACACGACGGCAGCCGATCTGGTGGCCCGGTGCCACCGGGCCGCACTCGAAGGCAGGTGGGCGACGACCATGCGGTTCTTCGCCGGACCGAGGCTGCTGATCATCGACGAGGTCGGCTACCTGCCGTTGGCCAACGAGGCGGCAGCCGCCCTCTTCCAGGTCATCACCCAGCGTTACCTGAAGAGCTCGACGGTGCTGACCACCAACCTCGGCGTCGGGTCGTGGGGGAAGATCTTCGACGACCCGATGGTGGCCGCCGCCATGCTCGACCGGCTGCTGCATCGCTCCGTCGTGTTCAACATCGACGGGGAGAGCTACCGGATGCGGACCCACCGAGCCCGAGCCGAGAAGCTCACCAAGGGGGTGAGGTCCAACTCGAACACGTAGTGTCTGGCATCACCCCACCCCGGGCGACCACCTGGGGAATTTCGATGATCGAGAGTGGGGAGATTCCGTGATCGGCGTCAGTGAGGGCACCGGCAACGCTTCTTTGATCCGTTCATTGATCAGAGGAGTCACCGGTGCCCCGTCCCCATACAACCATGCGAAAGATTCGTGACGTTCTGCGGCTCAGATTCGGCGACGAGCTGAGCCTCCGCCAGGTCGCCAACTCGTTGGCGCTACCCCACACGACGGTGGCCGACTACGTGAAACGAGCCCGTGAGGCGGGGCTCGACTTATGGCCCCTTCCCGAAGAACTCGGTGGCGACGACGCGCTCGAACGCCGGCTCTTCCCGAGCGGGGTGGCCGCCCCCAGAAGCCATCCGGATCCGGACTTCACCCTCGTGAAGAAGGACCTGGCGAAGAAGGGCGTCACCTTGATGCTCTTGTGGGTGGAGTACTGCGAGCAGCATCAAGACGGCTACAGCTACAGCCAGTTCTGTCATCTCTATCGCTCGTGGTCCAAGAAGCTCGACGTGACCATGCGTCAAGATCACCGCGCCGGGGAGAAGCTGTTCGTCGACTTTCCTGGTCTCACCATCCCCGTCTACGACGATCACGATCTCGGGGTCCGCTTCCGAGCCGAGTTGTTCGTGGCCGTGCTCGGGTCCTCCAGCTGCCTCTACGCCGAAGCGCTGCGCTCGCAACAGTTGATCCACTGGATTGCGGCCCACCAGAACTGCTTCGAGTTCTTCGGCGGGGTGCCCGAGATCCTGGTGCCGGACAACCTGCGCTCGGCCGTCACCAAGGCCCATCGCTACGAACCCGACGTGAATGCCACCTACCAAGAGATGGCCGAGCGGAGCCTCACCCTTGCGGGCCACTCGAACGACGTCCCTCCGGAACTCTTCTGGATAGGCGGCAGGCATGGTCATCATCCTTCCGTGAGGACCGAAATCCTCACAAGTCAGATGGAAACCAAAGCCTCAGCAGTCCCTTCCTCGCACCCCAAGGTCTCGTGCAATCAGCGCAGTTGCGCCCTTGACGATCCACTGGTCGTCGACCATGTACAGGCGCTCCAACAGTCGGTCGTAGGCAATAAGCCGCTGGAGCTGCGGTAGCTCCCAACGACTGTCGACTGCGATGGACTTGAGCTTGTCCGTCAGCGCCCGCCGGAATGCGGCCGGGCTCCCATGTGAGTTCTCAGCCATGGCGCGACTCTTCCTCGACGTGCGCGACCGGAGAGCGATCGAGGTGCGTACGCGCTTCGTTGAGCCAGCGGGGTGTGTTGGGATCATCGGCGAGATCCA
>CAITPI010000133.1 GCA_903894295.1 uncultured Acidimicrobiaceae bacterium
AGACCCGGTCACCTCAAAGAAGCAGTTGCAGCGTCAACTCGACTTCTTCGTCGAGTACTACAACGGCACCCGGCCTCATCGGGCCCTTGATCGACGCACCCCGCTCGAAGCGTTCAACGCCCGTGAGAAGGCAGTGCCCACCGGACCGAAGATCGATGCCGACGGCTATCGGATCCGTCACGACAAAGTGGACACATCGGGCTGCGTCACGGTTCGTCATCGAGGCAAACTCCACCACATCGGGCTCGGGCGGCCCTACTCGGGCTGGAGGGTCGTCATGCTCATCAACGGGCTCGACATCCGAATCCTGGGGCTTGACGGATCACCTCTGCGACACCTCACCCTGGACGCAACAAAGGACTACCAGCCACAACCGTGACCGGTAGTCCTTTGTCTACGATGTCTTGAGACACCTGTCTCCGATGTCTCGCGACATCACAATTGTGGAGGTGATGGGACTCGAACCCACGGCCTCTTGACTGCCAGTCAAGTGCTCTAGCCAACTGAGCTACACCCCCGAAGGTCGGCATAGGTTATCAGCACTTTGGCCAGTCAGTTTCGGGTTTGTCTACCGGGAATCACCGATCGTGACGTGGAGTCGCCGGCTGTGACGGTGGGTCAGGCCGCCCTGCCGAGATTTCCGGGGACGGGATGGTTAGCCTTGATCATCGACGGGTAGTTCCGGGCGGTTTTGACCGGAGGGTCAGCGCCAATGACCGTTGGGGTCAACCGGGGCCATCGAGGATTGAGGGGAATCGTGGAACAGGGACCTGAGCAGAACCCACCGGGCAAGGACGCGCCAGGGCTGGCGCACGACGGTGAAACCGGCGCACTTCCCGAGGAGGCGCCTCGAACAGGATCGGCACTCGTTCCTTCACCGGGTACCGATCTGGCCGGACCGGAGCGGTCGACCCTGGGGCAACCGGCGTTTATGCCCTGGCCCGGTTCCTCATTGGCCACTCCGTCGTCGTTGCCCGACCCGGCCCGACCCGGCCCGACATCACAGGTCAGATCTTCGCGTCGCCGTCGTCTGGTGACGGCTGGCGCCCTGGCGGCGGCACTGGTGGTCGGTGTTGGTGTTGGCGCCGTGGCCTTTGGGGCCGACGGATCCGGCGGTTCGTCCAACAACTCCGCAGGCGGCTCGACCAGCCAACCGGCAACGGGGAGCCTGGCGGCCGCGGCAAACAACTCGGCGGCCGGTTCAAGCGCCTCCTTCTCCATCTCGGCCACGTCCGCTTCTCCCGGTACGACCACAACCTGGCTTACGGGGAGTGGGGCATTCGACCTCAGGAAGGACGTGGGCGAGGCGACGGTTTCCCTCCCGAAACTTTCGTCGTTGACCGACGGTGTTGTGGGAACGGGAACCTCGGGTGACGTCAGCCTGGTGGTCTCGGCACAGCACCTCTATCTGAAGATTCCGGTGGTCTCGACCCTGCTGGGTGGAGACCAGTGGATCGAGACTTCCCTGCCGTCCGGGCGGGATTCGTCCGGTACGGGATCGTCCGGTGGCGACACGTCCCTTGGTTGGTTGGCTGATCCAGGTGATCTTCTGAACGCCCTGGAGATGAGCGGGGCACCCGTCTCCGTTTCGCACAACGTCAATCTGGACGGCCAGTCGATGACGAAGTACCAGACCACCATCTCGCTGGGCTCCCTGGCCCATCAGGCCCATCCCGGGGGAACGGCTGGTCTCAAACACCTCGGCGGCGTCACGGTCCCGGTCGAGGTCTGGGTGGGATCCGACAACCTGCTGCGCCAGATCAGCGTCACCCTGGACACCAGCCACGTCAATCTCGGCGGGCTCTTCAGCATGATCTCCGGTGTTCCGTCGTCGGGGACCGGGTCGACGGTGACGGTGACGGTTGGTCTGTCCCACTACGGCCAGGGGGTTTCGGTCTCGGTTCCCCCGGCCAGCCAGGTCACCAACCTGAACTCGGTGCTGCACTCGTTCTCCGGAATCATCCCCGGCCTTGGCAACTCCGGGGCGGGAGGAGCAGCCGGCACGACGGGCAACAGCGGCAACGCCTCGGAAGGCAACAGCGGCACGGCCCCGTCCGGATCGGGAACGCTCACCAACTACGGGCGTGACGTGGCGTCCACCGTTTCCGAGGTTTGGCATCAACTGGTGAAGACGGTGGCCCAGCGCTTCTGACCGGCGACGACCGGGTGGCCTTGTACGATCAGGGGCCATGGCAAAGGCCTACGACGTAACCGGTATCGAGAAGAAGTGGCAACAGCGCTGGGCCGAGGAGGGGACCTACGAGGTCGACGCCGATGACCCCCGGCCACCCTGGTATGTGCTCTCCATGTACCCCTATCCCTCGGGCGCGGCCCACATGGGGCATGTGCGCAACTACACCTTCGGGGACCTGCTGGTGCGCCATCGGACGATGCTGGGCCATGCCGTGCTGTCGCCGTTCGGCTTCGACTCGTTCGGCCTGCCGGCCGAGAACGCCGCCATCAAGACCGGCACCCATCCCCGGGTCTTCACCGACGCCCGCATCGTCGAGCTGAAGGAGTCGATCACCTCGCTCGGAGCCGTCTACGACTGGCGGCGGGAGATCCGCAGTCACGACCCGGAGTACATCCGGTGGAACCAGGTCATCTTCCAGCGGTTCCTCGAGGCCGGACTGGCTTATCGGGCCAATGCCCCGGTCAACTGGTGTCCCGGCTGCCAGACGGTGCTGGCCAACGAACAGGTCCTGGCTGATGGCACCTGCGAACGCTCGGGCGATCTCGTCATCAAGCGGGATCTCGAGCAGTGGTTCCTCGCCATCACCCGGTATGCCGACGAGTTGTTGGCCGATCTCGAAGGCCTGGCCTGGCCGGAACGGGTCAAGACCATGCAGCGGAACTGGATCGGACGGTCCGAAGGGGCCGAGATGGATCTTGTGGTCAATGGCCGCCCTGAACTCGCCCTGCGGGTCTTCACGACCCGGCCCGACACGTCCTTTGGCATGACCTACGCCGTTGTGGCCCCCGAACACCCCCTGCTCGACCTGCTCACCACCGACGAATGTCGGGCCCCGGTCGAAGATCTCCGGGCCCGGGCGGCCGCCAGCTCGGACATCGAACGGCTGTCGGAATCATCGTCGGGCCTGGCCAAGCGGGGAGCGTTCACCGGATCATCGGTGATCAACCCGTTCACCGGCCAGCCGGTCCCGGTATATGTGGCCGACTACGTGCTCATGGGATACGGCACCGGGGCCATCATGGCCGTGCCGGCCGAGGACACCCGGGACTGGGATTTCGCCCAGGCGTATGGACTGCCCATCGTGCGCACCGTGCAGCCACCCGAGAACTGGGACAAAGACGGCGGCGGCGCCTACACCGGGCCAGGCGACAAGATCAACAGCGGGTGGATGAACGGACTCGACATTCCCACCGCCAAGGCCCGGGCCATCGATTGGCTGGAGGCCGAAGGCGTCGGGGAGCGCAAGGTGAACTACCGCCTGCGGGACTGGTTGGTCTCCCGGCAGCGGTTCTGGGGTTGTCCCATCCCCGTCGTCTACTGCCCGCAGGACGGCATCGTGCCGGTGCCCAAGGACCAACTGCCGGTTCTGGCGCCCGACGACGTCGAGTTCCGGCCCACCGGTGAGTCGCCGTTGGCGACCCACGAGGGCTTCCTGCACACCACCTGTCCGACCTGCGGGGGCCCGGCCACCCGGGAGACCGACACCATGGACACCTTCGTCGACTCGTCCTGGTACTTCCTGCGGTTCACCGATCCGTGGACGGTGGACCGTCCCTTCGACCCGGACGTCGCCGGACACTGGATGCCGGTGGACAACTACATCGGAGGCATCGAGCACGCCATCTTGCACCTGCTCTATGCCCGCTTCTACACGAAGGCCCTAGCCGACCTCGGGTTCCTGCCGGCGGGACTCCGCGAGCCGTTCGCCAACCTGTTCACCCAGGGCATGATCCGGATGGACGGCACCAAGATGTCCAAGTCCAAGGGCAACCTGGTGGCCCCGAGCAAGTACCTGACCACGGTCGGGGCCGATGCCCTGCGCCTGTTCCATCTCTTCGTAGGTCCACCGGCCGACGATGTGGACTGGAGCGAGCAGACCGACAGCGTCATCGATGGCTGTGCCCGCTACCTGGACCGCGTCTGGCGTCTGGCCGTTCCCGGCGATGAAGCCGAGGAACGGGCGGTCGTGCCCGACCCCCGGAGCGGGGAACCCACCGCGGACGACCTCGAGATCCGCCGGGCCACCCATCGGCTGATCGACCGGGTGAGCAACGACTACCACCGCTGGTCCTACAACACGGCGGTCGCCGCCTGCATGGAGTTCGTGAACCTTCTCGGGCCCTATCAGCGCTCGGGGGCCCACCAAGAGGTGCTCGACGAAGCCGTCGACACCCTGTTGTTGCTGTTGGCCCCGATGGTTCCCCACGTGACGGCCGAGGCGTGGGAACGCCGCCATGGCGACCACATCCATCTCCGCACCTGGCCCGTGGCCGACCCGGAACTGGCCCGGGAAGCCACGGTCACCATGGTGGTCCAGGTCAACGGCAAGGTGAAGGCCCGTCTCGAGGTGGCCCCCGACATCGAGCCGTCCGACGCCGAGGCCCGGGCCCTCGCAGCCCCCGAAGTGGTGGCGGCCCTCGGTGGCGCCGCGCCGAAACGGGTGATCGCCAAGCCTCCGAAGATGGTCAACATCGTCCTCTGACCATGGGTCACCGGTCGCCGGCCCGGCGCCGGCCAAACCCGCCGGTGGCCGTCGGCGTCGGTCAGCGGATCAGCGGCTGGGCGGGCTGTGCAGGAAGATCACCGAGTGGGTGGTGGTTCCGGCGTGTCGGTGGGCGGCGAGTTCCTTGTACTCGGGAGAGTCCCACCACGTTCGCAGCGCTTCCTCGGAGTCGAACTCGATGAGGACGCTCCGGCCCGCGGTCCATTGGCCTTCCAGCACGACCGGGGCGTCGTCGTAGGTGATGAACCGGCCACCGTGGGCCTTCAGGATCGGGAAGAAGCCCTTCTCGTAGATGCGGTAGCGCTCCGGGTCGTCGACGGTGAAGTGGGCCAGGAAGCGGACGGGGCCATCGGTCATGGGTGGGGCTCCTGTCGGGATCACCGCCCGGGTGGGACCACCCGGGGGTCGCCCGAGCGTAGCGGGGAGCGGGGCGACCCGGTGATGGACCACCGGCGCCGACACAACCGGTTCCCGGGGCACCATGGTCGAGAGACGGGCGAATCGCGACGAGACTGGGCGCATGGCATTCGGACAGCAGAGTGGACCCTCGGCGACAGCCCGGCAGTTGCAGGAACTTCTGGAGTTGTTGCAGGCCGCCGGCTACGCCAGCTTTCGTGAAGCCCGGGGACCGATGGGCTTCAACCAACGGCAAGGCGGTGGCCGCTTCACGCGGGACGAGGCCGAGGCCCTGATCGCCTCGCTCCAGGATGCACCGACGGACCAGGACCGACCCGAGCCACCGCCCCGGGTACCGACCAGAAGTTCCCGCCCGGCCGGGGCTCCGGCGACCGACCGGCTGATCAGGAGCGTTCCGTCGGAACGGCTGGCCGAGGAGTTGAGGAGCCGCGGCTGGCTGGTGGTTGAACCTCTGGCGGGCCCCGAAGATGGCGACACGTCTCCCGGGATGGACCAGAGGCCGGAGGCGGCGGGTCGCTGAGCGAGGGCCCGATCCAGCCGGTTTCCTGCCGGGACGCGTTCCTCGTGACCGCTTCTACTTGAAGTTGGCCAGAACCTCGGCCCACTGGACAGCATCGAGGCCCCTGGGGGCGTAGATGCTGAACCGGTCGACAAGTCCTCCGTAACGGTCCTTCACCATCTGGCCGATGTCGTCGAGATCGCCCACCACGGCGAAGGTTTCCAGCATCTCGTCGTCGATGAGGTTGGCCATGGTGTCCCAGTCGCCCCGTTTGGACAAGGTGTTGAGTTCGTCCTGGAGGTCCCCCCACCCGTGGAGTTCGAGCACGGGCCGGTAGGCAGGGGTGGAGCCGTAGAAAGCGATCTGCTTGCGGGTGGCGGCCAAGGTGGCGGCCCGTTGCTCGTCGTCCACCCCGGTCACGACCATCCCGGGCAAGGAGATCTGGAAGTTCCCGGCGCTTCGTCCCGACCGGGCGAATCCCCGCTCGAGGGCGGGCCGGGTCACTTCCCGGAGGTAGCGCTCGGTGGTGAAGGCGTGGGCCAGCATCCCGTCGGCCACCTCGCCTGCCACCTCGGTCATCAAGGGCCCGACGGCGGCGAGAAAGATCTCCGGATGGCCGAAGGGATTGGGTCCGGGGTCGAACATCGGGGTCATCAGGGTGTGGCGGTAGTACTCGCCCCGAAAGGCCAGACGACTGCCGTCGCTCCACGAGGCCCAGATGGCCCGGATGGCGAGAATCAGTTCACGCATGCGGGCCGCCGGGTCGGACCAGGGCATGGAGTACCGCTTGGTGATGTGGGGCCGGATCTGTGAGCCCAGGCCGAGCATGAAGCGGCCCCGGGACGCCGTCTGCAGGTCGTTGGCCAGAACGGCCAGGTTCATCGGGTTGCGGGCGAAGGCCACGGCGATCCCGGTGCCGAGTTTGATCCGCTCGGTGTGCTCGGCCGCCAGCATCAGGGGCAGGAACGGATCATGGCTGGTCTCGGCCGACCAGATGCCGTCGTAACCGGCCGCTTCGGCGTCCCGGCTCTGGGCCACCACGCCACCCGGGTCGAAGCCCAACGTTCCATCTACGAGCATGCCCAACGGTAACCGGCGCACGCTCGGAGCGGGGTCGTTGCATCTCCCACCGTGGTGGCCGACAATCGGGAGGTGCGGGAGTGGATCCAGTGAGCGGGGCTGACGACGGCGTGCCGGTCAACGATGCGCTGCGCAACCACTACGGGTCGCTGCTCGACACCATGGCCGAGCAGAACCTCGTGACCTCCGAGCAGTACCAACAGGGGTTGGCGGCCATCGCCGGGGCCGACAGCGAAGAAGAGTTGCGCCGGATTGTGCTTGAAGCGCCGTTGGCCACCGCTCCGGTCCCGAGCGGCCCGGCCGACCCTGGATCCCCGGGGGCCGGATCGTCTCTGGCCAAGGGTGTTCCACCCGATGCCGACCAGCAGGCCGCCCTGTTGCTGTCTTCGCTGTCGTCGGCCTCCCCGGGTGCGAGACGTCGATCCCGGGATGCCAGGAAATCCCCGTGGTTCCTGCTGTCGGTGATGGTGATTCTGGTGTTGGTGGTCATCGTCGTGTTGGCCGGTGTGGCGTCCCATCTGGTCCACACCCGAACCACCAACAACTCCGGCCTCACCCGTCCGGCGGAGATCCACCTCTCGGTCTAGCCAGTTCCTGCCGCCCACCGGCCCGGCCTATCGGCCGGGAGCGTCAGCCGCCTTCGCCCCGGAGGAACTGCTCGAGTTCGGCTGCGATCTCGTCGCCCGAGGGAACCTCCATGTCGAAGGCGTCTTCGGCCTGCTCGGCTTCCACGGCTGCTTCGAGCTGGCGCACCATCTCCACATGGTCGTGGTTGCCGGCGATGAGTTCGTCGATCTGGCGCCGGGCGGCTACGCCGTCGGCGTGAAACGATGACGCGTCGAAGAGGAGACCGGACACCGAGTTCAGCCCTTCGATCAGGGCGGCACTGGCATCGGGGTACGGCATGGCCGAGACGTAGTGGGGGACCCGGGCCCAGAGGGTGATGGCGGGAATGCCGGCCTGGCCGAACCCGACCTCGAGGGCGGCATGGACTCCGGCGGGCACGTCCAGGGTTCCCCGGACGGTGCCGACCCGGCCAACGAGATCGGCCGATTCCGGCGGAACCGTCGAGGCGAGGCGCATCGGCCGGGTGTGGGGGGTGGGAGCCGGAAAGGCTCCGAGCCCCACCACCATCCGGACGCCACACTGACGGGCGATGGAGACCACGGCGTCAACGAAGGTGGGCCAGTGGAAGTCCGGCTCGGGGCCGTCGAGGAACAGGACGCTGCTGTCGGCGTCGTCGGTTCCGGCCGAGATGGTCATGGTGGGCCAGGTCATCTCGACGTTGACCCCGTCCACCAGACGCACCACCGGCCGCCGGGCCCGTTGGTCGATGAAGTTCTCGGCGGTGAACGTCACCACGGTCGTGGCGGCGGCTTCGGCCCGCAACTGCTTGATCGTTTCCGAAGCGGCGCCGCCGGCATCGACCCAACCGTCCAGACTGACCACCAGCACCGGCGCATCCAGCCGGTTGCCGGGGTCGGCTTCCCATCCTTCCGCCCAGCGGTAGATCGGCTCGATCACAGGCTTTCCAATTCATGCATGGCCCGCTGGCCGAGCAGACCCACGTGGGCGGCGAACTGGTCGGTGCCTGACCGGTCGCCCGCGGCGGCCCCACCGGCATAGCGGACGTAGACACCCTGGAGGATGCAGGCCAGCTTCCAGAAGCCGAAGGCCCGGTAGTAGGGGACCTTGGAGACGTCCCGTCCGGAGATCTCGGCGTAGTGGGCGAGGAGTTCGGACCGACGGGCGAAGCCGGGGAGGGTGGTCGGGGCCACGCCGAGGAGGGCTTCGGCGCCGTCGCCCGGCTCGGCCCAGTAGACCATCAGCAGTCCGAGGTCGGCCAGCGGGTCGCCGAGCGTGCAGATCTCCCAGTCGAGAATGGCGGCCACGTGACCCGTCGGGTCGAGCACCGTGTTGTCGAGCCGGTAGTCCCCGTGGACGATGGCGACACCTTGTTGCTCGGGAATCTGGGCCATCAGGGCGGCATGGACCTCGTCGATGATGGCTGGTCCGGGCTCACCGTCCACGGTGGACTGGGTGAACTGCCCATACCAGCGCTTGAGCTGGCGCTCGAGATACCCGTCGCGACGGGCAAAGTCACCCAGGCCGACCGCGTCGATGTCCACGGCGTGCAGCCGGGCCAGGGTCTCGATCAGGGACCGGCTGGCCGTGGCCCGAACCTCTTCGCTCAGTTGGGACGCCACCCGGTCATCCCGGACGATGGACCCCTCGACGAACTCCATCACGTAGAACGGGGCATCGTTGACGGCGGTGTCGGTGCACAGGCCGAACACGGTGGGGACCGGAACGTCGGTGGCACCGAGCGCCGAGATGATGGTGTGCTCCCGCACCATGTCATGGGCGGTGGCCAGCACGTGGCTGACCGGTGGCCTCCGGAGGGCCCAGGTGTGACCGGCGGCGTCGGTGACCCGGAACGTGAGGTTGGACCGGCCACCGGCAATCAACTCGAAGGCAAACGGTCCGGTCGCCCCGTCGATGTTCTCGCTGAGCCAGGCCGAGACGGCCTCGACCCGGATGCCCTCGACGTCGGCAGTGTTGGATGCATCAGAACTCATGGTCAGACGCTACCCGGCCCGGAGCATCGAAGCGGTAGCCTCCGGTCATGGTCGACGTCACCGATGACACGTTTGAAACTGCCGTGCTGGAACGTTCGCTGAGCGTTCCGGTCGTCGTGGACCTCTGGGCACCGTGGTGCGGACCGTGTCAGGCGCTCGGACCGATCCTGGAAAAGGTGGTCGCGGCCACCAACGGTGCGGTCGAACTGGCCAAGGTCAACGTGGACGAGAACCCCAAGGTGGCCGGAAGCTTCCAGGTTCAGTCCATCCCGGCGGTCTTCGCCATCAAGGACGGCAAGATTGCCGACCAGTTCATCGGCGGTCTGCCCGAGGCCGAAGTGGAGGCGTTCGTCGCCCGGTTGCTCCCGGCGGCCAGCGAAGCCGACCTTCTTGCCCGCGACGGGGCGGCCAGCGGCGACGAAGCGCTGTTGCGATCCGCCCTGGAACTCGAACCGGACCACGCCGGCGCCGTGGTGGCGCTGGCGGCCTTGTTGATCGGGGCCGGACAGACCGATGAGGCGCTGGCCGTGCTCGGGCGCATTCCCGAGAACCCCGAGACCCGGTCGCTGGCGGCCGAGGCGCGCCTGAAGGCCCGGGGGATCGACCAGGTCGACGTCGCCCGTCTGGACGGGTTGCTGGATTCGGTCCGCGGGGACGAAGCGGCCCGACAGGAGTTTCTCGACCTGCTGGAAGCCATGGGTCCGGATGATCCCCGCACGGCGACCTATCGGCGGTCGCTCGCATCCCGGTTGTTCTGACCGCTTGTTCTGACTGGGTGCACTGACCGGTTCTGCCAGTCGGTTCTTCCAGAAGGCCCTGTCGGGCCCGGAGACCGGGTCAGGACTCTGGATGAAGTGACCGCTCGAGCCAGGTGTTGGTGAAGGTCACCCCGCCGACGGTTTTTTCGTAGACCTCGACCACCGAGTATCCGAGGCGCTCCAGCAACGGGGCGAGCGCCAACGATGCGTCAACCCGCAGGGTGCCGACTCCCCGTTGGCGGGCCTCGGCTTCGATGGCCTCGACCAGCCGACATCCGAGGCCGGAGCGCTGGTGGTCGGGATCGACGTAGAGGTGGTCGAGCAAGCCGGTTCCGGGGGTCAGGATGACGAGGTTGGCCACGCCCCCCGGGGCCGTCAACACCACCGTGTCCGCCACCATGGCTGTCACCGACTCCCGGGTGAACGAGGACGCCCAGACGGAACGTTGCCGGGCGTCATAGGGTGCGCAGGCAGCGATCGACCGTTGGATCAGACCGAGGAGGACATCGGCCTGGTCGGAGGTTGCCCGCTCGATCCCGTCTTGTGCCACCCTTTCTTCCACCCTGGCAAACTTACCGGCCACTCCCGGCCACCTTCCGGCCAACTCCCGGTTCCACCAAGGAAGGGCGACCCCGGCTGTTCCATGGGGCGGTAGCGTCGGGACGTGCACGCAACCACACTGACGCTCGGGTCCAACACCTACGACATCACCCATCGGCCCCTCGTGATGGGAATTCTCAACCGGACCCCGGACTCCTTCTACGACAAGGGCGCCACCTACGCCCTCGACGATCTGGTCCGCCGGGCCGAACTACTGGTCAACGACGGAGCCGACCTGCTCGACGTCGGAGGCGTGAAGGCCGGACCGGGGCCGGTCGTCGAGGAAGACGAAGAGATGGAACGGGTGATTCCCGCCATCGAAGCCCTTCATGCCCGCTTCGACATTCCGCTTTCGATCGACACCTGGCGGGCTTCGGTGGCCAGGGCCTCGTATGCGGCCGGTGCCGTCGTCGGCAACGACATCAGCGGGTTTGCCGACCCCGACTACCTGAAGGTGGCCGCCGAGGCGGGGGCCACCGTGGTGGCCACCCACATCCGGCTCGGTCCCCGGATTCCCGACCCGAACCCCGTCTACGACGATGTGGTGGAGAACGTGAAGGACTTTCTGCTGGAGCGGGCGGCCCGGGCCGAAGAGGCCGGACTGACCCCGGACCGGATCATCATCGATGCCGGCCTTGACCTCGGCAAGACGGCCGAGCAGTCCCTCACCTTGTTGCGGGCATCCGACGTGCTGGCCGACCAGGGCTATCCGTTGCTCCTTTCGGCTTCGAACAAGACATTTCTCGGCGTGATCCTCGGCCTCGAGATCGGGGAGCGCAAGGAAGCGTCATTGGCGGCCACCGCCCTCGGGGCCCAACTCGGCTGCCGGGTGATGCGGGTCCACGAAGTGGGGGCGCACCGCCAGGCGTGCGATCTGGTGGAAGCCCTTTCCCGCGCCCGGGCGGAGACTTCCGCGTCGTGAGCTCCTCCGCCCCTCCGGCCGTGATTCTGGTCCGGGGCGACGACGCGTCGCTGGTGGGTCAGGCCGCCCATGACGCCATCGCCCGGCTGGTGGGCGATGGCGATCACGGCCTGATGGTGGAGGAACACTCGACCGATTCGGAGTCGTTCAGTGTCGGAGCCGTGATCGACGGCTGTCAGACACCGCCGTTCCTGGTCGACCGCCGGATCGTGGTCGTGCGGGAAGCCGGTGGGCTGGTGGCGGCCGATGCCAAGCGGTTGGCCGAGTATCTCGAGAGTCCGTTGGAGTCGTCGTCCCTGGTGCTCGTGGGCGGTGGGGGCACCGTGCCCGCCGCACTCGTGAAGGCGGTCAAGGCGGCCGGTGACGTGGTCGACACGACCCTGAAGACCAAAGGTGACCGCACCCAGTTCTTCGCCGAACATCTGCGCCACGCCCCGGTGCAACTCGAGGCGCCGGCCCGGGAACGTCTCGGGGACTTCCTCGGTGGCGAGCCGGGTCGTCTGCCCGGGATTCTCGAGACCCTGTCGGTGGCGTATGGCATCGGCCACAAGGTGACCCTGGCGGAACTCGAACCGTTCCTCGGGGAAGCCGGGACCCTGGCCCCGTGGGATCTGACCGATGCCATCGATGACGGCCGGATGGCCGACGCCCTCCAGGTACTCCACCGGATCCTCTCCGACCCGAAGAGCCACCCGTTGGTGGTCATGGCCCAACTCCACCGCCACTACCGACAGATGTTCCGTCTCGACGGAGCCGGGATTGCCACCCCCGACCAGGCCGCCGCCTTCCTTGGTGGCAGCCCCTTCCCGGCCAGAAAGGCACTGGCCGGCATGAAGAAGCTGGGCACCCGACGTCTGGCCCGGGCCATCTCGTTGTTGGCCACGGCCGATCTCGACCTCAGGGGATCCACCATGCTCCCGGGGGAGACGGTGGTCGAGCTTCTGGTGGCCCGGCTCAGCCAGATGTCGCGCAGCCGGGCCTGAGTCCACTCAGGCCACCGTGTCGTCGGTCGGCCAGGGGTCGGACGTTCCCCTGCCGCCGGGACGACCGGTCTGGAGCGGGCGGGTGCTCCACGTCTCCCCGTTCCAGAAGCCGAGTTGGCGAACGGTGCCGTCCGACGGCGGAGTTGTCCCCCCGAGGTGTTGGCGGCCGTGGTGCGGGTAGAGCCGGTGGCCAGGGTCGGCGGGCACCGTGAGGAGCGGCCGGGCCGACCGGCGTCCGGTGGAATCCCCCGACACGACAACCGGGAGTGGTCCCGGTGGCCGGCCTGATGTTGTTCTGCCGGCCGGCTGGACCCCGAGTCCCCGGATGAGAGCCGGTCGGCGTTGGTGATCAGGCGGTCCGGTGAAGGTGGTCAACGAACCCGTTGGCCCGGTGAAGGCGGTCGACGAACCCGTTGGCCCGGTGAAGGCGGTCGACGAATCCGTCGGCCCGGTGAATGCGGTCGACGAATCCGTCGGCCCGGTGGGCCGGCTTCCGTATGCGAAACGGGGGTTCGGGTGGTTGCGTTCGGCAGCCGGGGTCTCGGTGCGTCCCGGTCGTCTTCCCCGTTGGTGGATGAGGACGAGGGTCATGCCGGCCAGGGCGACGACGGTTGCGACGATGCTCATGGTTCCCCCCGGGTGTTCAGGTGATTGGCCCGGGCAGGGAGAAGAACCTCACCTGAAGTGTTGTCCCGGCCACGTTGGGTAGTCAATGGGTTCCGGCCATCCCGGCGGGTCTTTTTCTCCCGGTGGTGACACGGAACCGACCGGAACACCACGGAGGACATCGAAGGTTGGTCGGCTTGCCCGGGTCGGGCATCCGGCAGTGGGTAGGCCACGTCCGGTCTCAACGGAAGTCCCTCGAGGCCGGCACCGGGCCCAGGTCGAGGGCCGAGAAGTGTTCGGCCACCAGGGTGGTCGATCCTTCGGCCCGTTCGATGCGGCCCCGGACCACCAGTGTGCGATGGTGACCGGCGACCGACTTCCAGCGGATCCAGGCTCCCCGGGAGCAGACGACGTTCACCATCCCCGACTCGTCTTCGATGTTGAGGAAGACCGCTCCCCGGGCGCTTTCGGGCTGCTGGCGGTGGGTGACCACCCCGGCCACGGTGACCCGGGTGCCCTTGGCGCACCGGGCCAGTTCTCCGGCCGGGGTCACGCCTTGTTTGGCCAGCCGGGGCCGGGCCAGTTCCATGGCGGTGGTGTCGGGAGCCAGTCCCATGGACCACATGTCGTCAGCCACCGACTCCCAGGCGGTCGGTTCGGGAAGTGGCGGAGGAACGGCCCCGGTGACCACTCCCGGCAAGCGGTCGGGCGTAGCCTGGGCGGCCGCCCCGGCCCCCCAGATGAGGGCCCGACGTCTTCCGGTCGTCGAACCGGGTGGCCGGGACGCCCCGGCCCCGTCGTTGGCCGCCCGGGTGCCGTCCACCTGTTCTCCGCCGACCCGTCCCTGTCGGGTCGGCCGGGATCGAGACGGGTCCGGACGGGTGTGTGTCGTGTGGTCCAGGTCGTCCAGTGCGCCTGCGGCGGCCAGGGCTTCGAGTTGGGTGCGGCTCACCCCGGCCCGACGGACCAGGTCTTCCATGCTCCGCCACGGTCGCCCGGCGGTGATTCGCCGGGCGACCTCGCTGCCCACTCCCCGGATGGAGCCCAGTCCCAGACGCACCACGGCTTCGCCATCCGGGCCGGGCTCCAGGGTGGCGTCCGGCCCGCCCCGGTCGACGTGGGGTCGCTCCACGGTGACGCCGTGGCGGCGGGCGTCGGCCACCAGGCTCTGGGGGGACCAGAACCCCATGGGCTGGGCGTTGAGCAGCCCGGCCGTGAAGGCGGCCGGATAGTGCACCTTGCACCAGGCGGTGGAGTAGACGAGGTGGGCGAAGGCGATGGAGTGGCTTTCGGGGAAACCGAAGTTGGCGAAGGCCGCCAGGGCGGCGTAGATCTGCTCGGCCACATCCTCGGAGACCCCCTGGGCCGCCATGCCGGAGAAGAGTCGGCCCCGGAGACGCTCCATCCGCTCGCCGGACCGCTTGGCACTCATGGCCTGGCGCAGTTCGTCGGCTTCGGTGGCGGAGAAGCCGGCCACGTCGATGGCGATCTGCATGAGTTGCTCCTGGAACAGCGGAACCCCGAGGGTCCGTTCCAGTGCCGGTTCCATCAGGGGATGGAGGTAGGTCACCGGTTCGGTGCCGTTGCGGCGGCGGATGTAGGGATGGACGGCGTTGCCCTGGATGGGGCCGGGCCGGATCAGGGCCACCTCGATGGCCAGGTCGTAGAAGCAGCGGGGCTTGACCCGGGGCAGGGTGTTCATCTGGGCCCGGGACTCGACCTGGAACACCCCCACCGTGTCGGCTTCACAGAGCAGGTCGTAGACGGCGGACTCCTGTTCGAGGTGGGCAAGGTCGACCGTGACGTGGTGGAAGCCGGCGATGAGATCCACCGTGAGGTGCAGGGCGGTCAGCATGCCGAGGCCGAGCAGGTCGAATTTGACCAGGCCCACGGCGGCGCAGTCGTCCTTGTCCCACTGCAGGACGCTCCGGCCGGGCATGCGGCCCCACTCGACCGGACAGACCTCGATGACGGGCCGGTCGCAGATGACCATGCCGCACGAGTGGATGCCGAGATGGCGGGGAAAGCCCAGCAGGTCGACGGCGAGTTCCTGGACGACCGGAGGCAGGTCCTCCCGTTCGCCCAGGGGAGAACTGCGGTCGGTCGAGGCCGACCACGTGGCGATCTCCTCTTCGGGGTGGCCGAGGGCCTTGCCGAGGTCGCGTAGCGCCGAGCGGGAGCGGTAGGTGATGACGTTGGCCACCTGGGCCGCATGGTGACGGCCGTAGCGCTGGTAGACGTACTGGATGACCTCTTCCCGACGCCCGGACTCGATGTCGACGTCGATGTCCGGCGGCCCGTCCCGGGCCGGGGACAGGAACCGTTCAAAGAGCAGCCCGAGGGCCACGGCGTCCACGTTGGTGATCCCGAGGGCATAACAGACGGCCGAGGTGGCGGCCGACCCCCGGCCCTGACAGAAGATGTTGGCCTCCTGACAGAAGCGCACGATGTCCCACACGGTGAGGAAGTAGCCGGCGAAGCCGAGCAGTTCGATGATGGCGAGTTCGTGGTCCAGCTGTTCATACGCCCCCGGAACCCGTTCCCGGTGGCGGGGTCCGTACCGTCGGGCCGCTCCCCGGGTGACCAGTTCGACCAGCCAGGACTGCTCGTCGTGGCCCTCGGGCACCGGAAAATCGGGAAGCCGGGGCGCCACCAGGCGGAGGTCGAAGGCGCACCCGGCGGCGATCTCGGCGGCCCGGTCGACCACGCCGGGCCAGCGGGCAAAGCGCCGGCGCTGTTCGGACTCGCCCCGCAGGACGGCGGCCGGAGAAGAGGGAAGCCATCCCTCCAGGGCGTCGAGCGGGTCTCCGGCCCGGACGGCCGCCAGGGTGGTGGCCAGCGGGAACCGTTCGGCCGTGGCGTAGTGCACGTTGTTGGTGGCCACCGGGGCCACCCCGGCTTCGACGGCCAGACGGGCCAGGGCGTCGTTGCGGGTGCTGTCGAGGGGTTGGCCGTGGTCCCACAGTTCGACGCTGACCCGGGTGCGGCCGAACCGCTCGACGAGATCGTCGAGCACCCGGCCGGCGGCCAGCGGTCCGGCGTTGGTCAGCTGGCTGGCCAGGGCACCTTTCCGGCAGCCGGTCAGGATCTGCCAGTGCCCTCCGTGTCCCTCGGTCAGGGCGTCCAGGGTGAAGACCGGCTTTCCCTTCTCGCCTCCGGCCAGATGGGCCTGGGCGATCATCCGGCTCAACCGGGCGTAACCCTCCGGGTCGCGGGCCAGCACCAGCAGGTGGGTGCCGGTGGGGTCGGGGGTGCCGACCCGGGAGCGCGTCTCGCCGGGGGAGGACAGGGTGAGCTCGGCGCCAAAGACGGTGGGCAGGCCGAAGGCCCGGGCCGCTTCGGCGAACCGCACCACCCCGTAGAGGCCGTTGTGGTCGGTGAGGGCCAGGCCGCTCAGGCCGAGTCGCACGGCTGTGGCGGCCAACTCTTCGGGATGGCTGGCGCCGTCCAGAAACGAGAAGTTGGAGTGGGCGTGGAGTTCGGCGTAGGGCATCAGGCGTACGTCGCCTCGATGGCCCACCCGTCAGCCCCACCGACCAGGAGGTGGGCGTCGACGTCGACCACCACCTGGATTCTCACGCCACGGCGGCGCTGGCGGGTCCACCAACGCTCGTCGACCGGCCAGGGACCGGCCCAGGCCAGCACGGGGTGGGTGGTGTCGAAGAGGGAAGCCGGCGGGGTGCCCAGCAGCCCGGACCGGGTGACCGTAACCGGCTGTCCGTCGGGATCGAGCAGGCGAACCGGCCGGGGGGTGGCGTAGACGGTGATCGGGGCCGGGGGTGGAATGTGACCGGGCCAGGGCGCGACCGGGGCAGATGTTCGGGTGTGCTCCTTGTCGGTCCAGGTCACAAAGCGTGCCTGGTCGGCCGGTCCGCGTCCGCCCTGGAGTCGGGCCACCAACACGGCTTCGGCACCCAGTTCGGCCTGGACCTGTCCGAGAGCCCGGGTGGCCCGGGCGTCGGTCTCGCTCACGCCACCCCAGAAGCCGATCTGGATGGCTTCGGGTGATCTCGTCGTGTCCGACGGACGCAAGGCCATCTCCAGTAGGTCGCCGCGGGCTCCCCGGGCCACCTGATGGCCCCGGATCCCGTCGGAACCGAAGCGGCCGAGCACGTCGGCCTCGGGCAGACGGGCGAAGGCCCCAAGGGTGTGAAGGCCCAGCCGGCCAAGCAGGTCGGCGAGATCGTCGTCGCCGAGCATGGCAATCGGCCAGGGGGCCAGAAACTCCGGCGTTTCCCCGGCCGGCACGATGAGACCGCCCCGGGCGGCCAGGGTGGCGGCAAAGAGTCCGTCCGCAATGCCCACCTCGACCGGGGTCAGGGCCGAGACCACGTCGGTCACCAGTGAAACCAGGGCTTCCTCGCCCCCGAAGTAGCGGGCCGGTCCCCGGGCCGGCAGCGAGCAGAGCCCGAGTTCATGGGGCGTGACCCACGGGCAGTAGAACCCGAGCGCGTCCAGCACGGTGGCGAACCTGCGCCGGGTCGCCCCGCCTTCGTCGTCGTCCCGCAGCTCCGGGCAGCGCACCACCAGCAGACGGTCCATCTCAGATCACGGGCGTTCGGGAATCCAGGTGGTGGAACGTCGGCCCGGAGGGACCCATCCCGGACAATGTCGGGGCTTCGAGGGAGCCGTGGGCGCCGGGCAGCCAGCAGGTTCCGGTGCGGGCACGTGCGGCCGAACGCCGTCCGGTGGCCTCGACGGTGACGTGTCGGCCCCGGAGGTAGCCCTCACCGGACGCCACCCCGGTCCACCGGGGGTTCTGGATGGTCAGGCGAACGTCCGGTGGTTCCGGCCACCGGGAACCACCGGGCACCACGATCAGGACACTTCGCCGTTCCCGGGCCCGGGCCACCAGTCGTCGGGCCATCGATCCCCGGGGCGGGAAGGGGGGACGGAGTACGACAAGATCGATGCCGTCCAGGAGATGGGCCGTGGCCTCGGCCCACGCCGGCCCGGGATTGGGAACGAAGACAGTACGGGCGAGGTCGAGGCCCAGGGTGTGGATGGCGGCGGCTCCGGGATCTTCGATTCCGACCATCGCACACCACGACCCGGCGGCCGAACTGTCCGAGAGCAGGGCGCAGGCCAATCCGACCGGTCCGGGACCGTCCACCACCAGCGTGCTGCCCCGACGCAGCCCCCCCTCGGGGAGGAGGTCGGCCAGGAAGGGTGGGACCGGCAGGACCCGGCTGGAACTGGTGGAGACCGGCCGGACCCGTTCGGCCAGGGTGGTGAGCGACGTCCGACCCCGGGCGCGCAGGGCGTCCCGGGCTGCCACTTTGTCCTGACGGGGGTCGGGGGAACCGTCCGGGTCGGACAACGCCGGCGATCCCCCGTCGGGCCTCCTGACGTCGGATACGAACATATGTTCGATAGTAACGGCCCGGTGTGACGTTGCCCAATTCGACCCCGGGACCGGGTGGCCCGGGGAAAGGGAAGTCAGGGTGACAGGTCTGTCGGAGTGACGTGACGGGTCTGTCGCGATGACAGGGTCCCCGTCGGGGCGACCGTTACCATGACGTCGTGGTGACCGGTTCCGACCCTTCGATGGAGACCAGCGGGGACCCGTCGGCCACCCGGGCGAGGTACCGCCAACTTCTGGAGGAACACCGGGCTGCCACCGGGGCCGAACTCACCGCCAACCGGGCTTCGGCCACTCCCGGTGGCGAACGCCCCGGATTTGGAAAGCGGGCTGGTGACTACGTGGCCCAGGTGGTCGACGACCGGACCAACAACCAGGTCGCCGACGCCCTGGCCGCCATCCTCGAGGCCATCGAAGCCGCCCTCGGCCGTCTCGAAGACGGCACCTACGGGATCTGTCCGGACTGCGGCGAGGCCATCGGGGAGGACCGGCTCCAGGCGGTGCCGTGGGCGCCTCGCTGCCTGCGTTGCCAGGCGGTGGCCGACCGGGGCCCGGGTCTCACCTTCGGTCGGACCGGTCCGGGCTGAGCCGTTTTCCGGGTTGCCGGATCAGTCGAAGACGAACTCGGCCGGGTCGGGTTGGCGGGTCCAGTTCCAGTAGTCGACCAGTCGCCAGGGGCTCAGACCGTGGATCTCTCCGTGGGAGTTCTTGAAAAACGAGTGCCGGATGGAAGGTTGGGACCACACCAGCGTCCTGATCTCGGCCTGGGTGCGTTCGTGCCACGCGTCATAGACATCGGCCCGGGGTTCCATGGTCCGGGCCGGACCCGGGGCGACTGCCCGTTGCCCGCCGGAAGGGGTTCCTCCCGGATCGTCTTCGACCAGGAGGGCCAGGCAGCCCATGATGTAACGGATCTGACACTCGGAGTGGAAGATCAGGCTGCCGCCATGCGCCAGGTTGGTGCCGGGGCCGTACATGAGGAAGAAGTTGGGAAAGCCGGGCACGGTGATGCCGAGGTGGGCGGCCGGCCGCTCACCCCACCAGTCGGTCAGGTCCACACCGTTTCGTCCGATGACCGCCATCGGGGCGAGCATCTCCGTGGCCCGGAACCCGGTGGCGAGGACCAGGACGTCGGCCGGATGCCGGATGCCGTCGGTGGTGACAACGGCGTCGGCTTCGACCCGGGCAATGGGGGTCCGCACGAGTTCGACGTTTTCCCGCTTCAGGCAGCCCAGCCAGGCCCCGTTGTCCTGGAGGGTGCGCTTGCCGGTGGCCGGATAGTCGGGCAGGACCTTGGCCAGAAGGTCCGGATCGTCCCCGACCTGGTCGATGATCCACTGGGAGAACATCTGCCGGGTGAACTCGTTGACCTCCGAGACGGCCCGTTGCTGGTCGGGATAGTCCGGGTCCACCCGGGCCGGCTCGAGTCCCTTGTCGCAGCCGGGCCAGAACAGAAGGAAGCGGTACCACCGACCGTAGAACGGCAGGTGGCGCATGGCCCAGCGCATGCCTTCGCCCACGGCGAGGTGGTAGTTGGGATTGGGAAACATCCATTGCGCGGTCCGCTGGAAGATGGTGAGGTTCCCCACCACCGGGGCGATGGTGGGGGCGATCTGGAAGCCGGTGGCACCGGCTCCGATCATGGCCACCCGCCGGCCGGCCAGATCGACCGAATGGTCCCAACGGGCCGAGTGGAAGGCCGGACCGGCGAAGGTGTCGAGTCCGGGCAGGTCCGGGATGAAGGGGCGGTTGAGTTGACCCACGGCCGAGATGACGGCCCGGGCCACCAGGGTCTCCTCGGTGCCGTCGGCGGTCCGGACCCTGACCTGCCAACGATGTTCCCCCTCGTCCCAGGTGGCGCCGAGCACCTCGGTGGAGAAGCGCACGTGGTCGGTGACCCCGTGACGTTCCATGACCGTGGTGAAGTAGCGCTGCAACTCCGGCTGTCGGGCGAAGTACTCGCTCCAGTGGTCGCTCGGTTCGAAGGTGTAGCAGTAGAAGTGGTTGCCGACATCGACCCGGGCGCCGGGATACGAGTTCTCGAACCAGGTTCCGCCCACCCCGGCGTTCTTCTCCACGATGGTGAAGGGGAGGCCGGCCTCCTTGAGCCGGATGCCGGCGAGGAGGCCCGATTCCCCGCACCCGATGACCACCACCGGAAACTCCCGGCGGGCCTCCGGAGTGCCCAGGGGTTCGACCTGACCGGCATCCCGGCCGTCAAGGCCCATCTCTTCCAGCACCAGAGGCAGGTACTCCTCCGGGACCTCTTCGCCGGTCAGCCAGTTCATCATCTCGTGGACGAGATCGCCGCCGAGCGGCTCCACCTCCGGGCAGCCCCGGTCCCGCCAGTCGGTGATGATTCCGACCGCCAGCGCCCGGACCGTCGCCTTGTCCTCTTCGGACATGAAGCCCTGCACCTCGTTGAGGAAGAGCCCGGCCGGCCGGAGTGGGCCGCGAATGAGTTCCGGGTCGCCGGTGATGTGGACCAGCGAAAGCATCAGGGTGGGAATCGACACGTCGAGAAGCGCCTCGGCGATGGCGTCATCGGATGCGTCAAAGGGCTCACCTGCGTGGGGATTGCGCATGATGCTCGCTTTCGGACCGGGTGTGACACAGTACCCAAAGGTCGGAAGCGACGGTCGCTCCCGGTAAAGGGCAGAGGCGAGGTAGCCGTGCGACACGTACTCATCGAAGGTCCGGGCCAGGTTCGCGTGGAGGAGACGGACGACCCGGTCATCCCCGACGAGCGGGGCGCCGTCGTTGCGGTCGAAGCCACTGCCATCTGTGGATCGGATCTCCATTTCTTCGACGGCGACCTCGACTTCGGCTTCGCCATTCCGGTGGGCCACGAGTTCATCGGCCGGGTCACCTCGGTGGGGTCGGCGGTCGAGAGGTTCAAGGTCGGTGACCGGGTACTGGTGGCCTCGGTGACCGGGTGTGGCCACTGTGACGGCTGCGCCACCGCCGATCCGGTCTGCTGCGTGGGTGGACCACAGGTCTTCGGGGCCGGCTCCCTGCCGGGTGGACAGGCCACCGCGGTGGCCGTGCACGCCGCCGATTTCCAGCTGCTGGCCATCCCCGAACCGATGAGTGACGAAGCGGCGCTGCTGCTGACCGACAACCTCCCCACCGGGTGGGCCGGAGCCCAGCGGGCCGACATCCCGCCGGGCGGGACCGTGGTGGTCCTCGGCCTCGGAGCAGTCGGGCTGTGTGCGGTGCGCTCGGCCCTGGCCCTTGGGGCCGGGCGGGTGCTTGTCGCCGACCCGGTGGAAGGACGACGGGCCCGGGCAGTGGCTTTCGGAGAGGCGTCCGGCAACCCGGCGGGCACGGTGGAGGCCCTGCAGGGCGACACGGTGGAAGCGGTCCTTGCCGCCACCGGTGGGCGTGGGGCCGACTCGGTCATCGACGCCGTTGCCCTGGACGTCACGCTTGATCAGGCGCTGGCCTGTGTGCGGCCGGGCGGGACGGTCTCGGTGATCGGAGTCCACGACCTTGCGCCGTATCCGCTGCCGGTCCTGATGGCGCTGTTCCGCAGCGTCACCCTGCGGCTGACCACGGCCCCGGTGCACCGGACCTGGCCTGAACTCGTTCCTCTCGTTCTCTCGGGACAACTGGCCACCGACGGCATCTTCACCCACGAGTTCGCGTTGGCCGACGCCGCCGAGGCCTACGCCCTCGTGGCCGGCCGCAGCGCCGGGTGCGTGAAGGTGTTGCTGCGTCCGTGAGGAGCCCGGAGGTCCGTTGGCTCCGCTCGGAGGCCGGGGCCGTCAGGGTCGGATGGGGACCCGGTCGGCCAGGTACTCGGGATTGAGTTCCTGCGCCGTGCGCTCGGCGGTGCGGCCCGCCCACCCGCTCGTCATGAGCAGACCGGCCACCAGCACGATGACGCCGCAGGCCGTCAACACCAGCCAGCCGCTGCGGGCCGCACCGGCCGATCCGGCCAGTGTCGTCCCGGTCAGATGGGCCGTCAGGAGGGCACCGACCACGGCGACGCCCATCGTGGAGCCCACCTGACGTGATGTCGAGGCGATGGCCGATGCCACTCCGGCCTGGGCTCGTGGCATCCCCGACACGGCGGCGTGGGTGATCGGGGCGTTCACGAATCCGAACCCGATGCCGAAGATGACGTACGCCACGGCGAGCCACAGGAAGGACGTGTGGGCTCCGATGGTGCTCAGCATCAGGCAGGCCACCGTCAGACACGAGCCGGCGATGACCAGGGGAATGCGGGAACCCCGGTGGCCGACCAGGCGACCGGAGACCGGAGGAAGCACCATGGTCATCACCGCCATGGGCAGGGTGAAGACACCGGCTTTCAGGGGTGAGAAGCCCCGTACTTCCTGGAGATAAAGGGTGTTGAGGAAGAGGAACCCTCCGAGGGTGGCGAAGGTCGCCACCGCCGCCACCGCCGCTCCCGAGAAGGGAACCGAGTGGAAAAAGCGGAGATTGATCAAGGGTTCGGACCTGCGGCGTTCCTCGAAGACGAGAGCCAGCAGCGACAGGAAGGCCAGGGAGAACGAACCGAGAATGACCGGGGCGCCCCAGCCCCGGTTGGGCACCTCGATGATGCCGTAGGTCAGGGAAGCGAGCAGGACGATGATCAACGCCTGGCCGGGGACATCGACCCCTCGTGGCTTCTCTGCCTTCGATTCGGGAACGAGGCGGAGGGTCAGGATGATGGCGGCGACTCCCACCGGCAGGTTGATCCAGAAGATGGAGCGCCATCCGACGGAGTTGACGAGCAGGCCGCCGATGACCGGACCCAGGGCCATGGACACGCCGACCACTGCCGCCCACACGCCCACTGCCTGGGCCCGCTCCTTCGGGACGGTGAAGGTGTTGGTGATGATCGACATCGCAACCGGATTGAGCATGGACCCGCCGACGGCCTGGATCATCCGAAAGGCCACCAGCCACCCGATGCCGGGGGCGAGACTGCACAGAAGGGAGCCGGCGGTGAAGGTCGCCAGGCCGATGAGAAACGTCCGCTTGCGGCCGAACCGGTCGGCCGTCGACCCCGAAAGCATCAGCAGGCTGGCGAGCACCAGGGTGTAGGCGTCCACGGTCCACTGGAGACCCGAGACCGATGCGCCAAAGTCCCGTCCGATCGAGGGGAGGGCGACGTTGACGATGGTCACGTCGAGACCCACGATCAGCAGACTCATCGAGCAGATCAGCAGGACCGTGATCCGACCCCGTCGCGACAGTTCGCCGCCGACCGGGTTCGTGGATGCCTCTGGAGGGGTTGCCATGACAGGAGAGAATCTAGGTGGTCCGGTCCCCGGCTCGGCCGGTGTGGCCTCCGGCAGGGACACGAAGTTTGGCGGGGGTTGACCTCGCAGTCACCCGTCTGGTTGGCCCAGACGCCGACGGAGTTCCACGAAGACGGCCGGTCCGGTCAGGGCCGAGATCTCGTTGGCCAGTGAGTCGATGACCGGACGGTCGCCCTGGAAGGCGAGGTCATCTTCGGTGCAGCACCACGCCATGGTCTCTCCGTCCTCACCCCAGTCGGAGCGTCGCCACGCCCGCAGGTGGGCCACCGTGGTGCCATCGTCACGGTCGTCCCAGTCGACCGCAAGGGGCAGTTGCCAGCACACCGCCGGCTTCCAGTCCTGAGGGGCTTCTCCGGTGGCGGTGGCCTCGAGGTGCAGGGCGCAGCCGGCTCCTCCCGGGAAGCCGGGCCGGTTGAGAAAGATGCAGGCACCGTCCACCAACGCGGTGTTGGTCCGCTCCCCGTCGAGGAAGATGCCGGCATCGCGGGCCACCTGGTGGTGTTGGAACCGGGCCGGATCGATGGTGTCGGCCAGGGCGGAGAGGCGGAGGGCTTCGTCGGGGTCCACCAGGTGGGCACCGACCGAGCAGCATCCGAGGCCGAGTTCGGGCGCAGGCCGGTCCTCGATGCCAGGGCATCCGTTGCCCCACAGGCACGTCCAGTTGGAGCGCAGGAAGTCCGTGTCGACCACCCAGGTGGTCTCGCCGTCCACCACCACGGTCTCATTACCGCCACCCGACGCAGTGGATCGGTGGTTCTCCCTGTTGACTGTGTCATCCGGTCCGGTCACCTCGGCAAGCCTACGGGTACAACCCGCCCGGGACACGGTCCGTGTGCGGTCGTCCGTTCACCAAGATTTCGCCTTTCGAGGTTTCGTTTTGGCGCACGAAAACGGTACGATCGCGTCACCAGAGAAAGGAGGTGGTCCAACTGAGCAATCAACGTTTGGGGACCCTGGAGGTGGCTGGCCGCTAGGCGGCTCGCTGTTTCACCTGGCGAATCCCAGCCAGACACCCACTGGACGATCCAGCCGGACCGAGGTCCCATCCGGCGCCGTACAGAGACTCCGGTGTGCAGTACACAGCACTGTTTCATGCCAAGGGCGCCCGTTCCGGGCGCCCTTGGTGGTTTCCGGCCCCCGGCCATCTCCGGCGTGGGATCATGACCCCATGGGACATGACGACGCAGTCAACCTTCCGGATCCTTCCGACCACCAGACCCTCGTTCCCCTGCCGGCCCAACCCTCCGACACGCCGTATCCGGGGGCGGCGTGGCCGACCGGCGACGTTCCGGCCACGGTCTCGCTCGATGCCCTGATGGAGCGGGCCTTTGACCCCGAAGGTCCGCTCCACGACACCTATGCCGTGGTGGTCATCCACCAGGGACGACTGGTCTACGAGCGCTACGACGGCCTGCTTCCCCAGTGGGAGGGTCCGGGCAAACCGGTCGACGTCTCGACTCCGCTGCTGTCCTGGTCGATGGCCAAGTCCATGTTGCACGCCGTGGTCGGCATGCTGGTGGCCGAAGGCCGCCTCGCTCTCGACGCCCCGGCTCCGGTGGCCGCATGGTCCCAACCGGGTGACCCCCGGGGCAGGATCACCCTGGCCGACCTGCTGGCCATGCGCGACGGCCTCGACTTCCTCGAGGACTACGAGGACTTCGAACGCTCCGATGTGCTCGCCATGCTGTTCGGAGGGGGCCAGGGCGACATGGCGGCCTACGCCGCCGGCCGGCCTCCGGCCGTTGCGCCCGGGATCCGGTTCTCCTACTCAAGCGGGACCTCGAACATCATCTCGGGAATCGTGGCGTCGCGGCTCGGCCCGGGCGACCCCTACCGGGAGTTCCTCACCCGGCGGCTGTTTGTCCCGTTGGGCATGACGTCGGCCGATCCCCGCTTCGACGATGCGGGGACGTGGATGGCCTCGTCGTACGTCTACGCCACCGCCCGGGACTACGCCCGGTTCGGACTGCTCTACCTGCGCGACGGCGTCTGGGACGGCCAGCGGCTGCTGCCCGAAGGGTGGGTCGACCAAGGTCGCCGTCCCCGCTCGGTCGATCCCGACGACGGCACCTTCTACGGATCACACTTCTGGACCGCCTCCGACAGGTACGGGACGTTCTGGGCGGCCGGCCATGAAGGCCAGTACATCGACATCTGCCCGGCCCTCGACCTCGTGGTCGTCCGCCTCGGCAAGACCGATGCCGACCGGTCGGAGCTGGTGCGGGCGTGGCGGAGCGAGGTGTTGGACGCCTTCGCCCGAGGTTGATGTTCCCGCCATGGACGGCCCGGGCGTTATCGTGGAAGCGAACGAGGGAAAAGGGGAAGTGTCATGGAGCCAGAATCAGGTCGTTCGGCCGTGCTCGCCCCGTCGCCGGAGCGCCATCGGGGCCGAAGCGGCGCCCTCGTCGCCGTGTTGGTCGTCCAGGTTGTCACCGGTTGGTTGATGATCGACTCCGTGCTCACGGGTTCGAACCTTTCCTGGTCCACCTGGAACCGCACCGTGTTGATCGTGGCCGGCGTCATCGGGCCGGTGGCCGGTCTCCTCGCCCTTCTCTCCCGGGCGGGCCGCAGTGCCCCCACGCCGGAGCGTCTGGTCCGGGCGGTTCGGGTGGCGCTGTTGGCGGGCGCCCTGCCCTGGATCTTCATCATGATCTGTGGCCTGCTCGCCTCCATCCGCGGGCAGAGCTGACCGGCATCGGGCCGGCTCACGGCCACCGAGGGTGACCCGGGATTCGTCCTAACCCTGGCCGATGCGCTGGTTGTAGTTGCTGATCAAGGCGTTCGACGAGTTGGCGGCCATGGTGACCGCGGCCGAGGGCGACTCTTTGCCGAGGAACATGGTGGCTTCTGCCGTGGCAATGGCCGTGCGGACATCGTCGAAGGAACCGAGGACCGCACCGGCGGAGGCATAGGTCGCCGCACCGCCCACCAACTGGGTGTAGGCCACCTTGAACTGCGGGTTGGTCGCCCAAAGCTTCTGGATGGTGGGGGTGTTGGCCGACGAGGTCCGAAGCGGGATGTAGCCGGTGCCGGCCGCCCAGGTGGCCTGGGATGCGGTGTTGTCGAGGAAGGTGACGAACTCCCAGGCGGCTGCTTCCTTGGCCGGCGACGACTTGGAGGAGATCCAGAGTGCGCTGCCACCCGGCTGCACTCCGCCGGTGGCGTTGGCCACGGCCGTGGGGAAGGGGGCGACTCCGAGTTTGACGTTCGGATACTGCCCGGTGGCGAGAAGACTCTGGATGGTGCCGAGGGCGGCCGAGGTGTCGATGGTCATCGAGTACTTGCCGGAGCCGACGCCGAGCAGGTTGTCAAAGGCGGCGGCACCCTGGGCCGAGTTGGTGGTGGCATCGCCGGCCGAGACCATCTGGTTCAGTTCGGAGAAGATCTGGTCGGCCGCCGGGGTGTTGAACGCCACCGCCGTCGCCCGGCCGGTCCGGCCGTTGTTGTGGTTGACCAACAGGTCGTTCTCGGTGGCCAGCCAGGTCTCGAAGTGCCAGGGGTCGAGCACCAGACCCATCCCGCCCTGACCGGCCGTCTTCAGGGTTTTGGCATCCGCCACCATCTGGCTGAGGGTGGCCGGGGGGGTGGCGGGATTGAGGCCGGCCTTGGTGAAGGCGTTCTGGTTGAAGTAGAGAACGGGGCCCGAGACGGCGAAAGGCATCGCCCACTGCTGGTGGTTGACGCTCCAGTAGGCGAGGGCCCGGGGCAGGAAGTCCGATGTCTGGTAACTGAACCCGTTGATGCAGTTCTGCTCGTTGAGGAACGCTCCGGTGTCGATGGCGCCCTGGGTGTCAGTGTCCTGGATCTGGGCCACGTCGGGCAGCTGACCGTTGGACAGGCCCGCCTTCACCTTCTGCCAGGTATCGGCGTAGCTGGTCTGGACCACCAGGTTGACGTGCACCTTGGTCTGGGAAGCATTGAACTGGTTGGTCAGGTTCGCAAGCACGGTGGCGTTGGCCCGGGCCGCCGACTCCCAGAAGTTGATGGTGACCGGACCGGTGGCCGCGTTCAGGGCGGTGGCATTGCAGGTCGCCGTGGCCGACGGGGTCGTCGTGGACGACGAGGATCCCGACGAGGAACAGGCGGCCAGCAAGGTGGCCGAACCACCAAGAGCCAGGGTCAAGGTCAGGGCGGTGAATCGACGGGTGCGCATGCAGCCATTGAAGCACCATTCGCACCCGGGACCGGTTACCCCGGAGGCAGGATGAACGCCCGGTGACGACCCGGTGACGGGCGCTACTTGACGGCGCCGGCGGTCAGTCCCCGGACGAGTTGCTTCTGGAAGATCACAAGCAGGACGATGAGCGGCACCACGGCGATCACCGTGCCGGCCAGGGACACGTTGATCTGGTCCAGTTGGGTGTTGAGCAGTTGTTTGAGGCCGATCTGGACGGTCCGAACCGAGTTGTCGTTTCCGGTGGCGAGCAAGGGCCAGAGGTACTGGTTCCACGACGAGAGGAAGCTGAAGACGGCAAGCGCCGCAATCGCCGGCCGGGCCAACGGAATGGCCACCCGCCACAGGAAGGCCAGCCGTCCGTAGCCATCGAGCTCCGCTGCTTCCCGGAGATCCCGGGGAATCTGGAGGAAGGCCTGGCGCATCAGGAACGTTCCGAACCCGGTGGCCAGAAACGGCACGGCCAGTCCGGCGTAGGAGTTGAACCATCCGAGCGAGGTGATGGTGGACAGGTTGGTCGTCACGGTCACCTCGAAGGGAATCATCAAGGTGGCCAGGAAGGTGATGAACAGGGTCCGCTTGAAGGGAAAGGCCAGAAAGGCAAAGGCGAAGCCGGCCAGAACCGACGTGGCGACCTGCCCGGTCACGATCAGTGCGGTCTGGATGGCCGAGTTGCGCAGGTAGATCCCGAGGCTGCCCTGGCTCCAGGCCCGGGAGTAACTGTTCCACTGTGGATGGAGCGGAAAGAGCGGTGGAGGTTGGTGGGCGATCTGGCTGGGTTCGAGCAACGAGTTCACGATGGCGACATAGACCGGAAACAGGACGATGACCGCGCCCAGGGTGAGCAGGACGTAGCGCAGGATCAAACGGGAGCGACGGTGCGACTTGCGTGTCGTCGCCGGTGTCTTCAGGTCAGTCGGAGGCATAGTGCACCCTCCGTTCGAGGAACCGGAACTGGACGAGCGTGAGGACCAGAAGGATCGTGAACAGGACAATGGACAAGACGGCGGCGAGGCCCGGGTTGTTCTGGACGGAGAGCGCGTTGTAGACGTAGTAGAGCAGCACGTTGGTATGGGTGAAGGCGGCGTTCTGTGGACCGATCAGGATGTCGATCTGACCAAAGCTCTGGAAGGCGTAGATGGTGCCGACCACCACGCCGAAGAAGAGGCTTGGTGAGAGCAACGGGACGGTAATCCGCCAGAACATGGTCCAGCCGCCGGCCCCGTCAAGGCGGGCCGCTTCCAGGACTTCTTCGGGGAGCGACTGCAGTCCGGCCGTCATGATGATGAACGAGAGGCCGAGGAACTGCCAGATGGCAATGAGGGCCACCGCCGGCAGGGCCCAGGTCGGGTTGGAGAGGATCGGTGGGGTGGGGTTGATGCCGAGCCACGGCAACAGGCCGACCACCGGATCCATCAAGGTGCCGAAGACCACGGCGGCCACTGCGACCGAACTCACCACTGTGGACGAGAAGATGGTCCGGTAGATGGACATGCCGGCCAGTTTCTGGTGGGCCGCCACCGCCAGGGCCAGTCCGCCGAGGAGACCGCACGGCACCACCATGATGACGAAGAGAAAGGTCGAAACCAGGCTCTGGTGAAACCCGGTGGAGCCAAGGACCGAGCCCACCTGGGAAAGTCCGACGTAGTGGGAAGGCAGACCGGGGAAGGGGGGATTCTCATAGAGGGCCAGCCGGAAGTTCTCCAGGAACGGATAGAACGTGAACACGCCAAAGATCGCAAGGGCCGGCAGCAGCAGGAGGTAGGCAAGGCTGCTTTCCCGGAGGCTGCGTCTCATGACGAGGCTCACGTCCCCTCGCCGAGTCGAAGGCCCGATTCGGCGTCGAAGAGGTGGATCTGGTCGGTATCGATCCGGATCCGGACGTGATCCGAGATCTGGTGGGAGGACTGACGGTCGCGTTGGCGGACCACCACCCGCTCTCCGTCGGCCAGTGAGCAGATCAGGTGGGTCTCGGCGCCCAGACGCTCCACCAGGATGATCCGGGCATCGAGTCCTTCGGACCCGAGACTGGCCGCTTCCGGCCGGAATCCGAGGGTGACATCGCCGGAGGGTTGACGGGAGAAGCCGTCGGGCCAGGGCAGTTCGGCTCCGGCGGCCCTGAGGCCGGGGGTGCCGTCGTGACCCGTGAACCCGGTGGCCGCCAGCAGGTTCATGCCCGGGCTTCCGAGGAAGGAGGCCACGAAGGCGGTGGCCGGCCGGTCGTAGAGGTCGGTCGGGGAGGCGACCTGCTCGAGGGCGCCGTTGCGCATCACGGCAATCCGGTGTCCCATCGTCATGGCCTCCACCTGGTCATGGGTCACGTAGATGGTGGTGGTGCCGAGGCGACGCTGGATGGCCACGATGTCGGACCGGGTCTGCACCCGCAAGGTGGCGTCAAGGTTGGAGAGTGGCTCATCCATCAGGAAGACCCGGGGGGCACGGACAATGGCCCGGGCCAGGGCGACGCGTTGGCGTTGGCCGCCCGAGAGTTGCCCGGGCTTTCGCTCCAGAAGTTCGTCGAGCCCGAGGGTCGTGGCGGCTTCGAGCACCCGGGAACTCCTCTCGGCCGCCGCCACGCCCTGTCGTTTCAGCGGGAACTCGATGTTCCGCTGCACGGTCATGTGGGGATACAGGGCGTAGCTCTGGAACACCATGGCCACGTCCCGGTCCTTCGGGGCAAGGTCGTTCACCCGGAGGTCTCCGATGGCGAGGTCGCCGTCGGTCACCTCCTCGAGGCCGGCCACCATGCGCAGGGCGGTGGTCTTGCCGCATCCCGAGGGGCCGAGCAGCACCAGCAGTTCGCCGTCGGCGACCTCGAGGTCAAGGGCGTTGACGGCCACGACGTCGTCGAAGCGCTTCGTTACTCCCGAAAACGTGACGCTGGCCACTGCCCCTCCGTCGTCTGAGTGGTGATGCCGTCCCTTGACGGTTTCAAACTAGACGCTGGCCTTCGGATCAGGGCGGTCTTCCAGCACCATCCCAAACACCAGCGGAGTTCCCTCCGGCGGCGCCAGGTCGCCCGGCTACCAGCCTTCGGTGCCCGGGGCTCCCTTGAAGGGCCCCGTCAGATTGGCGGTGATCCAGCCTCCGTAGAAGCCTCCCGGCTGGGGTTGCACCACCTCACCGCCGATCCGGCACTCGTCCATCCGACCGGCGTAGAGGGCCACGTGGCCGGCGATGGCGGCATAGGCCGGAGTGGGCGAGTCATACCCCCAGGCCGCCGAGGGGGCCAGGTGGTCGCCGACGACGACGTCGTAGTAGTGGGCGAGGCCCTTCCACTCGCAGAACGACGCCTGGGCGTTGCGGCGCAACACCCCGGGCCGGACGTCGGCTTCGGGCAGGTAGTAGTTCGGCGGATGGCTGGTCTCGAGCACCCGGTAGGCGGCGGTGGTGTCGACGATGGTCACCCCGGCGAAGACGACCTCGATGCGCTGGGGAACCCGCTCGAGCCGGGGTGGGCGGGGATAGTCCCAGACCGATTCGGGCGCGGGCTGCGGGCCAGGCTCCCGCTCACTCATACGCCGTCCCACAGTCCGACCGGAGCACCGCCGACCCGGTAGTGCCCGGGCTGGCGTCCGCCGGCCGAGCGCTCGATGCGCTGCTTCATCCCCTCGGACAAGGCGTCGGCCTGGATCATCTCGATGTAGATGGCCGTGGCGTTCCCCACGTCGAAGAAGTCCCGCTGCCAGGACCACATCCGGTTGCCGCCATAGCGGAACCAGCTGCCGCCGAGGCCGGCGATCTCGTAGTGGGTGCCGTCCTCGCGGGTGGCATCGGCAATCTGCTTCCAGAGTCCGAGCACCTCGCCCTGTTGGTCGTCGATCAGTACCCGTTGGTAGGGGTAGGTCCACCCGCCGAGGCCTTCCATCTCGTAGCCGAGGGCGTACTCGCGGATCTGGTCGCGGCCAACGGCCATGAACTCGTCGTTGGGTCCCACGTTCCAGCCGTAGGTGGCGTCTTCGGTGAACAGTTCGGCCAGGGGCTGCCAGTCCAGTTTGGCTTCACAGGTCCGGTTGGTGGCGAGCCACAGGTCCATCATCTCTTCGAGTTCCTGGCGGGGAAAGGCGGGCATCGGGTCTCCTTGTCTCTTCGGTCTTCTGGTGGGAAATGGTTCTGTCGTACGGCCCCTGGCCCGTCACCCGTCGACCAGACGGAGGGCCTGGTTGGGGCAGTAGCGCACGGCCTGGCGTACGGACGCAAGTTCGTCTTCTCCGATCTCGTCCTTCAGGATCCGGACCTCGGTGTCCTTGCCGAGGAGGAACACCGCCGGGGCCTCGGACTCGCAGACGCCATGGCCCTGGCAGAGGTCGGGATCGAGTTCGATGCGCATCAGCCCGGACTCCTTGTGGCCCGCCGGTAGCGGGCGCTGCAGGGCTGGGCCAACTGCACCACCATCTTCGAGTGGTCGTTCCGGTACGAGTCGAACGGCTGGTCCAGTTCGAACTCCCAGTCCCGGAGCAGGACACAGAAGATCGCCTTCAGCTGCATCATGGCAAAGGCCGAACCGACGCAACGGTGACGGCCGGCGCCGAAGGGGATCCAGGTCCACGGGTTGGTGCGGTCTTCCTCCCGGGGGGTGAGATAGCGGGACGGGTCGAAGGTGTCCGGGGCGGGGAAGTCCTCGGCGATCCGGTTGGAGACGGCCGGTGAGGCACCGACCATCTGGCCGGCCCGGATCTGGACGCCGTTGATGACCAGATCTTCCTTGGCTACCCGGAGCAGGAGGATGAGCGGTGGATGCAGCCGCAGGGCTTCCTTGATGGCGGCCTCGAGGCGGGGAATCTCGCGGAGGGCCTGGTAGCTGACGGTCTCGTCTCCGGTGAAGAGCTCGTCGAGCTCGTTCCGGACCGCCGAGAGCTCGTCGGGATGGCGGAGGAGCTCGATGAGGGTCCAGGCGGCGGTGCCGGAGGTGGTGTGGTGGCCGGCGAACATCATCGAGATGAACATGCCGGTCACTTCGTCGGCGCTGAATCGCTCCGTTCCATCCGGATTCCTGATCGACATGAGGACGTCAAGGAGGTCCCGGTCTTCCACCGGCCCATCTTCTGCCACCTGTTCTGACTCCGGTGGGGCGTCTTGCCGCCGGGCCATGATGGCCGACACCAGGGCCACGAGGCCCACCCGGGCGGCGTCCCGTCGCCGGAAGCTGTCGATGTCGGCATACGGATCCACATAGGCCAGGGCATCGGTGCCCTGTTCGAGGTCGTGGTAGAGCTCGGCGAAGCGGTGGTCGAGTTCGTGTCGGAACCGGGGACCGATCAGACAGGCCGAGGAGGTGTAGATGGTCAGTTCGGCGAACCAGTCCAGCAGGTCGATCCGGCCGGCATCGTCCCAGCGTTCGACCATGGTGGCCACTTCCCGGGCGATGGTCTCGGCGTGGCCGCGCATGAACTTGTCCCGCAACGCCTGATTGTGGAGCATCTCCCGACGCCGTTCGGGCGGGGCGTCGAAGACCACTCCCTCGCCGAAGATGGGTGTCATGAACGGATAGGCCTCGGCCTGGTCGAGGAGCTCCTCGGGGGCCCGGAAGAAGAACTCGTTGGCCTCGGCCCCGGTGAGAAGGATCACCTCGCGCCCGGCCAGGCGGAACAGGCCGACGTCACCGCACTCGGCCCGCACCCGCTCCATCAGCCCGATGGGATCGACCCGGAGTTCTTCGAGATGGCCGCCGTCGGCTCCGGCGCCCGATACCATCCGCGGCGTCTTTCCGGCGGGGGTGGCCCCGGCATCGGCGGTGGTCATCGGCTCCCTCCTGGGGGAAACTCGGAACGGTCGACGAGGGGGGCTTCCGGCTGGAGTTCCACCACGGTGGCGTGCGTTCCCCGGGGCAGGGAGACGGCGGCCACGATGGCTTCGGCCACCCCGGCCGGTCGCATGAAACTGGAGTGGCGGGCGAAGCCCCACGCCGCCCACTGGTCGATTACCTGGGCAGTGACCTCGGGATCCCAGTCCATGCCCATCCCGGTCAGGGTCGGACCGGGCCGCACGATGGTGGCCCGGATGCCCGATCCTTCGAGTTCCATCTGGAGGGCCCGGACGTATCCTTCGAGGGCCCACTTGGAGGTGACGTAGGCCGCCATCGACGGACGGGGCCGTTCGGCGACGTCGGAGGTGACAAAGACGATGTCACCCCGCTGGGCCTCCACCATGGCCGGCACCAGGGCATGGATCAGTCGGTGGGTGCCGAGCACGTTGACATCGAGCACGTCGGCAAACGTGGCCGGGTCGGTGGCAAGGACCGAACCCGCCTGGTTCCGGGCCGCATTCGACACGAGGATCTCGACCGTGCCCACGGTGTCGGCCACGGCCGTGGTGAACCGGTCGACCGACTCCTCGTCGGCCAGGTCGAGATGGATGGCCACGGCATCTCCTCCGTCCGCCCGGATGACCCGGGCGGTCTCTTCGCACTCGCCCACCCGGCGGGCGCCCAGGATCACCGGGTGTCCGGCGGCGGCAAGCGCCAGGGCAGTGGCCTGGCCGATGCCCGACGATGCGCCGGTCACCACGGCCGGCCGGTGCGCCGGATGGGGTGACGGCCGGGGCATCAGCGCACCTCCAGTCGGGCCGGCAGGGTGGCAAAGCCCCTGACGTTGCTGGAGTGGACCCGCTCGGTGCCGGCCGGGTCGATCTCGTAGCGGGCCACCCGGTCCACAAACTCGCCGAGGACAATCCGGGCCTCGAGGCGGGCGAGGGGAGCCCCCATGCAGAAGTGGCGCCCGCTGCCGAAACTCACCATCTTCGTGGTGTCCCGGTCGAGGTCGTAGCGATCCGCCTCGGGAAAGACCTCCCCGTCGCGGTTGGCCGCCCCGATCAACAACAGCACCCGGGAGCCGGCCGGGACGGACTTCCCGTAGTAGGTGAGGTCCTCTCTGGTCACCCGGACCAACAACTGGCTGGATCCGTCGTAACGGAGGGTCTCCTCCACCCAGTCGCCCACCCGGGACGGATCATCAAAGGGCTTTCTCTGCTGGTCGGGGTTCTGTCCGGCCCAGTACCAGGCGTTGCCGAGCAGTTTGGTCGTCGTCTCGTTGCCAGCCACCACCATCAGGAACAACACCCCGATGACTTCGTCGTCGCTCAGTCGGTCGCCGTCGATTTCGGCGGCCAGCAGGGCCGAGGTGAGGTCTTCGCGTGGGTGGCGCCGGCGGTCGTCGACCATCTCCTGGTAGTAGCCCACCAGGGTCAGGGCGGCCTCCATGCCGGCCTCGGGCACGTCGAACAGCCCGTCTTCGCGGTGAACCACCAGGTCGGCCAGGCGTCGCAGTTCGGCCCGGTCCTGACGGGGGACCCCCACCATCTCGGAGATCACGTCCATCGGGATCTTGCCGGCCACGTCCGTGATCAGGTCACACTCGCCCCGTTCGATGGCGGGCAAGAGGTGTTCCAGGGTGATCGAACGGATGGTCTCGTCCATGGCCCCGACCTTGGACGGGGTGAAGCTTTTGTTGACCAGTGACCGGAGACGGGTGTGCCGGGGCGGGTCGAGGGCGAGGAACGACATGGTGCGATGCGCTTCGGGGCTGAAGGCGCTCGGGTCGAGCGAGACGCCATGGGCGTTGGAGAAAACGTCCACGTTGCGGAAGGCGGCCAGCACGTCGGCGTGGCGGGAGAGGGCCCAGAAGTCGAACTCGTCGTTGCGGTAGAGAGGTGCCTCGGCCCGGAGGCGGGCATAGACGGGATAGGGGTCCTCGTGCATCTCGTACGCATACGGGCTGTAGGCGAGGCCGGACTGAACCGTCATGGCGAACCGGCCAACATCAGTCGGGCCGCCCCGGTGACGAACTCGGGTATCTCGGCGAAGGCGAGGTGCCCCATCCCGGCGGTGAGCAGGGAGCCGGCCAGTGTGGTCTCGAGGACCCGCACCACGGTTGGGTCGACGTCAGGGGAGAAGACCGATGCGATCCGCCGGTGGATCTCGATGCCGATGCACCGCCGCAGGTGCTTGACCTCCGGGTGGGTGGCGAGCAGGGCCACCGTCCAGGCATCGATGAGGGCGGGCGAGTGGGTGGCGGCCGCCACGAGTCCGTCGAGCGTCTTCTTCAGACGTTCCTCCCGGTCCATGCCGGGCACCTCGTCGACCGGCGGAAGATCCCGCAGGTAGCGCCACTGCAACTCGGCGAGCATGTGGTCCTTGGAACTGAAGTAGGTGTACGCCGTGGCCGGCGCCACTCCGGCCCGCCGGGCCACGTTGCGCACGCTGAGCCGGTCGTAGCCGTGGGCCGTCACCTCCATCTCGGTGGCGTCGAGCAGGGCGGCCACCACTTCGGCCTGGCGGGCACTCAGTTGCCGTTTGGGCGGATCGGCCACCAGGGTCATCGCCGGGTGACCTTGTCGGTCGTGTCCCGGTTCTCCGGTCCGGTTCCGACTGCGGAGTCCGGCACGTGCGGTGTGCCGTCGCGCATGGGGGGAAAGACGAAGTTGGCCGCCGTGGTCATCTTGGTGATGGTGGTGATCTCCGCTTCCGGCAAGGTCTCGTTCTCCTCGTCGATGGTGAGTTCCCACCTACAGTGCGGCGAGCGGTCCCCAGGCACCCGGGGTGGCCGGTGGACGTGGCGGATGTGGGCCTTGGGATTGATGGCCTGGGCGGTGACGTCGAACGTGCCGTCCTCGATGTGGTGGCACATGCCGGTGACCATGTTGTCGCCCCAGGGCTCGGCATCCATGAGGGCGCCGCAGTAGGCCAGTTCGAAGAAGCCATGGTTCCCGTCGACCACTTCGTAGCGGACGTCCATGTAGTGGTGGGGAAAGCCCGGGTCGAGCTGGAGCACCTTGAAGATGGCCTCGACGTCGTTGCCCTCGATCCCCATGATCTGGCGCAGTCGTTGCCCGTAGACCGGACTGGCACCCCGCCACTCCTCGATGGCCAGCCGTTCCATCTCGGCCATGCCGTGCGACATCCCGATGGCGGCGCACATCGACCGGTCGAGAATGTGCACGGCCTGGGCGTACTCGCGCACCAGACGCACCAGCGCTTCCCGGGAGAGGTCCTCGTAGCGGAAGTCGGCCTGGAAATCACCCGAGTAGTCGGCGAGACCCTCGTGGCCAGATTCCCCGGGGGCGACATGGTCGGCCCTTCGGGTCGGGTCGGGGGCATCCATCTCGTCGGCCATGACTCTGACAGTAGTCTGGACACCTGTCCAAGTGCCGGCAGGATGGGCCGCCGGATCTCCGTGGACCACCCCGGGGGAGGAGTACCGATGGCGAGTGACGACGACAGTGGCCGGGGGCCCGTGACGACCGACACCCCGGTGGGCGTGATCGGCCTCGGGGCGATCGGGGACGGGGTGGCCTCGGCTCTGGAGCGGGCCGGATTCCCGGTGGTGGTCTGTGACGTGCGGGAAGAAGCCACCCAACGGCACGAGGGCGCGGCGCGGGTGGCTTCCTCGCCGGCCGAACTGGCCGGCCAGGTCGACGCCATCGTGGTGGCCGTGGTTGATGACGCCCAGGTCCACTCGGTGCTGTCTGGACCGGCCGGCGCCCTGGCGGCCGCCCGGCCCGGGACGGTGGTGGTGGTCGTCAGCACCATCACGATGGCCTGTGTCGAAGCCCTCGGCGAGGAGGCAGCCGGATACGGCGTCGTGATGGTCGACTGCGGGGTGAGCGGAGGTCCCGCGGCGGCGGCGGCCGGCGAACTGGTCTGCATGGTCGGTGGCGACCGCACCGTCATCGACGCCATGGCGCCGGTCTTCGACGCTCTGGGCTCGATGACGGTGGTCATGGGCCCCTTCGGCACCGGCCTGGCCGCCAAGCTGGCCCGGAACCTGGTGCAGTACGGCGGCTGGCTGGCTGCCTACGAAGGCCAGAAACTGGCCGAGGCGTCCGGAGTGAACCTGGCCCGCCTGGCCCAGGTGATCCGGGCCAGTGATGCCAAGATCGGTGGTGCCGCCACCTTGATGTTCCGGCCCACCGTGGCTCCCTTCGGGGAAGGTGATGACCAGGGACTCATCGACGCCATGGCCTCGGCGGCCGCACTCGCCCACAAGGATCTGCAGGCGGCGCTGGACCTGGCGGCGGGACTGGATCTTCCCCTGCCCTTGGCGGCCATGACCGATCGGCGGGCCGACGCCATCTTCGGGGTGGCCGCCGATCCCGATGCCCCGGAACGAGGTTCCGGGGAGAGCGAGATGAACGGAGATGCCCGGTGAGTGACCCCAACGCCAACACGACCACCTTCACCGGCGAGGAGCGAATGTTCGTCGCCGGCAAGCGGCGGCCGGCCCGGTCGAAGAAGGTCTTTGCCACCATCAATCCGGCCACCGAAGAGACCCTCGGTGTGGCGGCCGACGGAGATGCAAGCGACATGGACGACGCCATCGCCGCCGCCCGGAAAGCCTTCGACGAGACGACGTGGTGCCGCGACGTCGAACGTCGGGTGTCCTCGCTGCGCCAGTTGCACGCGGCCATGGAGCGTCACGCCGACGAGTTGCGGGCCATGACGGTGGCCGAGGTGGGGACCCCTTTGTCGATGACCTACACCGCCCAACTCGACGCCCCCATGGAGGGCCTGGCCTGGATCGCCGATCTGGCCGAACGTTACGAGTGGGAGCGCGACCTCGGTGACGCGGCCCCCCTGGGCATTGCGTCGCACCGGTGGGTCCGGCGGGAAGCCCGGGGAGTGGTGGGAGCCATTACCCCGTGGAACGTTCCCCACCAGATCCAGTTGGCCAAGCTCGGCCCCGCCCTCGCCGCGGGCAACACGGTGGTGCTGAAGCCCGCCCCGGACACCCCGTGGTGCGCCACCGTGCTGGGTCGCCTCATCGAGGAGGAGACCGACATTCCGCCCGGGGTGGTCAACATCGTCACGTCGTCGGACCACTCGCTCGGAGCCCAGTTGGCGACCGACCCCCGGGTCGACCAGGTGAGCTTCACCGGATCGACGGTCACCGGCAAGAAGGTGATGGCGGCCAGTGCGGAGACCGTGAAGTCGGTCCACCTGGAGCTCGGAGGAAAGTCCGCCTTTGTGGTGCTCGACGACGCGGACCTGCGGGGAGCGTGTGCCACGGCCGCCTTCACCGTCTGCACCCATGCCGGCCAGGGCTGCGTCATCACCACCCGGCTGCTCGTGCCCCGGGCCCTGTTCGACGAGGCCGTTGACTCGACGGCCCGGGTGATGGGAAAGCTTGGGGCCGGAGATCCGACCGATCCGGGCACGATCTGTGGCCCGTTGATCAGTGACCGCCAGCGGCGACGGGTGGAGGAGTACCTCGCCCTCGCCGTTGCCGACGGCGGTTCGTTTGTCATCGGTGGCGGGCGAACGGCGGACCGGCCCCGGGGCTTCTTCATCGACCCGACGTTGATCGTCGGCCTCGACAACTCCTCCCGGGTGGCCCAGGAGGAGATCTTCGGTCCGGTGCTGGTGGTCATTCCCCATGACGGTGACGACGATGCGGTGGCACTGGCCAACGACTCCCCCTACGGGTTGTCGGGTTCGGTGTGGTCGGCCGACCGGGAACGGGCGGTTGGGGTGGCCAACCGGATGCGTACCGGCACGGTCGGAATCAACGGCGGACTCTGGTTCAGTCCGGACGTTCCGTTCGGTGGTTACCGTCAGTCCGGGGTGGGACGGGAAGCCGGGGTGGCCGGACTCGAGGAGTACCTGGAGACCAAGTCCCTGGCCGAACCGGCGTAGATCACGGCGGAACATCACGGCGCGGAAGCGCCGGGGATCGGCCCGGTTGCCCCGGAACGAATAGCGTCGGGACGACCGGCGACCGGGGTGGGCGGTCGCCTGGCCAAGCGAGAGGATGGGAACGATGGACAAGGCAGACGACGGGGCCCGCTCGGCCCGGGAACTGGGTCGGGCCAAGATGGAAGAGGTCTACGGATTCTCGGTCGACCCCGACCAGATCGAGGGTCCCTACGTCGCCACCACCGTGGATCACCTGTTCGGCGCCGTCTGGACCCGTCCGGCCCTTGGGGTGCGGGACCGCCGGCTGATGACCATCGGGATGCTGGCCGCCCTGGGCCAGCCCCAGTTGATCGAGATCCAGTTCCAGTCGGCCCTCGAGAAGGGCGAACTCGACGAAGCACAGGTGCGCGAGATCGTCCTCCATGTGGCCCACTACGTCGGATGGCCCCTGTCGACCGGGGTGAACGAGGTGGCCGAACGGGTGATCGCCCGCCGCCGCAAGGGCGCCGGGCTCGCCGCGCCCCGGGGAACCACGCCCCGACAAGGCGAGGCGGGGCCGGATGACAACCCGATGGCCGGAGCGGACGACACCGCATCGTCGGCATCAGATGTGACCAGTGAACCAGGAACGGAGGGCCGGGCATGAGCGACGGAGATGGTGCAGGGCGAAACGGACGGGGTGGGGAGAAGGAGCTGGCCGAGGGGCCTCGACCCATGGTGACGTTCGACTTTTCCGGGCGGGTGGCCATCGTGACCGGGGCCGGCGGGGGTATCGGCGAGGCGTATGCCACAGCCCTCGCCGAGGCCGGTGCGTCGGTGGTGGTGGCGGACATCGTGACCGAGAACGCCGAACGGGTGGCCGAGGTCATCCGGGCCACCGGGGCGGCCGCCGCGGCGGTCACCGCCGATGTCGCCGACGTGGCATCGGCCGAGGCCATGGCGGCCTTTGCGGTGGACACGTTCGGGGGGCTTGACCACCTCGTCAACAACGCCGCCATCTTCGGCGGTATGCAGCTCGACCTGCTCGTGACCGTCGACTGGGAGTACCTGAACCGGTTCCTGGCGGTCAACATGCTGGGTGCCCTCAACTGCGTCCGGGCGTGTTACCCGATCATGAAACGCACCGGCGGCTCCATCGTGAACCAGTCGTCCACGGCGTCCCATCTCTACGCCGGCTTTTACGGCCTGGCCAAGGCCGGGGTCAACTCGGTGACCCAGCAGCTGGCCCACGAACTCGGTGGCCGGAAGATCCGCATCAACGCCATCGCCCCCGGCCCGATCGATACCGAGGCGTCGCGTTCGGTGGTCCCGGCCGAGTTCATGGAGCCGATCCTGGCCGGGCTGGCTCTGAAGCGGATGGGCCAGACCGATGACCTCGTCGGTCTGTGCCTGTTCCTGCTGTCGGACCAGGCCTCGTGGATCACCGGCCACATCTTCAACGTCGACGGTGGTCAGGTGGTCCGGCTGTGAGTGCGACGGCGGCAGGCCCGGACCGCATCGAGGTCGTGGATACGGCCGGGGTCCGGCTGATCACGTTCTGTCGGCCCGAGGTGCGAAATGCCTTTGACGCCGCCCTCTATGCGGCGGTGACCGCTTCGTTGCGGGACGCCCGGGAGAACGACGAGGTGCGGGCCGTGGTGTTGACCGGCCGGGGGGCGGCCTTCAGTTCCGGACAGGACCTGAAGGAGATGGTGGCCATCGCTACCGGTGAACTCGGCCCGGGGGCCGGGGATGGATTCCGGGGACTGCTCGACGAGGTGATGACCTTCGACAAGCCCCTCCTGGCCGCCGTGCACGGCGTGGGTCTCGGTCTCGGTCTGACCTTGCTCGGTCACGTGGACCTGGTGTTGCTGGAAGAAGGCACCCGGCTGCGGGCACCTTTCGCCGAGATGGGGGTGCCTCCCGAGGCCGGGAGCAGTGTGCTGCTTCCCGAGCGCCTCGGCTGGCCGAAGGCGGCGGCCGTCCTGCTGGCGGCCGAATGGCTGGAAGCCGACGACGCCGTGGCGGCCGGACTGGCGCTCAAGGTCTGCCCGCCGGGAACCGTCCTGGACGAGACCATGGCGCTGGCCCGGAGGATCGCCTCCTACCCCGGGGCCGGGACACAACGGATCAAGCAGCTGATGATGGCGGGCCGGAGGGACAGGGTGGCGGCCGCCCGTGGGCGCGAAGAGGACGCATTCGCCGCCCTGTTCGCCGATCCGGACACCAATCCCGGAGCGTCCCTCGCCACCTCGCTGGAGCGCTGAGGGCGTGGAGTTCTCCGTCACTGCGTTTCTCACCGACCAGGGCCTTTCTCCGGCCCGGTTGGCCGTCGAAGCCGAGGCCCGGGGCTTTGCCGCCCTGTATCTGCCGGAGCACACCCACCTCCCGGTGCGAAACGCGGCGCCACCGGGACTGGTGGAAGGCGTGGCCGCCGAGGACTACCGGCGCAGTCTCGATCCGATGGTGGCCCTGGCGATGGCCGCTTCGGTGACGTCGGTCATCCGCCTCGGCACCGGCGTGCTGTTGGTGGCCCAGCATGATCCCTTCGTCCTGGCCAAGCAGGTGGCCACGCTGGACCACCTGAGTGGCGGCCGGCTCGATCTCGGCATCGGTTTTGGCTGGAACCGGGCCGAAGCCGAGGACCACGGAGTGGACTTCGACCGACGCCGGGACATCGCCCGCGAACACGTCGGGGCGCTGCGGGCACTGTGGACGCAGGACCCGGCCGAATACCACGGGGAGCATGTGGATGTGCCGGCCTGTTGGGCGTGGCCCAAACCGGTCCAGGACCGTGTGCCGGTGCTGGTGGGCGGAGGGGCGCATGATTCGGTGTTTGCCGCCATCGCCGCGTACGGCGACGGTTGGATGCCGATTGGCGGTGCAGGACTGGGCGAAGGTCTGCCCCGGCTTCGGACGGCGGTCGAGTCGGCGGGACGGGACCCCGACGCGGTTCGGGTGGTGCCTTTTGGCACCGTTCCCACCGAAGGAAAGCTGTCCCACTTCGCATCGCTGGGCATCAACGAGGTGGTGCTCCGGCTTCCCTCCGGACCCGCCGATGCCACGCTTGGCGCGTTGGACGACCACCGCGCCCTCATCGACCGATGGAACGGGAAGGCCTGAATCGTGACGTCAGAACCCCTGGGCGCGTTCGACCCGGAATCCGGCCGGGCCCGCCTCACGACCGAGATCCGCCGGCTGATGGAGTACGTCGTGTCCTCGAGTGCGGATGACGGCGTCTATGCCGACGCTGCGTTGGTGGCCCGGGAACTGGCCGATCAACTGGCCGGCCACGTCCGGCCGGATGACCGTCCCCGGTTTCGCCTGACCTACGACGAGGTTGAAGAAGGGCGATCGTTCACGCTGGCTTCCGTGATGCCCTTCGACATGATCATCGGTGCCTGCAATCCGATGGCTCCCCCGATCGACATCTCTTTCGAACCGGACCGGGCGGTGGGGGAGGTGACCTTCACTCCGACGTATGAAGGTGGCCCGGGTCTGGTCCACGGAGCGGCGCTCGCCGCCGCGTTCGACATCATCCTGACCGCGGCCAACGTCATGGTCGATGGTGCGGGGCCGACGGTGAGACTTGCCATCCACTACGTGAAGCCGACCCGGATCGGCGTTCCCTGCCGCTTCGAAGGTTGGGTGACGGAGAAGACCACCCGACGGACCCACAGCCTGGGGCGGCTGGTGCAGGACGGAGTGGTCACCGTGGAGGCGGTCGGCGAGTTTGTGAACCTCAACCGGAAGGAGTTGGCCCGGTCGCTCGAGCGCAACGGTTCCAGCGGGTCCGATTCGGACCACGGCCGCACCTGAACGACACCCACCAGAACCCCATCGTCCCGATGGCGGACGGTGGGGCACCGGGAAGGAGGCCGTGGCGACGGCCTTTGGCCAATGGGTCCCAACCGGTGGTGGTCGGGTCGCAGGACGTTGCCAAGCACGGCGGCCGGAGAGTCTCTAGAGTCACAAGGGAACCGGGGGGTGTGGTTGCGGTGCACCAGGCGCAACTAACAGACGCAACCGGCAAGTGCAGGAACAACGGGCCCGGGCCAATTCACAAACGGGCCGTCAAAAGGGGGAGTCCGCCATGCATCTCGTCCAGAATCGTCCGGGTCATGCTGCCGTCCGGGACAGAAGTCGTCGACCCGCTCGGGTGGTTCTCTCGCTGGCCGGTGTCGTCCTGGCGGTGTCGTTGACGGCGTGCTCGTCGACCACGAACTCCACCAGCACCTCCACCACCCAACCGAGCACCAAGGGGTACGTTGCCCCGCCCATTCCTTCCTCGGCCTTTTCCAACTACACCGGCATCACGAACAGCACCGTCACCGTGGGCAACGTCTCGACAAAGCTCGGGGGGCTCTTCGCCGGTTCGCCGATCGGGGTCCAAGCCTACGCCGACTACGTGAACTCGTCTGGAGGGATCAACGGACGCAAACTGGTGGTGGGCAGCCAGGATGACCAGTATGCCGGTGGACCGAACAAGCAGTTCACGGCGGCCGACGTGGCGACGGACTTCGCCCTGGTCGGCAGCTTCTCGCTGCAGGACAGCTTCGGCGGCGCCGTTCTGGCGGCCAATCCGGACGTGCCGAACGTCACCGTCTCGCTCGACCAGGCGACGAGTGACCTGCCCAACACCTTTTCGCCGTCTCCGGCGGCGACCGGCTGGCAACTGGGTCCTCTCGTCTACTTCAAGAACAAGTTTCCCTCGGAGATCACCCACACGGCGGCGTTGATCGCCGGCGAGCCGTCGGCCGAGACCAAGTGGGCCGGCGAGAAAGCCGCCATGGTGAGCGAGGGCTACCGGGTGGTCTACGACCCGACGTTCGCCATCACCACGACCAACTTCAACGAGTACGTGGCGTCCATGAAGAGCGAGGGTGTCCGGATCCTGTTCCTCGAGCAGATGCCGGAGAACTATGCCGCCTCGGTCATCAAGGCGCTCAACCAGCAGAACTTCCATCCGACCGTGGTGCTTGGTGCCTCGACCTACAGCGAGCAGCTGGTGCCCAACGCCGGTGGACCGGCCGCCATTGACGGGGCGTACATGGAGCAGAGCACGTCCCTCTACCTTGGCGAGGACGCCACGGCCATCCCGGCCGTGGGCACCTTCCTGCACTGGGTCCAGGTTGCCTCTCCGGGCTGGCACGCCGATCTCTACACCTTCTACGGATGGCTGTCGGCCCAACTGTTCGTCCAGGCGTTGTCCGCCGCCGGTTCCCATCCGAGCCGGGGTTCGGTGCTCGCCGCCCTCCGCAAGATCACCTCGTTCAACGGGAACCACCTGAACGCCACGGCCGATCCGGCCCAGAAACTTCCGGCGTCGTGTTACATCATCGCCCGGATCGAACAGGGCAGGTACGTGCGGGTCGACGATCCTCCCACCACGCCGCCGTCCTACGGCTACCGCTGCGACCAGCCGTACTACTTCTACCAGGGCTAGGAATCCCCGGAGGGGCGGTGGGGGGCCCGGGTGGTCACCCGGTGCGTCACCGGCGCATTGATCGGGAAGCCACGGGGTCCATGGCCCCCAGGGCGTGGACCCCGCGAAACGGGCCGCAGAACTACCGAGGGTGAAGGACGTCCCACCGGGGGTGGTCGTGCCGGGCTCCAGTGGGTCCACCCTGTCGGAACGGCAGACCCGGGCGGTAGCGTTGGCCGGACCGGAATCCAGTCGACACCCAAGGACCGGTCAGGTTTGATGGGACCGGACCGGTGTCTTGTCGAGGCGACCGGACCGGGTTCTGGCCGATGTGAGGGGATGGACATTGTCGAGGAAGCAGGCTCCAGCCGATCTGGAAGAGGCAAGGAGAACCGGAGCGGATCTCACGTGGACCGATTTCGGCGGAAGGTCGCTCAAGGATGTCGATCTCTCCGACCTGGATCTCACCGGCGTTGACCTTCGGGGATGTGACCTGCGTGGTGCCACCCTTGTGGGCAGCACCCTCGTGCGGGCCGACCTGTCGGGCACCCGACTCACCTCGGCCGACCTGCAGGGGGCGGATCTGACCGGCGCGTACCTGATCGCGGCGGATCTCACCGAGGCCATCTGCTCGTCGGCCCTCCTGGTCCGGGCCGATCTCTCCAACGCCGTAGCCGTTGGGACCGGGTTCTCCCGGGCCCGCCTCATGCGGGCCACCCTCGAGGGAGCGAACCTCCATGGAGCCGACTTCCGGGAGGCCAATCTCACCGGGGCGGACCTGTCGGGGGCCTACCTGAACGGAGCCGATCTCCGCCATGCCCATGGTGCCCGAATCGTGCTCTCGGGGGCGTATCTCGGTGGGGCCAACCTGAAACAGGTCGACCTCCGCTGGGCCCGGGCCGATGGTGCCGAGTTCCAGGGATCCAATCTCCGTCAGGCCGATCTCGCCTCGGCCGACCTGCGTTCGGCCGACTTCACCGGGGCCCGGATGAAGGATGCCCGCCTCAACAACGTCGTCACCGATCGTTTAACGTTGGGCCGGGACGGCCGACGTTTCGAGGTCAGGTAGGCCTTCCAAAGGGCCGTCTGGATCAGGCTGTTCCTGAGGGAACGGCCCGAGGGAACGGCCCGAGGGAACGGCCTGAGGGAACGGAAGAGGTGGGTGCGATGTGTGGACGGATCGTCTTGTACACGCCGCCCGAGCGACTGGCCCGGATCTTCGGGGCGGATCTGGCCCCTGACGTCAACGTCGAGGGCCGCCCGAGGTTCAACATCCCCCCGACTGCTTCCGTGTTAGGCCTTCGTGCCTGCCCAGACGGCGGTGTTGCCGATCCGACCGGTCATTCCGGCGGGGCCGACGGCCGGGCCACCGACGGGCCGGCGCCACTGCCCCGGCAGATCGAACGGTTCCGGTGGGGTCTGGTCCCCGCCTGGGCCAAGGATGTCTCGGGCTCGAGTCGGACGTTCAACGCCCGGGCCGAAACCGTGGCCACCAAGCCGTCCTACCGTTCGGCGTTCAAATCGCGCCGGCTGGTGGTGCTGGCCGATGCCTTCTACGAGTGGAAGCCGGGACCGGGCAAGGAGCGGACTCCCTACGTCTTCCAGCGGTCCGACGGTCAACCGTTGGCCCTGGCCGGACTGTGGGAGCGGTGGATCTCGGCGGAGGGAGAGCCCTTGGTCAGCTGCACGGTGATCACGACCGAAGCCGGTGCGGACATGGAAGACATCCATCACCGTTCGCCGGTGATCATGGAACCGGAAGCCCTCGACGAGTGGCTCGATCCCGACCGGGCCGACCGTGACGAACTCGAGTCGATGCTCCGGCCTCCGCCGACGGGAACGCTGGTGCACCATCAGGTGGACCGCCGGGTCGGAAACGTCCGCAATGACGGTCCGGAACTCATGGAACCGATCGAAGGGTCCGGTCGGCCGATCGTCTGACGGCGGTTGGCGAGGCGCGCAACGCCACGCCAGCCGGCGGGTTGAAACTCCATGGCCCGCCGAAAAACCCCGGCGGAAGACCGCAGGTAGGGCGATGGCCGGATGACGGCCGAATGGAGGAGTGACCGGCCAGGAGCGACCGGTCGGGCGGTCAGGCGCCGGTCGACGCCTTGGCGGCCCGCTTCATGAGCCGGGCCTTACGGTTGGCCGCCTGGTTTTTGTGGATGACACCCTTGGCGGCTGCCTTGTCGATCCGCTTGATGGCAAGGCGGAGGGACTCGGCCGAGTTCTCGGCACCCTCGTCGATGGCGACGATCGCCTTCTTAGTGCGGGTGCGCAACTCGGACCGGACGGCCTTGTTGCGGGCCTGACGCTTCAACGTCTGGCGGTTGCGCTTCATCTGGCTACGGATATTGGCCATGGTGATTCCTCGTCGATCGGTGTCCCAACCGGGTGTTCCGGTTCGGGCAGACCAACAACTCTAGCAGGCCCGGTCCCCAAGATCCCAACCGGATGTCGGGCGGACCGCGGCGCCTCGGCGAACCTTCCCGGGAGGCGATGTTCCTGTCGCTTCGGAGCCCTACCGGCAGACTCGCCGGCACCCCGGGCCAGAGGCCATTGGAGTGGTCCAACCCGGTGGTCCCCGGGCGAAATGGCGGGGCCGAAGCATCCGCACGAGGGAGTGGGTCGGTTTGGGTACGCTGGAGGTCCCGTGCTCGACATTGCGCAGATCCGAAATTTTTCCATCATCAGCCACGTGGACCACGGAAAGTCCACCCTGTCAGACCGCATTCTGGAACTGACCGGGGCGGTGGATGCCCGGAACATGCGGGCCCAGTATCTCGACTCCATGGACATCGAGCGGGAGCGGGGCATCACCATCAAGGCCCAGAACGTCCGCGTGCAGTGGAAGGGCCACACCCTCCATCTGATCGACACGCCCGGCCACGTGGACTTCGGCTACGAAGTCAGCCGGTCCCTGGCTGCCTGCGAAGGCGCCGTGCTACTCGTCGATGCCTCCCAGGGCATTCAGGCCCAGACGCTGGCCAACTGCTACCAGGCCCTCGAGAACGACCTCGAGATCATCACCGTGCTCAACAAGATCGACCTGCCGGCAGCCGACCCGGAACGGTGCGCCGCCGAGATCGAACAGGTGCTCGGACTTCCGGCCGCGGAGATCCTGCACATCTCGGCCAAGACCGGCGCCGGTGTCCCCGAACTGCTCGACCGGGTGGTGGAGAGGATTCCGGCTCCTTCCGGGCGGGCCGACGCTCCACTCCAGGCCCTCATCTTCGACTCGGCCTACGACCAGTATCGGGGGGTGGTGAGTTCGATCCGGGTGATGGAGGGCACGCTCCACCAGCGCGACCGGCTGAGGTTCATGCAGGTGGGCGCCAACCACGAGATCGAGGAGATCGGGGCCCGCACGCCCGAGCCGGTGCCGGTCGACGTACTCGGGCCCGGCGAAGTCGGCTATCTGATCGCCGGGATCAAGGACGTGGGTGGGGCCCGTTCCGGAGAGACGGTGACAACCGCCACCCATCCGGCTCCCGCCCCACTCGACGGCTACCGGGACCCGAAGCCGATGGTGTTCTGCGGACTCTTCCCCATCGATGGAGACGAGCTGCCGGACCTGCGCGATGCGCTGGAGAAGCTCCGGCTGAACGACGCCAGTTTCACCTACGAACCCGAGTCCTCCCGGGCGCTCGGGTTCGGCTTCCGGTGTGGATTCCTCGGACTTCTGCACATGGAGATCGTGCGGGAACGACTCGAGCGCGAGTTCAACCTCTCGCTGATCGCCACTGCTCCATCGGTGGCCTATCGGGCCTTCCTCGACAACGGCAACGAAGTGGATGTCGACAATCCGAGCGAACTGCCCGAGGCCAGCGCGCTCGATCATGTCGACGAACCGATGCTGAAGGCCACGATCCTCACGCCGTCCGAGTACACCGGGGCCGTGATGGACCTCTGCCAGTCCCGCCGGGCCGAGATGGTCCGGATGGAGTACCTCTCGCCCGAACGGGTCGAGTTCGTCTACTCGATTCCCCTGGCTGAACTGGTCGTCAACTTCTTCGACCAGTTGAAGAGCCGGACCAAGGGATACGCCAGTCTCGACTACGAGCCCGACGGCTACGCCACCGCCGACCTGGTGAAGGTCGACGTGCTGATCAACCATGTTCCGGTGGATGCCTTCTCCACCATCGTCCACAAGACCCAGGCCGACTACTACGGCCGTCGCATGGCCGAGAAGCTGAAGGAACTGATTCCCCGCCAGATGTTCGAGGTTCCGATCCAGGCCGCCATCGGCGGGAGGGTGCTGGCCCGGGAAACGGTCAAGGCCCGCCGCAAGGACGTGCTCGCCAAGTGCTATGGCGGTGATATCACCCGCAAGCGCAAGCTGCTGGAAAAGCAAAAAGAAGGCAAAAAGAAGATGAAGAACATCGGCCGGGTCGAGGTTCCCCAGGAAGCGTTTGTCTCGGCGCTCAAACTCGAAGACTGAGCACCCCGGCGGGCCCCGGTCACCTGGACCGAACTGCCATCAGTTGCTCTGGCCGTCCGGAGTTCCGGACTGAATCCGGCCTGTCGAAAGGTGGTCCGCGCCGGTTAGCCTTGGCGACATGGACAGCGCCACGGCCATTTCGGTCGAAGGTCTCTCGAAGACCTACCGGATTCTGCGCCGCGAGGACCTGCCCACCACAATGGCCGAGGCGGTCAAGGGCAAGGTAAGGAACAGCAATGTCAAGAAGATCGCCGAGGAGTTCGACGCGCTCCACGACGTGTCATTTGAGGTTCCATTCGGTGAAGTGGTGGGCATCATCGGCCGCAACGGCGCCGGGAAGTCCACGTTGTTGAAGGTGATCAACCGGATCACGGCGCCGACCGAGGGCCGCATCGAGCTGGCCGGGAGGGTCGGCAGCCTGCTCGAGGTGGGCACCGGTTTCCATCCGGAGTTGACCGGGAGGGAGAACATCTACCTGAACGGCACCCTGCTCGGCATGCGCCGGAAGGAGATCGCCGAGCGGTTCGACGACATCGTCGAGTTCGCCGGGACCGAGAAGTTCCTCGATACCCAGGTGAAGCGGTACTCGACGGGTATGTACATCCGTCTGGCCTTCGCGGTGGCCGCCCACCTCGAGTCGGAGATCCTCGTGGTGGACGAGGTCCTCGCCGTGGGCGACTCGGACTTCCAGGCCAAGTGCCTGCGCAAGATGCGTGAAGTGGCCCGGGACGGTCGCACCGTGATGGTGGTCAGCCACCAACTCCAGACCGTCTCCGATCTCTGCACCTCGGCGCTCTACATGAATGCCGGACATCTCCAGTTCCATGGCACCGTCGAGGGGGCCCTCGAGGAGTACAAGCGCAGCTTCCTGCACACCACGGCGGCCCCGGTCTCGACCGCCCAGCGCCCGGGCACCGGGGAGCTCCGGATTCAGGAAGTCTCGATGCCCAACAACATCGTGAAGCCCGGAGACGAACTGGTGATCGAGTACGTGGTCGGACCAAACCCCGGCTTCGGTGGCCGTTACTACGTCTCGGCGTTCATCGCCAACGAGGACGGCATGGTGGTGGCCCAGTGTGACTCCCGGGTCCGGGACTTCTATCTCGAGCCGACAACGGAGAACATGGTCCGCCTCGCCGTCTCCCAGCCCTGGTTGAAGCCCGGGACCTACAGCGTTGACCTCTTCATCCATACCGGTGGCCATCCGGCCGACATCTGGGAACAGGCCCTTTCCTTCCAGGTGCTGCCCATCTCGCCCTATCCCTTTGCGACCACCCCCGATGGCACCGACCACGGCGTGGTGTTCCCCGAGTTCGACTATTCCTAGGAACCCGACCGTGGCCAACATCGTCATCACCCCGCCGGGGCGCTTCGCCTTTCCCAAGATCACCGAACTGTGGGAAGCGCGCGAGGTCCTCTACCGCTTTGGCGCCCGGGACGTCACCTTGCGCTACCGCCAGACCTTTCTCGGCGTGGCCTGGGTGGTGCTCCAGCCCCTGATCACCGCCCTCATCTTCACCCTCGTGTTCGGCAAGGTGGCCCACCTCTCGAGCGGCGGACTGCCGTATCTCGTCTTCAGCTTCGTGGGGCTGTTGGCCTGGAACCTCTTCAACAACATCGTCACCCGGGCCCAACAGTCGCTGGTGCTCAACCGCGATCTGGTCTCCAAGGTCTTCTTCCCCCGGATGCTGGTCCCCCTGGCCGTGATCTACGCCTCGCTCGTCGACCTTGCGGTCTCCACGGCGTTCCTCGTCGTCCTGCTCGTGATCTACGGGATCTCGCCGGGTTGGTGGGTCTTCCTCTACCCGCTCTGGGTGCTGATGGTGGTCACGCTGGCCAGCGCGGTGGGACTGGCCACCTCGGCGCTCACCGTCCGCTACCGGGACGTGAACTACTTCGTCCCGTTCTTCCTGCAGTTCCTGCTCTTCGCCAGTCCGATTGCCTACTCGGTCTCGAACATCCACTCCCAGTACCGGTGGATCTACGACATCAACCCGCTGGTGTGGCTGCTTCAGGAGTTCCAGTGGGCGCTGGTCCACCAGCCGGCCCCGCCGGCCTGGGAGATCGTGATGTCTATCGTGCTGCCCATCGGCCTCTTTGTCGTCTCGGCCATGATCTTCGAGCAGATGGAGCGGGGCTTCGCCGACGTCATCTGACCGCCTGTCTGTCTTCTACAGATGGCAACGGGGGTCGGTCGGGAGGAATCAGTCGAGAGCCGAACGCCAGACCTCGGCGTGGGCCCGGGCGCTGGCGTCCCAGGTGTAGGTCCGGGCCCGTTCCCGGGCCCGTTGGGTCAGGGCGGCGACCGCTTGGCCGCCCTCCAGGGCGGTCAGGAGGCCTTCGGCGAGCGAGGGTCCGTCCGGTTCGACCAGCAGGGCGGCGTCTCCGCAGACCTCCACCAACGACGTCCGGGCGGCCGCCACCACCGGCGTGCCGGCCGCCATGGCTTCGAGGGCGGGCAGCCCGAAGCCCTCATAGAGGGAGGGGACAACGGTCACGGCGGCAGCAGCCTGGAGTGCCCGAACTGCCTCGTCGCCGACCCGGCCGAGGCGGACCGCACCGGGCAGGCTGGCGAACAGGGCGTCCCGGCGGGGATCCGGTGAGCCGACGAGAGCCAGCGAGACGTCCGGTCTTCTGGCGTGTACGTCGGCGAAGGCCGCGGCCAGCCCGGCGAGATTCTTCCGGGCGGTGCAGCCGCCGATGTGGAGGATGAACGGTGCCCGGAGCCCATGACGGGCCAGGGAGGCCGGGTCCATCGGGGCGGCCGCAAAGAACCGGGGATCGACGCCGTTCGGGATGACCACCGTGTTGGTGATGCCAAGCCGTTGTCGGAGCTCGTCCGCCGAGAACTCCGACACGGTGATGACGGCCCGGGCCCTTTTGGCCTGTCCGGCCATGCCGGCAAGATCGAGACCCGTCTCGTCGTCGAAGTGGAGCCCGGCGAGGTCATGGATGGTCAGCACTTCCGGCCCCCGGAACGGGGGCAGCGAGACGTCCATCCGGTGAACGAGGTCACAGTTCCGGTAGGCCCAGGTGCCCATCAGGGGGCGGCTCGCCGGAAAACGTTCCATCAGGCCGACCGGTAGGCGGATGTCGACCGACAGGGGAGTGCGCAGCGAGGCCAGACGCACGCCACGGGCCGACCACCCGGAGCCGAGGGCTGCTCCGGCCCGGTTGATGATCTCGGCTTCGTAGCGCTGCTGGCCCATCGGATTTTCCGATGCCCAGACGGCCAGACCCAGACGCCTGGTCGTCATGGACCGCCGCCGTCGGGTCCGGAGGCGTCCGGTGGTTGCGCCACGCCCGGGGGAGCCGGATCCGGCGTCGACGACGGTGGGACCCGGATCACGGCCACCGTGTTGCTCGGATCATCGTGATCCATCTGCAGGGAGATCAGGGCGTCAGGGTCTTCGGGCAGACCGGAGGCTTCAATGACGATGGCCGGCCTGTTGTCAGGGTGGTCGAGCGCATGTTGCAGGCCCCGGGCCAGTCCACTCAGCACCACCCCGGTAGCCGACTCCTGCATCCATCGCTGGAACCGGAGGGGCTGGCCGTTGTCGTCAAAGTCGACGTTGACCAAGCCGGCCGGTGGCTCTGGGGGAGAGCCGGCCCCGGCGGAACCGGTTTCGCCCG
>CAITPI010000134.1 GCA_903894295.1 uncultured Acidimicrobiaceae bacterium
CCTCGCTTTCGAACAGCGCTTCTGACACCCAGTCCGGTGCCACCTACACCTGGTCGGCCACCGGCCTCCCGGCGGGTCTGAGGATCAACTCCGCAACCGGTGCCATCACCGGCACGCCGACCACGCCGGGCAGCGCCTCGGTCACGGTGAAGGCCACCGACGGCTCCGCCGCCTACGGCACCACGAACTTCACGTGGGCTACCCACAACTCGGTCAGCGTCTCGTCGATCGCCAACCAGAACAACGTCACCGGCACGGCGATCACAACGCTGAATCCGTCGGCTTCGGACACCCAGTCCGGCGTCACCTACACCTGGAGTGCCGTCCACCTGCCGGCGGGCCTCTCGATCAACGCCACCTCGGGCGCCATCACCGGCACACCGACCACGGCGGGAACCGTGACGGTGACGGTCAAGGCCACGGACGGCTCGGGTGCCTTCGGGACCACCTCGTTCACCTGGACCACGACCAACGTGGTCTCGTTCACGAACCCCGGAAGCCAGGCCAGCAACACCGGCTCGGCGATTACGCCGCTGGCCATGGGCGCCACCGACTCGTCGTCGACGGCCACCTTGCACTACAGCGCCTCCAACCTGCCGGCGGGCCTCGCCATCAACACGTCCTCGGGTGTCATCTCGGGCACGCCCACCACGCCGGTCTCCTACACGGTGACGGTGACCGCCACCGACGATGCGTTCTTCACCAACTCCACCACGTTCAACTGGACCATCAGCAACGTGGTCACGGTCACCAACCCGGGAAGCGAGACCACCACCTCGGGCGCCATCCTGGCCGCGACCACCATCGCCGCCACCTCCTCCCAGTCCGGTGCCACCGTGACCGTGTCCGACAACGGGACCCTGCCTCCGGGTCTTGCCATCAACCCGACGACCGGGGTCGTGACCGGACAGGCCACCACGGCCGGTGCCTACTCGGTCACCATCACGGCCACCGACTCCTCGGGCTTCTCGGGATCGGCCAGTTTCACCTGGAATGTCGTCAACGTGGTCACGATCACCAAGCTGGCCAACCAGACGGTGACCGCCGGGTCGGCGATCACCCCGATCCCCGTCTCGGCGACCGATTCGTCCCCGTATGCCACGGTGACCCTGACGGCCGGATACCTGCCTCAGGGCATCACCTTTGACGGCTCCCGGTTCACCGGCACCCCGGTCCAGGGTGGCACGTATTCGAACGCCTACGTGCACGCCGTGGACAGCGACGGATACACGGCCGTGATGCACTTCTCGTTCATCGTCACCGACGCGGTCACGGTGGCCCCGGTCGCCAACCAGTCGAGCAACACCTACGTGGCCGTCACCCCGGTGACCGCCAGTGCCACCGACTCCTCCCCGGCGACCATCAAGTGGTCGGCCACCGGTCTCCCGACGGGCCTCTCGGTGGGTGCGGGCACCGGTGTCATCCAGGGAACACCGACCGCTCCCGGCAACTACACGGTCAACCTCACCGCCACCGACAACCACAAGCCGGTCAATCTGGCCACGGTGACGTTCAACTGGATGGTGACAACCCTGCCGCCCAGGGTGACCTCGTTGTCGAGCACGTCGGGGACCACCCTCGGTGGAGCTTCGGTCAAGATCTCGGGAACGTTCCTGCAGAACACATCCACGGTGATGTTCGGTTCGACCCCGGCCGCCTCGTTCTCCGTCAACAGCGCCGGGACGGTGGTCACCGCCGTCACCCCGGCCGACACCGCCACGACGGTCGACATCCAGGTCACCACTCCGGCCGGCACCTCGGCCAAGAGCAGTGCCGACCAGTACACCTTCGTGACCCCGGTGGCCAAGAAGAAGGCACCGTCCAAGGCCAAGGCCAGGGCCACGGTCAAGGGCGAGATCAAGGTCAAGAGGAGTGCCCGCATCCGTCATCGCTGACCTGGGCCACAATGGCGTGGTGCCCGAACTGTCCGGCCGATTCGTCACCCTGATCCCGCTGGCCTTCCACCACGTGGAGGACCTGCTCGCGGTTGCCACCGATGACCGGTCCACCTTCTCTTTCACCCCGGTTCCCTGGGACCGGACGACCATGGACGCCTACGTCACCAAGGCCCTCGACCGTCAGGAAGCCGGCGAGCACCTCCCTTTTGCCACCTTCAGCGTCGCCGAACAGCGGATCGTGGGCACCACCCGCTTCTACGACCTCACTCCGTGGGACTGGGAAGGGCTGGTCGAGGAACCCGGGAAGTTCCGCCGGACCGGAGCGCCCGATTCGGTCAGCATCGGCTACACGTGGCTCCACCCGTCGGCCCAGCGCAGCCCGGTCAACACCGAGGCCAAGGTGCTCATGATCGACCATGCCTTCGATGTCTGGGATGCCCGGGTGGTCCGGATCTTCACCGATGCCCGGAACGAACGTTCACGGGCGGCCGTGGAACGCCTCGGATTCCAGCTCGACGGCGTCATCCGGGCCGACCGGCCGGCCGCCTATGGCGGGGTTCGCGACACGGCCCTCTACTCCCTCCTGCCCACCGAGTGGCCCGAGCACCGACGGCGTCTGGCCGACCGGTTGGACCGGTCGGTCTGACAGACTGACACCGTGTACATCTCCGCCAAGGTCGACTACGCCGTTCGGGCCCTGTGTGGGGTGGCCGAAGCCAACGACGCCCCCCGAACAGCCGAAGCCCTGGCCCGCCTGCAGGGACTCCCGCCCAAATTCCTGGAGAGCATCCTGAACGACCTGCGTCGGGCCGGGCTGCTGGTCAGCCAGCGGGGAGCCGAGGGCGGCTACCGGCTGGCCCGACCGGCCGATGAGATCACGGTGGCCGACGTCATGCGGCCGATCGACGGACCGTTGGCCGAGATCCGGGGCCTCCGGCCGGAAGCGGCCAACTACGTCGGCTCGGCCGAGAAGCTCCAGGACGTCTGGGTGGCGGTGCGGGCCGGCCTGCGACAGGTCCTCGAAGGCGTCACCATCGCCGACATCGTCACCGGGCAGTTGCCGGAGACCATCGTCCGCCACACCCAGGATCCGGACGCCTGGCGCTCCCGTTGAATTCTTAGGCGGGGCTTACGTTCTGCCCTTCCGGTGGCCGGCACCCGATTCCATACTGGAGTTCCACGAGGGAAAGGAACCCACCATGTTGAAGAAGTCCACCACCATCCTGGCCGGAAGTGCCATCGCCCTGGCCGGTGTTGTCGGTATCGCCGGCACCGCCTTTGCCGGGACGACGGCGACCCATCACGCCGGCCTCCACCACGGCAAGCACCGGGCGCTCAAGGCCGCGGTGATCTCGATCAGCGCCGAGACCATCGGCATCACCCCGCAGACACTGGTCCACGATCTCCACTCCGGCGAGTCGATCGCCCAGGTGGCCACCGCCAACAACGTGAGCCCGACCACGGTGGAGACGGCCCTCGAGACGGCCGCCACGTCCCGGGTGCACAGCGCCGAGGCGCTCGGCACCATCAGCTCGGCCCGGGGCACCAAGATCCTGGCCAGCCTGCCGAGCCGGGTCGACTCCCTGGTCAACCACGTCTTCTAGGACCGTCCCAACAAGTCGGACCGACCATGGGCCCGGAACTCGGCACGTCGCCGGTTCCGGGCCTCATGCGTGAGCAGGACCAGTCGCCCGCCGTCCCGGGCATAGACATCGTCCGGTCCTTCCCACCAGCCCTGCCGCCGCAAGGAGTCCTTGATGATGCGGCCGCTCGCCGTCTGCGGCAGGGCGGGTGACACCCGGACGAAGAACGGCGCCCACTTGCGGCCCAAATCGTCCTGGTCGGCCAGGAAGGCGGTGAACTCCGCCGGATCGAAAGTCCGCCCCGGCAGGAGTTCGACGGCGGCCATGACCTGGTCGCCGGTGCGTGGATCCGGCACCGGATAGACGGCGACCGAGGCCAGGTCGGGATGTCGGATGAGCACCCGTTCGATCGGTCCGGCCGTGAGGTTCTCCGAGTCCACCCGCATCCAGTCGCCCCGGCGACCGGCGAAGTAGAAGTAGCCGTCTTCGTCCCGGTAGGCGAGATCACCCGTCCAGTACCAACCGTGGCGCAGACGCCCGGCCGTGGCCTCCTCGTCGGCGTAGTAACCCTCGAAGCGACCCGGGCCCGACCGGTTGACGATCTCCCCGATGGCCTCGGTGGCGTTGGTGAGTCGGCCCCGTTCGTCGAAGGTCGCGGGCGGGCACTCGAGGGAGGTGGCCGGGTCCACCACGGCACAGTCCTCGGCGGCCAGCCCAAGGGCCCCCGGCGGCGTGTCGGGCGTCCGGGTGATGGCCACCCCACCTTCGCTCGAGCCATACCCTTCGGTCAACCGGCAGCCGAACCGGCGCTCGAAGGCCGCCTGGTCGGCCGGTGACGCCTCGGTGCCGAACCCGCGGACAAGGGAGGTCGCTGCGTCGTCGTCGGCTTCGGGCGTGGCCAGGATGTAGGCCAACGCCTTGCCCACGTAGGTGAACATGGTGACCCCGTACCGGCGGACGTCGCGGCCGAAGCCCGAGGCCGAGAACCGGGGGGCGAGGACGACGGTCGCCCCGACCGCCAGGGCCGGCCCCCAGAGCGCCATCAGGGCGTTGCCGTGGAACAGCGGCATCATGCAGTAGGCGACGTCGTCGGGGTGGTAGCCGTAGAACCCGGCCGACCGGTAGGAGATGCCGGCCAGACGACCCTGGGTGCAGATCACGGCCTTCGGGTCACCGGTCGTACCCGAGGTGAACAGCAGCAGGAAGGTCGCCTTCGGCTCCACGGCCACCGGATCCAGTCGGGCGGGTGGCACCAGATCGTCGTAGCCGTCGGCGTCGATGCGCAGGATCCGTTCGGCGGGAATCCCGAGATCCAGTCCGGCCACGAGGGCCGCTCCCTCCCCATCGGTGACGAGCACGTCACAGTCGGTCCGGCGGATGTCATCGGCGAGGGCCTGACCCCGTCGGGTGCTGTTGATCCCGACCACCACCGATCCGGTGAGGGCGGCGGCCTCCAGCCACCACAGATACTCGGGAACGTTGCCCAGCAGGACGCCGACGTGGCGACTTCGCCCCCCGGGAGCCGGCCAGGAGTTGAGCCAGGCGCCGCGGGCCTCGCCGAGCGCCACTGCCTCCCGCCACGACCACTGCTCGTTCCCCGACCGGACGGCAGGACGGTCATCGTCGGCCCGGTCCCAGAGAAGTCCGGCAACGGTCGTCCGGTTCACGGCCGCTCCTCCCGGTAGAGGCTCTGCAGGGAGGTGCCGATCCGCCCAGCCCGATCCCACAAAGTGGTCTCGGTGGTGCCGATCCCGGGAGTGCCCAATCGGGTGGCTGCCTCAAGGCAGACCCAGGGGCCCTCCGGCGGCCGGAAGAGCGAGACCGTGAGGTCGGTGTTGACGAAGAGGTGCCGGGTGAAGTCGAGCTCCCCCGAAACCCCGTTGGCGAAGTCGGCGGCAGCCACCGCCCGCACCCAGGGAGAAGGGTCCTCCCCGGGCAGGACCGGGGCGACCAGGGCGAACCACACGACGGCCGGCCCCAACTCGTTGAAGGCCCCCCGGACAAAGCGGAACTCCACCGCCCCGTTGTGAAAGGCCCGGTAGCCGTCGGTGATGTGCACCGGAGGCACGGGGTTCTCCGGAAACTCCGGTGGTGCCTCCGCCGCCGTCGACACTCCGGTCGGGGTCGTCCTGATCCGCACCCCCCGGGCGAGGGCCACCGGGCGACCGTCGGCTTCAATGGTCACATCGGTGACCGAGATCCGTCGTCCGGGCCGCACCGGTTGGATCGAGACGGCGAGCGGCGCCACCGGCACCGAGGTCAACAGTTCGAGGCTGAAGCGCACCATCTGGAGGCCGTCGCCATCGGCGGCCTGCTCGAGGACCCGGGCCGCCAGGGCGGCCACCGCCCCACCGTGGAGCCCATCGGGCGACCAGGGTCCCCGGGTCAACTCGGTGGGCAGAAACCTCGGCCCGTCGGGGACAAACAGGGGTTCGGACTCCATGGCGCAGACGCTATCCGGGTACCATCTGCGGCGGATCACCACCGAGGTGATTGCGGAGAGACGGAGAGACAGGGAAGAACATGAGCAAGGGAATGTCGGAGATCGACATCAACGCCCCGGCCGACGCCGTGTGGGCCATCGTCAGCGACTTCGGCGGAATCGGCAACTGGATGCCCGGCATCGAGTCGTGCGTTCTGAAGGACGAACACCGCGTTCTGGAGACCATGGGCATGACCATCACCGAGCGCCTCGTCAGCCAGGACGATGCCGGCCGGGTGCAGGTCTACTCCATCACCGACGGCGTGCCGGTCGAGTCCCACGAAGCCACCATCACCGTCACTGAGTCCGGTGACGGCAGCCACGTGACCTGGGAAGTCCAGGCCTCACCGGACGAGATGACCGACCTGATGGTCGGTGTCTACCAGGCCAGCCTGGAGGCCCTGAAGGCCAAAGCCGAGGGTTGATCCGCTCCTACCGGGTCGAGGCCCGGAGTCTGGCGCCCATCGAGGCGGTCTGGCCCCTGCTGGGTCAGGCCGCCCGATGGCCCGAATGGTCCTTCCTCGACCGGGCCGTTCTGGAACGCACCGGTCGGGACGATCCCGACGGTGTCGGCGCCATCCGCCACTTCACCCGGTTCGGGACCGGGTCGAGGGAGGAAGTCCTGGCGTGGGAACCTCCCGCGCATCTGGCCTACTCGATCCTCTCGGGCTTTCCCGTGAAGAACTACCGCTCCGACATCTGGCTGCGTCAGGGAGCGTGCACCTTCATCACCTGGAGCGGGACGTTCGAAGCGAAGGTTCCCGGCACCGGCCGGATCCTCGAGACCGCGCTGCGACTCCTGATGGGTCGTTTCGCCCGGAACGTCGCCCGCTACGCCGAAGCGTCGAGGACCTGACGCTCCTCGGCCGTCAGGTCCTCTGCCTTTACCGGTCGAACCAACGCCCAGTGATGGCCCACCGGGCACCGTTGGTAGCGACGGGTCGGCCCGAGGCGGACCGCCGTGAGTGACGCACCTTCGATCCAACGGGTCCTGAACAGGTGCCCCTTGCTGCACCGGGCGGCCGTCTGGCCCGGGATGTCGTAGCCCTTCTTCTTCATCACGACATTCGCCACGACCAGCGCCGCCACCACGACAGCCAGGGCAATGACCACCACCACTCCGGTGTTCATTGGACCTCCATCAGCCGTCGGGCCCGGGTCTCCACCTGCCGCCGGGCTTCTTCCACGTCCACCGTCAGGCACGATCCGGCCCGGACCACCTGACGACCGGCCACCCACACGTCGGTGACCAGGCGACCCGATGCCGCCCACACCAGATGTTCGAACAGTTCGTCGTCTTCCAGCCAGGGCACAAAGACCGGATCGTCCAGATCAAAGGCGATCATGTCGGCGGGCGTTCCGGCCGAAAGCACGCCGAGATCCGGCCGGCCGAGCGCCGCTCCACCGGCCCGGGTGGCGAGATCAAGGGCCCCGGCGGCCAGGAGGGCACTGGCGTCACGCTCGCGCAACCGGGCCAGAAAGGCGGCCGTCCGCATGTCCTCCCACAGGTCGAGGTCGTTGTTCGACGCCGGTCCGTCGGTGCCGAGGGCCACGGTGACCCCGGCCGCCAGCAGACCGGTCACCGGCGCCATCCCGGAGGCCAGCTTGGCGTTGGACTGTGGGCAGTGGGCCACCGCCACGTCGTGACGGGCCAGGCACGAGATGTCGTCGTCATCCAGCCACACACCGTGCGCGGCGAGCACCCGGCCCTCCAGCACGCCGGCCGACTCCAGGGCCAACGGTTCCGAGGTGCCGTGGTCGGCCAGGAACCCGGTGCACTCCATCTCGGTCTCGGCCAGATGGAGGTGGAACAGCGTGTCACAGCTCCGGGCCGCCTCGGCGGCGGCGGCGAGTCCTTCCATGGGCACCGAGTAGGGGGCGTGGGCGGCGAAGCCCACGTCGATCCGGCCCGCCTCGCCCTGGCGACGCCGGTGGAAATCGGTGAAGACGTCGAGCTGGGGTTCCCACCAGGCACCGTCACGACTGCGACCGGGCAGCTGCAACACCCCCGGGGTGATGACCGCCCGGGTGCCGGCCGCCAGAACGGCATCGGCGATGGCGTCCTCGTGGAAGTACATCTCGCAACTGGTCGTCACGCCGAAGCGCAGCAGTTCGGCGACGGCCAACGTCATGCCCCAGTAGACGTCCTCCGCCTCGAGGTTGGCCTCTCGGGGCCAGACCACCTCACCCAACCACCGCTCCAGCGGCAAGCCGCCACCGGCACCTCGGAACAGCGTCATCGGTGAGTGACAGTGCGTGTTGATCAGCCCGGGCAGCAGAGCGCCAGAGACGACGACCTCTTCGGCCACCGTCGCCGACGCCTCGGGTCCCACGTGGGTGATCACGCCATCGGCCACCTCGACCACCCCGGGTCGCAGGACCACGCCCGGCTCGACGCACGGAACAACGGCGTCCGCCCGGTACCGGACGGTCATCGACTTAGAGGTCGAACTTGACGACACCCCGGATGTTTGAGCCTTCGGCCAGATCGTCGTAGCCGGTCTGGACCTCGTCGAGGGTGTACTCCCGGGTGATCAGGTCGTCGATCTGCAGCAGACCGGCTTCGTAGAGACGCAGGAGGTTCGGGATCTGCACCCGGGGGCTGGCCGAACCGAACACCGTGCCGAGCAGGGCCTGGTTGAACATCGAGAAGTTGAAGAGGTTCAACTTGACCTCGTCCTGGTCGAAGGGGGCGATGGCCGTGGCGACCACCCGTCCGTCCTTCGAGGCCAACGCCATGGCCGGGGCGACCAGATCGCCGGTCAGCACACCCGGCGTCAGGATGACCACATCGGCCATCCGGCCTTCGGTGAGCTCGGGCAGGATGAGGTTGGCTTCCAGGATGGAGGCCGCACCGTGGGTGGCGCCGATCTTCTTGGCCGACTCGACCTTGAAGGGCAGGGGATCCACCGCAATGATCTGGCGGGCACCGGCCAACCGGGCCCCCTGGATGGCGCCGGAGCCCACCCCACCGCACCCGATGACCACGACGGTCTCCCCGGGACGGACGTTGGCCCGGTCCACGGCCGAGCCGAAGCCGGTCGAGATGCCACAGCTGATCAGGGCGGCGGCCTTCAGGGAGACATGCGGGCTCACCTTGACGAGGGAGGCCTCGTTGGCCAGCACGAACTCGGAGAAGGTGCCGAGCTGGGTCATGCGGTTCACGTGCTGCCCGTCCAGGCTGTAGCGCCACTGCATGTCGCTCATCATGGGACCGGCCAGGATCATCATGCCGAGGTCGCAGAGGTACTGGCGACCCGAGGCGCACCAGTGGCACCGGCCACAGGCGGGAATGAACGAGGCGGCCACATGGTCACCCACGGCCAGGCTTTCGACATCGGGACCGACCTCAACCACCACGCCGGCACCCTCGTGGCCACCGATCATCGGGAACATCGAGTCGACGCCGAACACTTCGAGGACTTCCTTTGGAGCGCTCATGTCGCCGGTCCGAAGGTGCTCATCCGAGTGGCACATGCCGGCATAGGCCATCTGGACCCGAACTTCGTGGGGACCCGGGTCGGCGATGTCGACCTCTTCCACCTTCCACGGTTCGTTGAGTCCGGTGCACACAGCGGCGCGAGTCTTCATGGCGGTTCTCCCCCTTGCAGATACTTGTCCCCGATCCTAGCCCCGTCGCCACCAAGTGGTTGGCCCTTCAGCCGATCCTCGTCGAATCCGGTGGCGAGCAGGGCCAACGCCTGGTCGACCACCTCGGTCAGATCGCCGTCATCCCGTCGGGTCCACTCCTCGAACGCCGCCATCGCCGCCCCCAAGGCCGCCCGGGCCAGGGTTTGGGGAGCCAGGTCCGTCGGCCTTCCACCGAGTCGACGGGCCGCAAACCTCGCCACCACGTCACACCACTCCTCGTAGCGGACCGCCGAGTGGGCCACGAGGGTCGGGACCGAGCGGATCAGGCTCATCCGCAAGCGCAGGTCCACCAACTGCTCCTCGTTGAACCGGTTGGTCTCGACCACGGCCCGCCGGAGGACCTGCATCAGGCCTTCCTCGTCCGGGGCCTCGGACAACAGCCGGTCCAGGCGGGCCAGTTCGGCGTCGAAGGCGCCCCACACGGCGTCGCTCTTGGACTGGTAGTAACGGAAGAAGGTGCGCCGGCTGATACCCACTTCGGAGGCGATCTCGTCCACCGTGGTCGCTTCGAAGCCCTGTCGGCTGAACAGGGCAAGGGCGGCCCGGGCCACGTCCTCCCGGGAGGTGGCGGGTCGTCGACCCCGGGGACTGGACTCCATACCTGACATTTTGGCATTGAGTGCTATAAATTGAAACAACCAACACACCGGGAGGAACCATGAGCACTGCCCCAGCCGTCACCAGCGAAGAAGACGTCGAAGAGACCGAACTCGTCGAAGCGGACCTGTTGGTGGAAGATGTGTCCATCGACGGCATGTGCGGCGTCTACTAAGTCGTGGCCATCGCCGTATCCGAGGAGGTCTATGACGGCCGTCGGGCCTGGGCCCTCCACCCGCAGGTCTCCCTGCGGCCGGAGTCCTTTGGCGCGCTGGCCTACCACTTTGGAACCCGGCGCCTTTCCTTCCTGAAAAGTCCCGAGTTGCGCGCCGTGGTCGAGCGCCTGGCCGAGACCGGGTGTGGTGACGAGGCGCTCGTCGAGGTTGGCGTGCCGGAAGCCGAGTGGCCCCGCTACCACCAGGCGCTGGCCACCTTGGCCCGCACCGGCATGATCGTCCGCCGGGATCCGTCGTGACGGCCGTGGTCGGCCGGTTGGCCGACCGGTTCGAACAGGGCCTTGATGCTCCCATCTGCCTGACGTGGGAGTTGACCTATGCCTGCAACCTGGCGTGCACCCACTGCCTGTCCAGTTCGGGCCGGCGCGACCCCAGGGAACTCACCACCAACGAGTGCATCGCCCTCATCGACGAGTTCGAGCGCATGCAGATCTTCTACGTCAACATCGGCGGCGGCGAGCCCACCATCCGGGCCGACTTCTGGGATCTGCTCGACTACGCCACCTCCCACCACGTCGGCGTGAAGTTCTCCACCAACGGGTCCCGCATCACCCCGGACCGGGCCCGGCAACTGGCGGCCAACGACTACCTCGACATCCAGATCTCCCTCGACGGGGCGACCGCCGAGGTCAACGATGCCGTGCGGGGCAACGGCTCCTTCGACGCCGCCATAAAGGCCATGGAGCGGCTGGCCGACGCCGGAATGTCGGGCTTCAAGATCTCGGTGGTGGCCACCCGGCACAACGTTGGTCAACTCGACCGGTTCGCCACCCTGGCCGACCGCTACGGCGCCCAGCTTCGGCTCACCCGCCTTCGACCCTCGGGCCGGGGCGCCGACGTCTGGGACGACCTGCACCCAACGTCGGTCCAACAGCGGCAGATCTACGACTGGCTGGTCGACCACGGGGACCAGGTCCTCACCGGTGACTCGTTCTTCCATCTCGCCGGCTACGGCGAGAGCCTCCCGGGACTGAACCTGTGTGGCGCCGGTCGGGTGGTCTGCCTCATCGATCCGGTCGGTGATGTCTACGCCTGTCCGTTTGCCATCCACGACGAGTTCCTGGCCGGCAACGTGCGCTCGGATGAAGGCTTCGCCGGGGTGTGGCGGACCTCCTCCTTGTTCTCGTCGCTCAGGGAGCCCCAGAGCGCCGGAGCGTGCGCCTCGTGTGGGCACTTCGACGCCTGCCGGGGTGGCTGCATGGCCGCCAAGTTCTTCACCGGACTTCCCCTCGATGGGCCCGACCCCGAATGCGTGCTGGGCCACGGTGAGACCGCCCTCGCTCAGCGCGACGGGGTGGTGCTCCCGAAACCGGCGGTCGACCACTCACGCCAGCCGATCGCCCTCAGGACCCGTCGGCCGGACCGGTCGTGTGACGAGAGTCCGTTGGCCGGCTTCACTCCTGCCCCCTGACCGTGATGACTGTGGCCGAGCGGCGTCTGTTGACCGAAACGATCGAACTGGCCGGACGCCAGGCGTCCAGCCGGGTGGTCTTCGGACCCCACGAGACCAATCTCGGCGACGACCGCGCCCTTGGTTCCCGCCACGCCGCCTACTACGCCGCCCGGGCGGCCGGCGGGGCCGGCATCATCATCACCGAGACCGCCTCGGTGCACCCCTCGGACTGGCCCTACGAGCGGGCACCCCGGGCGGACGGGTGTGGACCGGGATGGCAGGCCATCGTCGCCGCCTGCCGCCAGGAGGGCGCCCTCGTGGTGGCCAGCCTCGGGCACGCCGGAGCACAGGGATCGAGTGCCTACTCCCAGATGGCGCTGTGGGCCCCGTCCCCGGTGGCCGACGTGGTCAACCGGGAGATGCCCATGGTCATGGAACAGGCCGAGGTCGACCAACTGGTGGAGGGTTTCCACACAAGTGCCGTGGTGGCCCGTCAGGCCGACCTCGACGGCATCGAGATCGACATCGGGCCCTACTCCCTGCTGCGCCAGTTCCACTCGGGACTCACCAACCAACGCAGCGACCGCTACGGCGAGGACCGGCTCCTGCTGACCCGCCAGGTCATCGGCGCCGTCCGGGACGCCCTCGGAGACGACCGGATCGTCGCCCTTCGCTTCTGTGCCGACGAGTTGGCACCCTGGGCCGGAATCACCCCGGAGATGGCCGCCGAAGCCCTGGCTTCTCTGGCGCCGCTGGTCGACATGGTGACGGTGGTCCGGGGTGGTCCGTACTCCACGTCGTCCTACCGTCCCGACGCCCACACGGGGGCAAACTTCAACCGGGAGCTGTGCGAATCGATGCGATCGGCCGTCGGGGGAACCGCCCTCGTGGCGCTCCAGGGCAGCGTTGTCTCGGTGGCCGACGCCCAGGACGCCCTCGACGGGGGCGTGTGCGATCTCGTGGAGATGACCCGGGCCCAGATCGCCGACCCGCGGCTGGTGGCCCGGGTCCGTGAGAACCAGGCCGAACGGATCCGACCTTGTGTCCGGTGCAACCAGGCCTGTCGGGTGCGGGACAACCGGAACCCCATCGTCAGCTGCATCGGCGAGCCCCGCAGCGGACACGAGACCACCGAGGACGAGCCCGAAGAAGGCGCTCCCCGGACCCGTCGGCCCGTCCGGATCGTCGGATCCGGTGTGGCCGGACTCGAGTGCGCCCGGGTGCTGGCCCTCATGGGCCACACCGTCGAGGTACTGGAGGCGGCCCCGGTTCCCGGTGGCACCCTCCGACGGGCCGCCCGGGGTCATGGCCGGGAGAACCTCGGCGCACTGGTCGACTGGCTGCTCGACGAGTGCGGGCGCCTTGGCGTCACCATCCGCTGTGGGGTGACCGCAACGGCGGACGACCTCGGAGGAGACGTGATCCTGGCCACCGGGTCCCGGCCACAGCCCCACCGCCACCCCAACGACGGCACGGTCGCCGTCGTCGACGCCCTTTCCGTCCTGGACGGCGATGAACTCCCCTTTGGGCCGGTACTGGTCCACGATCCGGTGGGAGGTCCGGTCGGCATCGGGATCGCCGAATGGCTGGCCGGGGAGGGAATCGAGGTGGCCCTGGCCGCCCCCGACCCCATCGCCGGCACCTTGCTGTCGCTGACCGGAGACCTGGCGGATGCCAACACCCGGCTCCAACAGGCCGGCGTCAAGCGCGAGCTCCGGGTCCGACTGCGTGAACTCGCCGACGGCCAGGCGTTGCTCGAGGACGTCTGGACCGCCGAACGTCGGCGCATCCCGGTCGCCACGGTCGTGGATGCCTCACACCGCGAGCCGGAAGAAACCCTTTATCTGACCCGGCCGGGAACCACCCGGATCGGCGACTGTGTCGCACCCCGCTCGGCCCTCGAGGCCGTCCTCGAAGGGCGTCGGGCCGCCATGGCGGTGGAGGCCTGAGATGGGACGACTGGACGGCAAGGTGGCGCTGGTGACCGGAGCAGCCCGGGGCCAGGGACGGAACCACGCCGTGAAGTTGGCCGAGGAGGGCGCCGACATCCTGGCGATCGACCTCGGCCACGATCTCGATGGACTCGCCTACCCGATGGGAACGGCCGACGATCTGGCCACCACCGCCGCCCTGGTCGAACAGGCCGGACGACGATGCCTGAGCGGGCTGGTCGACGTCCGGGACCACGACGGCCTGCGGGCCTTCGTCGACGCCGGCGTTCGAGAACTCGGGCACCTTGACGTGGCGGTGGCCAACGCAGGGGTCTGTTCGACCCAACGCTTCACCGAGATCACACCGGAGCTTTGGGGCACCGTGATCGGGATCAACCTCACCGGCGTCTTCAACACCTGTGCGTCGGTTGTCCCCCACCTGGTTGCCGCCGGCGGCGGTTCGCTGGTTCTGATCTCCTCCACGGCCGGTTCGAAGGGACTCCCCTTTGTCACGCCCTACGTCGCCGCCAAGCACGGCGTGGTCGGCTTGATGCGCTCCCTGGCCAACGAGTTCGCCGAGGCCGGGGTCCGGGTCAACTCGCTGCATCCGACCGGCGTCGACACACCCATGCTGGGCGGCATGGCCGGTCTCGCCGGGTACCTGGCCGAGCGTCCGGATCTCGGACCGCTCTTCATGAACGCCTTGCCTGACAACCTGATCGGCGTGGAGGACGTCACCAACGCCCTCTTGTTTCTCGCCTCGGACGAGTCCCGGGCCGTCACCGGATTGACCCTGGCCGTCGATGCCGGAGCAGGCAACCGATGAACGGCACCTACCGCCACCTGCTTTCCCCGCTCCGCATCGGACCGCTGACCGTGGAGAACCGGATCGTCTTCTCGGCCCACCTCACCAACTACGCCAAAAACGGAAAGCCGACCGAGCAGCATGCCGCCTACTACGCCGCCCGGGCGGCCGGTGGGGCCGGCCTCATCATCACCGAGGAGCACTCGACCCATCACACCGACTGGCCGTACGAGAAGCTGATCCATGGCTTCCATCCCGAGGTCATCCCCGGCTACCGGCGGATCACCGACGCCGTGCACGCCCACGGCGTGCCGATCCTGGCCCAGATCAACCACAACGGCGGCCAGGCCTCCTCGATGTACTCGCGGCTTCCGGTCTGGGCACCGAGTCCCGTGCCCGATCCCCTGTTCCGTGAGGTCCCCAAAGCCGTCGAGCCCCACGAGATCGCCGAGATCGTTGCCGGCTACGCGCTCGTGGCCCGCCACTGCATGGACGGGGGTTTCGACGGGATCGAGCTCCAGTGCTCGCACTCCTCCATCGTCCGGGGCTTTCTTTCGCCCGCCACCAACAAGCGCCGGGACCACTACGGCGGCTCCCTCGAGAACCGGGCCCGCCTGTTGTTGGAGATCGTCGCAGCCGTCCGGGGGGTCATCGGACCACAACGGGCGCTTGGCGTCCGGTTGTGCGGGGACGAACTCATCGAAGGCGGCACCACCATCGACGAAGCCGTGGCCGTGGCCCGGATGGTGCAGGCCACCGGCGAAGTCGACTACATCAACACCTCGATCGGCGTGGCGACCGCCACCCTCTTCATGATCGAAGCCAGCATGCAGGTCCCCTCGGGCTACTCCTCGTTCATCCCGAGCGCCATCCGGGACGCCGTCGACCTGCCGGTGGTCGGGGTCGGACGGTACAAGGATCCCCTGGCCGCCGACCGGGCGCTGGCCGAGGGACTGTGCGACCTGGTGGGCGTGGTCCGGGGTCAGATCGCCGATCCGGACTTTGCCGCCAAGGCCCGTTCCGGCCACACCACCGACATCAGGACCTGCCTGTCCTGCAACCAGGAGTGCGTGGGCCGGATGGGACTGAACCGCTGGCTCGGCTGCATCGAAAATCCCCGGACCGGGCACGAGGCCGTGGCTTTGCCCGAGCCCACCCGACGGCGGCGGGTGGTCGTCGTGGGCGGTGGACCGGCCGGCATGCAGGCGGCTGTGACCGCCGCCGAGCGGGGTCACGAGGTGGTCCTGCTCGAACGGTCCGAGCGCCTCGGCGGTCAGGTCAACACCGCGGCGGCCGTGCCCAGCCGGGCCGAGTTCTACGACATCGCCCGCAACCTCATGGTGGCCACCCGCCGGGAAGGCGTCGACGTCCGACTGGCCACGGAGGCCACGCCCGAACTCCTCGCAACCCTTCAGGCCGACGTGATCATCCTGGCCACCGGGGCCCGGCCCCAACGGCCGTGGTGGGCCGGCGACTTCGAACAGGTCGTCGACGTGCGGGACGTTCTCGAAGGACGGGCCGAGGTGACCGGCGACGTCGTGGTCATCGACGAACTGGGGTTCCACCACGCCACCTCGGTCGCCGAGTTCCTGGCGGCCCGGGGATGTCGGGTCGAGGTGGCCACCAACGGCATGGTGGTCGGGCAGGATCTGGGCATCACCCTCGACCTCGAGATCTGGAACATGAAGGCCCACCACGCCGGGATCACCCAGTCGGTTGATCTCGTGCCCATGGGGATCACCGCCACCGACGAGGGTCGCCTGCAGTTGAACCTGCAGCACCACCCCACCGGCCAGGACGTCGTCCGCACCGCCGACTGGGTGGTCTGCGCCGTCCACCAACAGGCCGATGACGACCTCTGGCACCAGTTGAAGGACGGAGGGGTCCCTCTCCGTCGGATCGGTGACTGCCTGGCTCCCCGCCGGGCCAATGCCGCCGTGATCGAGGGTCAACGGGCGGCGGTGGCGCTGTGAGCCGTCGGGCGGTCGTTCCGGTCCGGGATGGTCGGCTCCCCAAGGGAGCCGCCGACGCCGTGGCGCTGGCCGACGGAGAGGTGATCCTGGTCGGCGAGGGAACCCGGGACGCCGCCGAAGTGCTCTTGGCCCGGACCACCTGGTGTCTGGAAGCCGCCTTTGCTCCCGGTCGTCTGGCCGCCGGACTGGCTCCCCATCTGGACGACGTCGACGTCGTCATCGTGCCGGCGTCCCTCGACGGGCGGGATCTGGCCCCGCGCCTCGCGGCCCAAATGGACCGTCCGCTGTGGGCCCGGGCCACCGAACTCGACGACCACCAGGCCCTTCTGGCCCGGATCGACGACCGGGTCGTCGTCCCGGTCCGCCTGGACGGACCGTGTGTCGTTACCGTGCTCCTCCAGGGTCGCGCCTACACCGGGAGTGGCGGTCCCGTCCACGAACTCTTGCCCGTCGCCGACACCGGGCTGGAGGCCAGCCAACTCTCGGTGTCCGAGCCCGACGTCCGGGATCTGGCCGAGGCGCCCCGGGTGTTGGCCGGAGGCGCCGGACTGGTCCAGGGTCTCGATGACCACGAGGCGCGCCAGGTCTTCGCCCTGCTGGAACGGGTCGGCGAGGCGCTCGGGGCCGCCATGGGCGCCACCCGGGTCGCCACCGATGCCGGTTGGGTCTCCTACGACCGCCAGATCGGCACGACCGGCGTGGTGATCGATCCCGACCTCTATGTCGCCTTCGGTATTTCCGGCGCCGCCCAACACGTGGACGGCCTCGGCACCCCGAAGCACATCGTCAGCATCAACCTGGACGCTTCCTGTCCCATGACCGCCCGGTCCGACCTCGGACTGGTCTCCGATGCGAGGGCGCTCCTCGTCGCCCTCGCCCAACGACTGGGGGTGGAATCGTGACCAGCTACGACGCCATTGTGGTGGGCGCCGGTCCGGCCGGAGCCAGCGCCGCCCTCGCCCTGGCCCGGGCCGGTCGACGGGTCGTGATGGTCGAGCGGGGCCTGTTTCCCGGAGCCAAGAACGTCTACGGCGGGGTCATCTACGGGCGGGTCCTCGACGACATCATCCCGGCCTGGTGGGAAGAGGTTCCCTTCGACCGCTGGGTGGTTCGCCGCTCGACGATGGTGATGACACCGAACCAGTCCCTGTCCATCGACTACCGCACCGACGCCTGGGCCGACGCCCCCTACAACGGCATGACGGCCACCCGGTCCCGCTTCGACGCATGGCTGGCCGGCCGCGCCGTAGCCGAAGGCGCCACCCTGGTGACCTCCACCGTGGCCACCGGCCTCATCCGGGACCAACGCGGTGCCGTTGTGGGCGTGCGGACCGACCGCGACGGGGCCGAGCTTCTGGCACCGGTGGTCGTCGCCGCCGACGGCGTGAACTCCTTCCTTGCCAAGGAGGCCGGGCTCCTCCCGAAGGCCGATGCGGCCCACCACACCCTTGGGGTGAAAGAAGTCCTGAAACTCCCCACCGAGGTCATCAACGACCGCTTCGGGGTCAGCAACCACCAGGGAGTGGACATCGAGATGCTGGGCTGCACCGGCGAGGTTCCCGGAGGCGGATTCCTCTACACCAACACCGACTCGGTCAGCATCGGTGTCGTGCTTTCGCTTCCGCAGCTGGCGGCTTCGGGCCGGCGCCCGGAGTCGTTCATTGCCGACCTGAAGGAGCACCCGTCCATCGCCCCGCTGCTGCGTGGCGCCACCCTTGGCGAGTATTCGGCCCATCTCATCCCCGAAGGGGGCTTCCACGTCATGCCCAAACTGGCCGTCGACGGGATGGTGCTGACCGGCGATGCCGCCGGGATGACCCTGGCCGCCGGCATCTGGCTGGAAGGCGTCAACTTCGCCATCGGCTCCGGCTGGACGGCCGGGCAGGCCATCGACCGGGCATTGGCCACCGGGGACGTCTCGGCATCCGGCCTCGCTTCCTACCGCTCGGACCTCGAGGAGTCCTTCGTCCTGGCTGACCACCGACGTCTCCGCCGGGCCCCCGGCCTCGTGCTGTCCGAACGGGTCCAGCAGCGCTACCCGGGACTCGTCTGTGACCTGGCCGAGAGCTTCTTCACCGTGACCAACCCGACACCCAAGGCGGGCGGACGCAAGTGGCTGCAGGCGGCAACGAAAAAACATGGCGTGCGCCTGCGCCACCTGGTCCGTGACGGCTGGGAAGGAATGAGGACGTTCGGATGAACAACCGCTGGCAGGGAGTTTCCTTCACCGACCGACTCGCCACGGTCGACTACCGGGTCGGCGAACGGGCCCACATCGTCGTGGACTCCGACGTCTGTCGGTCCTGCACCACCAAGGCCTGCGTCACGGCCTGCCCGGCCAACCTGTTCGCCCCCACCGCCGAGGGCGGCATCCTGTTCAACTACGAGGACTGCTTCGAGTGCGGCACCTGTTACATGGTCTGCAACAACGATGGAGCGATCACCTGGACCTACCCGGACGGCGGATTTGGCGTCGTCTTCCACCGGGGCTGACCATGATCGGCGTCGTGCTCACCATCTCCGACCTGCACCCATCGGTCGATCCGTTGACCGGAGCGGTTCACGACGATTCCTTCGGCTTCGGCCTGACCGCCGCCGACGGGTGTGCCCTCGAGACGGCCTTGCGGCTGGCCGAGGCGACCTCGACTCCTCTGGAGGTCGTCGCCATCGCACCCGACGCGGCCGGAAATGTGCTGGGGGAAGTTGCGGCCTTCGGGGTGGCAACCACCCGGATCGAAGTCTCCGCCCTGGTCGTCGACGAGCGGGCCCTGGCCGCCCAGGTCGCCGGGCTGCTCGCCGGAGCCACCCTGGTGCTCACCGGTTGGACCGACACCGGGGCCCTGCCCGCCTTTCTGGCCCACGAACTCGGCGCCGCCCAGGGGCTGGGCCTGCTCACCCTGGAGGCCCGGGGGGAGCGTCTGGTTGGCGTGCGACGGCTCGATGGTGGCTGGCGGGAGGAGCTGGACCTGCCGACGCCATCGGTGTGTTCGATGGAAGGCGGGTCGCTCCGCTTGCGCCGCGCTCCGCTGTCCGGAGCCCTCAGCCCCTCGCCGGTTCGGGTCATCCCCGGTCCGGCCGAACCCACCGGGGTGGGTTCACCGCGGCCGTTCCGGCCATCGGCCCGACCCCTTCCGGCTCCCGCCGGGAGTCAACACGAGCGGTTGCTGGCCCTGACCGGGGCGATGGAAGAGCACGAACCTCCGGTGGCAATGGGTCCGCTTCCGCCCGTCGAGGGAGCCGGGGAGCTTCTCGGATTCCTGGCCCGACAGGGCTATCTGAGCTGATGCCCACGCTCGCCGGCATGACCTGGAGCGAACTGGCCAGCCGACCGGTCGTCCTCGTACCCGTTGGAGCCACCGAGCAGCACGGACCCCATCTCCCCCTTTCGACCGACACCGACATCGCCCTCGCCCTGGCCCAACGGGCCGCCCTGGCCCGACCAGCCTGTGTCGTCGCTCCTCCAGTGGCCTATGGGTCAAGCGGCGAGCACCAGGGCTTTCCCGGCACGTTGTCCATCGGGCTCGAGGCCATCCGGATGGTGTTGGTGGAGCTCGTCCGGTCCGCATCCTCCTTTGCCACCGCCACCGTCCTGGTCTCCACGCACGGAGGCAACCGGGCGGCCCTCGACGAGGTCCGCCGGACGCTTGGGAACGAAGGCCACCGTTTTGCCATCTTCACCCCGACCTGGCGAGGTGACGCCCACGCCGGGCGACTCGAGACCAGTCTCATGCTGGCCATCTCGCCCGGCCGGGTGCGGCGCCCACTGGCCCAACCGGGAAACACCACCGCCCTGGCGGAACTGCTGCCCCGGCTCCGGGCCGAAGGGGTGCGGGCCGCCAGTCCCAGTGGCGTCCTCGGTGATCCGACCGGCGCCAGCGGCGGGGAAGGTGAGGAACTTCTCGCCACTGCGCTCGATGAGCTACTCCTCGTCGTGGACGAGTTCGCCCAACGAAAGGAACCGACATGTCCCGAGTTGCTGTAGTGACCGGGGCGGCCCGGGGCATCGGTGCCGCCACGGTCCGCCGCATGGTGGCCGATGACTGGCTGGTGGTGGCGGTCGACCGGGGATCGGACGATCCTCGTCTGCCCTATCCACTCGGCACTGCCGAGGAGTTGGCCGCGGTGGCCGAGGCCGGTGGCGACCGGGTGATCGCCATGCTCGCCGACACCACCGACCCCGACGGCCTGGCCGCTGCGGTGGCCCGGGCCGAGTCCGAGTTCGGGGGCCTCGATGCCATGGTGGCCGCCGCCGGCGTGATCGCCGGAGGGGTCCCACTGTGGGAGATGCCCGACCACGAGATCGCTTCCGTGCTCGGCGTCAACCTCGGAGGGGTCATCAACGCCGCCCGGGTCTCCATACCGGCCCTGCTGCGCCAACCCTCCCCCCGCTCCGGCCGGTTTCTGGCCGTGGCGTCCGCCGCCGCCTCCCGGGGCCTCCCCATGCTGGCCGCCTACGGAGCGGCCAAAGCCGGCGTCGCCGGCCTGATCCGGGGACTGGCCGTCGAACTGGGCAACTCCGGAGTGACGGCCAACGCCGTCTCCCCCGGTTCCACCGACACCGCGCTCCTGGAGGAGAGCGCCCGCATCTACGGCCTCGAATCGACCGCCGCGTTCACCCACCACCAGCCGATCGGTCGCCTGCTGGGAGCCGACGAGGTGGCGGCGGCCATCGTCTGGCTGGCCGGTAATGATTCGAGCGGCCTGACCGGGGCCGTCGTTCCCGTCGACGGCGGGCTGGCCCTGTGAGCCCTCGTCAGCTCCGGCTGACGATCGATCCATCCGTCCGCCGATTCGGCACCACCCTCCTCGGCGGTCAACCCACCCGCCTGATGAAACTCTCGCCGGCCGGCCTGTCGGTCCTCGACGACCTCCAACGGGGCTGTCCACCCACCCCGGGGGCCACCGCGCTGTTCCACCGGTTGGTCACGGCCGGACTCGCCCATCCGAGAGGCGAAGGAACCGGAACCCTCACGGTGGTCATTCCGGTCCACAACCGGCCCGACGAGCTCGAAGCGTGTCTGGATGCCCTCGGGACCCGGTGGCCGGTCGTCGTCGTCGACGATGCATCCGAACATCCACCGGAACGACGACCTGGTATCCGTCATCTCCGACTGGACGTGAACTCCGGGCCGGGCGCGGCCCGCAACGCCGGGGCGGCGTTGTGTGGGACCGAGTTCATCGCCTTCGTGGACAGCGACGTCACCATCTCCGGCGACGACCTCGCCGGGTTGCTGAGTTGCATGGACGATCCCGAGGTGGTCGCCACCGCACCCCGGATCAGACCGTTGGCGACCGGACGGACCAACTGGCTGTCACGCTTCGCCGACGGACACTCGGACCTCGATCTCGGCGCCCTGGAGAGCGAGGTCGGACCGGGCAAACGGGTCACCTACGTGCCTTCGGCGGTGCTGGTCATCCGCCGGGATGCCTTGGATGACGGCTTCGACGAGGACCTGCGGGTCGGCGAAGACGTCGACCTCGTCTGGCGGCTGGTGGCCGCCGGGGGCAGGATCCGCTACAACCCCGGCGTGGTGGCGAGGCACCGGGAACCGACAAGTTGGGCCCGTTGGTTCAGGCGGCGCTACTCGTATGGAACCTCGGCCGGACCCCTGGCCGTGCGACACCCATCCGGGCCCCTCCGCCCGACCTTCTCCCGGTGGCCGACGCTGTCCGTCATCGGGCTGCTCTCGGCCCGCCGGTCCACGACCCTGGTCGGTGCCGCCGCCGCCGGGTGGACGGTCACGAGGGCCACAAGGACCCTCCGCCCGAAGGGGATCCCGGGACCGGATGCCGCCCGGATGGGCGTGGCCGGGATGGGCTGGACGTTGGTTGGCCTGCTCTCCTGGGCACTGACGGCATTCGTTCCCCTCGCACTGCTCCGCCGGAAGCGCCGGTGGCTGGTCGTCCTGCCGGCTCTCGTTGCGTGGTGGAACAGGAAGCCCGAACTCGACCCCGTGCGTTGGGTGGCGGCCAGTCTCGTCGACGATGTCGCCTATGGTGCCGGGGTTTGGGCCGGCTGCCTGAAGGCCCGGACCCTGGCACCCCTCCTCCCCCGCTGGACCAACTGAGCTCCCCCGCTGGACCAACTGAGCTCCCCCGCTGGACCAACTGAGCTCCCCCGCTGGACCAACCGAGCTCCCGGAACGGTCCACTTCGGGCGATTTGACTGCCCTGGGCCACCTGTGGTCTATACTCTTCCTTCAACCAATCCGGACGGAAGATTTTCCCACTTCCGGACCGAAGCGACCGAAAAGCGAGGCCTGCTCACCACCGACAACCTTCTGGGCATATCGAACCGATAACCGACTGCACACCCTACGGCGTAAAGCCAGGACGAACGAAGCCTTCCCGCTCGCCGTCCGGGGCCCGAATGCAAAAGTCGGAGCCCGCCGACACCAATCAGAGGAAGGCGCTTCAAGCGCCCTACGAAGGGAGGTGCTATGCGGACCCGCATTGCACTCGCGGCGATCGTTCCGGTCGCTCTCAGTTCCATTACCCTGTTGTCTCCCGTTGCCGCTTCCACGCTGGCATCGGGACCGAGCACACAGCCCCACCGGTCATCGTCGTTCAATGGCCTGAATCCCGGATTTGCCTACGAAGGCTGGTCGCCCCACATGGTGGGACTCGTCCAGGACTTCGTCAGTGGCCGCAAGGCTGCCTCGCTGACGGCATATTCACCGACACCGAAGGCCCGACCCGTGGCGCATCCCGCCAAGGCGAAGGTAGCCCCGGCCCATCCGGCCGTCGCTCCTTCGGTGGCGATCCAACCGGTGGTCGCCGTGACCCCGGCCGTCATCCATCCGGTGGCCGCAGCCCCCAAGGCCGCGGCCCCGGTCGCTGTCGCCACTCCGCCGACCACGGCCCCGACTGGGATCGTCGATACCGTGACGCCCACCCAACGGGCTGAGTGGAGTCGGGTCGCCATGTGCGAAGAGGGTGGCAACTGGCACGTCAACGGTTCCCGCTTCAGCGGAGGACTCGGCATCTCCCGGGCCAACTGGGTCGCCTACGGCGGCCTGCAGTATGCCCCCTACGGTGCGGCGGCCACGCCGGACGAGCAGATCATGGTGGCCGAACGGATCCAGGCCAATCCGCCTGACCAGTACGGCTGCTCCTCCTGGTAAGGAGCGTCTCTGCCAACGCAAAACGCCCGGCCTTTCGGCCGGGCGTTTTGCTTTTGGTGGGCCGGAGCCCCGGTTCAGATCTTGCGAACCTGGCTGGCCTGCAGACCCTTCTGACCCTGCTTGGTCTCGAACTCCACCCGCTGGCCTTCGGCCAGATCGCGGAAGCCCTCCATCTGGATCTCCGACTGGTGGACGAAGAGATCGTCTCCGCCACCATCAGGAGTGATGAATCCGAAACCTTTTTCGGCGTTGAACCACTTCACTGCACCTACACCCATAACTGAGTCTCCTTGAAATTCACGCACGAAAAAGCAGGATCCAAAAGATGAAGCCCTACTGACACCAGCCCGCGTGATTGGGCCGGCAACAGTCCAGCCTAGGGGCAAACGGGCTTCTCTGCTTGGCGACGCCACTTTTGGACAAAAACGGGGCTCCAGAAGTCCATGTCCGCCGGGGGTCCTCCCCCGTCCCCGGACCCGCTCGTCAGACTGGGCGGGGCTTGCGTTCGAGGACGATGGCCCGCCGGGGACACTCGGAGACGGCCTTGCGGGCCAGGGCAACCAGCTGCCCGGAGACGGGTTCGGGATCCACCATGGGATAGCCCCACTCGTCGAGGGTGATCCGTTCCGGGAACATCTCGGCGCAGAACCCGAAGGCGTCACAGGCCACGGGATCGATGCGCAGGGCGTACTCTTCACGGCGCTGGGCGCTCATCGGGGCGTCCTCATGACCGACGGCGAGCGGTGGGCCGCGCAGGGTCGGCCGGCCCCATGTCGGGCCACATCGGCGGAGAAGACGTCGAGTCCCGTGCGGATCATCCGCACCACGCCGTCGGGATGACCACAGGCGCCCCGCCGTTCGACCTGCTCGAGGTGCCGGACCATCCGCCGGGACCAGGCGTTTCCGACCCGACCGGACCAGAGCTGGTCCAGGTCGTCAGCCAGGGCGGGAAGGCCGAACACGCAAGGTCCACACTGGCCTGCCCCCTGGCCGGCCATGTAGCGGGCAACCCTCGCCATCTCGGCGATGCCACAGCTGTCAGGACCAAGGGCCACCACCATGCCGACGCCGTGGCTCACGCCCACCCCTCGCAGCGAAGCCGGAGCGTAGGGAACATCAAGGTGCTCCCGGCCCAGCCACCCACCGCCATAACCGCCGATGAGCATGCCCTCGACCCCGGTCGTGCCACCGGCCAACTCCAGCAGCGAGCGGATCGGGGTGCCCATCGGGGCCTCGATCACCCCGGGTGTCCTCACCGCACCGGCGATGGTGAACAACGAGGTTCCCGGCGACTCTGCGGTGCCGAGCGAGCGGAACCAGTTGGCGCCGTAGCGGGCCACCAGTGCCACCTGGGCCATCGTTTCGGCGTTCTGCACCAGCACCGACTGTCGGCCGATCCGAAGGGGCGTCGACTTGTCCATGCGGAACATCGGCCGGGCATCTCCATCTTCGAGCCAGTGGACCAGCGAGGACTCCTCACCGGTGATGTAGCGGGCCGGAAGGCGTTCAAGGGTCGCCATGGTCCTGGGCCGTTCGCCCAACGCCCGCTCCAGTGCCTCGAATGGTCCGTTCTGGTCCTCGGCCACGCAGATGCGGATCGACGATGCCCCCAGAACCCGGGCCGCCAGTTCGGCACCATCGAGCACCAGATGGGGGGAGAACGTCACGAGGACCCGGTCCTTCCCGCTCATCGGCTCGCCTTCCATGACGTTCACCACCACCACGGCCCGGCCCTTGGCCTTGCGGACCGACTCCCACTTCCGCCACGTCGGGAATCCACCACCACCCCGGCCGGTGAGACCCGAGGCCTGCAACTCGCTCCAGAGATCGTCGTTCGTTCGTTCCGGCAACGGACCGTAGGTCTGGACGTGGGAGGCCAGACCGGGATCGCCGGCCACCAGCAGGCGGGGCTCAAAGGTCGTGGGACTCACCACCGTCATCGCCGACCGCTCAGCAACGAAGTTGAACCGGTGCTCCGGCCGGGAGCCGGAATGCCCCGCGGGGCGTGGGTCCGGGCTGCCACCCGGGCCGCCCGGTCGACCTGGCGAAGGTGGCTGACCCACCGCCAGAGGAAAGCGATTCCCACGGCCAGCACGCAGGCGACCACGAAGAGGTCCATCCAGCCCTGGGCCACGTCGGTTCCGATGACGACGGAGTGGAGGACGGCGACCGGCCAACATCCGTAACTCAACCAGTGCACGGTCCGCCAGGCCCGGGCGCTCATGCGCTGACGGAAGGCACTCGACAGGGCCACAGCGAGCAGCATGTCGAACGCCACCGTGCCGATGCCGGTGGCCAGTGGTCGGTAGTGGGAAGTCAGGGGAACCACCACACCAAGCAGTCCGATATGGACATAGGTGTCCAACACGGCGGAGAGGATGTGGATCCCGAGGAACGCCATCGTGAAGATCGTCAGTCGCTTGTGGAGTTCGGCCGTGACGAAGGCCGGCGTGCGCCGCGTACTGGCCCGGGCCGTGGTCAGGAGACCGAGAACCACCACGAGGGACAGAAGCCCGAGCGAGACCACGCCGCTCGCCCGCATCACATACCAGATCATCTTTGACGAGGTGATCATGCTGCCACCTCCTCCGCCACCACCGACGGGGAACCGGGCCAACTCCCCACGGTGACGACGGCACCGTCCGCACCCTGCAGCCGGGCGGCCACTCCGTGGCCGGCCAGGTGTCCGGGGGCGTCCGGCCCCCAGATGACCGCCGCCGTGCTCAGGGCATTGGCCACAAGGCAGGTGGGGGCGGCAACCGAAACCAGCGACCAGGTGGTCGCCGCCGGCCGGCCCGTGGCCGGATCAACGATGTGGTGGACGCGCTCTCCGCCGGTGTGCCAGACCCGGGTCGTCGTGCCCGAGGTGGCGACCGCTCCATGATCAAGTCCGATGACCTGGGCCACGTCCGCCTTCGGTGTCGAGCAGTGCATCCCGATCCCGATCGGCCAACCACCGACCGGAGCCGGGCCGGCCAGCGCGATGTCGCCACCCAGGTTGACCAGAACCCCACAGCCCAGCAACCGGAAGATCTCCGAGGCAGCCCGGTCGGCGGCGAACGCCTTGGCCGAGGCCCCGAGATCGACGTGAACCCCTTCGGGAATGGCAACCTGCCCCTCCCGGAGGCCGATCCGCCACCATCCCGGTGCGGGCACGGGTTCGATGGCCTCGTCGGCCGGCGAAAGGGTCTCGAAGTCGGCGTCGTAGCCGAGGGCGACCAGCGAGCCACCGACGGTGGGATCGACCGTTCCTCCGGTCAATTCGGCGACCTCGACGGCCGCCCGCAACAACTCTCCGAGCAACGGAGATGCGGCCATCCACCGTCCGGCCGATCCCTGCTCGATCCGGGCGAGCTCCGAGTCATTTCGGAACCGGCTGCAGGTCCGGTCCAGTTCGTCGATCTGGAGGTGGAGAACCCGCTCCGCTTCGTCGGCGACGGCCGGGTCGGTGACAACCACAGAGACCGTTGTTCCAATGGCCCGAAAGGACCGATCTGCTGTCACCGAGGTCATGATTGACCCGAGACACTCGAAGGCGACTGCGGGGACGGGGTCGGCGCGACGTAGGGGGAGGACGTCCCCGAGTTGTAGGACGGTGCGGTGCCCGAGTTGGCGGAGGGCGTGGCGCCCGAGTTGTACGACGGTGCGGTGCCCGAGTTGGCGGAAGGCGTGGCGCCCGAGTTGGACGTCGACTGCGTGGCCGGGTGGGTGGTGGCGCTGGAGGCTGCCTCACCGGCCATCATCACTCCGACGCCGACGAATCCCACCACAGAGGCCACTCCGACCACCTTGGTGGCCATCCCGATCGTTTCCATTGCACGATCCCGGCGACCCAACTCGTGGTTCCTCCGGGATGAATCGTTTGCTCCTCGGCTCATGGTGACCGCACTCCTGTCGTATCTGGTCGAACTGCCGCCGGTTCGTGGCGGTTGAGTCACCAATGATAAGGGGCGGGAAGGACCAAATTCCGCTGGATCCGCTAAGGATTTCCTAAGAAGACGGGCGCCGGGGAGTGGCCCGGTCAGACGATGGCCACCCGGAAGAAGGCCACGGACAGACCGACCGCCACCCAGGACGAGATGGCCACCAGCACGAGTTGGACCGGGATTGGCAACCGCCGAAGCAGCACAACGCAAGGCAACAGCAGGGCTTCGGACCGGTACCGACTGAGTTCGGGACCCTGCAGGAGAGGGACGATCCAGAAGCACACGGTGTAGATGGCGACGATGATCGAGAGCCGGTCCCGCACCGTGTAGGCCACGCCCACCGCCAGAACCACAAGTACCAGCACCAGGACCTCCTGGGCCTGGGCGGCGTGCACCTGGTAGCCCTTGTTGAGGCTCACATACTTGTCCGGACTCACGAAACCGATGAACGGGGCCAGGAACTCGGTGACCGGATTATGGATGCCGTTCCCGTACTTGGCCTGATCAAGGAAGAAAGCCTGCCAGTTTCCCGCCCACCACCAAAAGCCGGCCAGGAGGGCCAGGAACCCCGCAAGGGCTACCCCGGCACTCTCCATCGTGTGTTTGGCCCGGTTCCAGATCGAACTGCCCCAGTCCGTCAACGGCGCCGCGGCCGCCAGCACCGGGATGAGAACGAACCCGGTGGCGTACGACCAGGAAGCGGCGGCGGCGGCCAGACCGGCCAGCAGGTAGCGACGCCGGTCGAGCGCGAGGATCGCCAACAGGGCAAAAAGCACCACCATCGAGATGGGAAACACTGCATAGAAGTAGACGAGGCCCGGAAATGACGCCGCGAGTGCCAACGCCGTCAGGTGGCCGATCCTCAGTTCGGGTCCGATCAGGGTCCAGGCGGTGAGCAGCACGAAGTAGGAGAGGATCGCCGACACGACAACACCCGCGGCAAAGATCGAAAGTCCGCAGCGATGGAGCAACTCCATGGTCCAGGGATACAACGGCATCCATCCGGTCGTCCCGCACCAGCTGCCCGGAGGCCATGCCTCCTTGGCCGGGCAGCGGAAGAAGGTGTAGCCGTGTTCGGCGATCGAGGCGTAGAGCCCCGAGTCGTAGCGGGCCCACGTCCAGCCTGAGAACAGGTGGTTGGCGACCTGGGCCCGCCGGGCGCCGAGAACGAGCAGGGCATACGAGTAGAAGAGCGCCAGAAGCGGTGGCGCGAACCTGACCGGCCAGAAGATCTTCTGTCTTTCAACCACGGCCGACCCAACCTCTGCCAGCTCTGCTGCTGCCGGTTCCACGTCCCGCAAGGCCACGTCTTCCTCCACCACCCGACAAGTCTCCCAGACCGGGCTTCCGATAGCCTGTTCTCCGTGGACAACGAACCGATCAAACAGCAGCGGAACCTCGTCACCGAACTTCCGGGACCGAACTCCCGGGCCCTCGAAGCCAGGCGCTCGGCTGCCGTGGCCACCGGGGTCAGTTCGATGTTTCCGGTCTACATCGAGCGGGGCGAAGGGGCCATTCTGGTCGACGTCGACGGGAACTCCCTGATCGACCTCGGTTCGGGCATCGCCGTAGTCAGCGTCGGCCATGGGGCACCCGAACTGGTCGAAGCCGTCTCGGAGCAGATCGCACGTTTTGCCCACACCTGCTTCATGGTGACGCCCTATGAGGGCTACGTGGCGGTGGCCGAGGCGTTGAACCGCCTGACGCCCGGCGATCACGAAAAGAGGAGTGCGCTCTTCAACTCGGGGGCCGAGGCCGTCGAGAACGCCGTGAAGATCGCCCGCCACGTCACCGGTCGGCAGGCCGTCGTGGTGTTCGACCACGCCTACCACGGGCGGACCAACCTGACGATGGCCCTGACGGCCAAAAATGCCCCCTACAAGGACCGGTTCGGACCGTTTGCCCCCGAGATCTACCGGGTCCCCATGTCCTATCCGTTCCGGGACACCGAAGGCATGACCGGCGCCGAGGCGGCCGCCCGGGCCATTGAGCAGATCGAGCGCCTGGTCGGCGCCCACCAGGTGGCCACCGTGCTGATCGAGCCCATCCAGGGAGAAGGCGGTTTTGTCGTTCCGGCCGACGGGTTCCTCCCCGCCATCGCCGAATGGTGCCGGAACAATGGCGTCCTCTTCACCGCCGACGAGATCCAGACCGGGTTCTGTCGCACCGGCGACTGGTTTGCCTGCAACCACGAAGGGGTTGTCCCGGACCTCATCACGACGGCCAAGGCCATGGCCGGTGGCATGCCACTGGCCGCCGTCACCGGTCGGGCCGAGATCATGGATCACGTCCATGCCAGTGGACTTGGTGGGACCTACGGTGGCAATCCGTCGGCCTGCGCCGCCGCCCTCGCCTCCATCGCCATCATGGAGTCACAGGACCTGGCCGGCGCCGCCCGGAAGATCGGGGCCACCATCCAGGCGCGGCTCGGAGCCATCAACTCGCCGCGGCTCGGAGACCTCCGGGGTCGGGGCGCCATGATGGCAATCGAGATCGTCGAGGCCGACGGCAGGTCGCCGGACGCCGCAGCCGCCAAGCGGATCGTGGGCGCCTGTCATCAGGCGGGTGTGGTCACCCTCTCGTGTGGCAGCTACGGGAACGTCGTGCGCCTCCTGCCACCGCTGGTGATTGCCGAGGAGCTACTCGGGGAGGGTCTGGACGTCCTCGTGGGAGCGATCGAACAGGAACTCGCTTCCTGACGGTCTCATCGTCGCCAGCCCGGCATCGAGCGCCAGGGCTTCCCGGGCCGTCGCCCACCGGAGGTCGTCGATCTCCTGGCGGTTGACCTCGGACAGGGACCGTTCGGCCGCCGACCGGATCTCTCTGGCCGATGCCACCAGATCGGCGACCTGACGAACGGTTTCCGTTGACGGATTGGCGTCGGTACGGAGCGTCGGGTCGAGACGCACGGCCGCCCGCTCGAGTTGTTGGCCGAGCAGCGGAAGGTCGGCCAGGGGAACCTGATGCTGCATCGCCGTCGTCAGGGCCGCGTGGGCACCGTTGACCTCCCGCCAAAGTTCCTGGTGCAGTGGGTGTCGAGGCGCTTTCGATCCGGCCAGGGAGGAGGCCGCCACCACGAGACCGTGGGTCCGCAACGCCGTCCAGCTGCGGTGGATCTTGCGCCAGATCACGAACGCCAGGACGATGAGGCCGACCAGCACCATGGTGCCCATGACCAGCACAACGACCAGTAGATCCCGAACCATGGTCGACACTTTACGACCGAACGCCGGGCTGCGCCCTACGCGAGCAGCGTCCCGGAGATGGCGTCCAGATCGTCCGACCCGAGGCCGGCGTGAAGCGCCCATTGCCGGGCTCCCCCGTACCGTTCGGCCAGACCGTCCAGGAATCCCTCGATCGATGCGGCCCGCACGCTGAACCTCACGGCGGGAATGGCCGCCATCGCCTGGGCGTAACGTTCGGTGCGGAACCGGGCCATGATGTGCTCCATCCGGCTCTCGGTGATCAGGTAGTCGGCGACGATCTCGTCCCGGGCGATCCCGAGGATCTCCATCACCAGCGCCGCAAGGATACCGGTGCGGTCCTTGCCGGCGGCACAGTGGAAGACCAAGGGATAGGAGCCTTCGCGGGCCAGCAGCCGCAGCGCCTGGACCAGCCCGTCGCCACCCACCTCGAGATACCAGAGGTACCGGAGCGCCAGGTCGTCGCCGGTCTCCTCGGGAGCTCCGACCGACTCTCCCGTCCCGCCCTCCTGGATCACCGGAAGATGGAAGAACGCGACATCTTCCTGCTCGAGGGGACCCCGTCCGGTGCGGAGCAACTCCCGCTCGGTGCGCAGGTCGATCACGGTGCGCAGTCCGAGATCGGCCAGAAGCGCCACGTCGGTGGCGGTGAGGTCGTGCAGGGCGTCACTGCGGAACAGGGTCCGCTCCCGGATCACCCGGCCAGATGCCGTCCGGTAGCCACCGAGGTCGCGGAAGTTGAAAGATCCTTCGAGGGGAACCAGTCGGTCGTTTTCCACCTCTTCATCTTGGCCGATTCCGAACGGCCCGGGAAACGGCCACGGTAACCTTGGGGAACCCGCCGCCATCCCGCCAAGGAGATCTCCCCCGTGAAGGCCCTCGCCACCTGGTGCGTCCGCCACCGCATTCTTGTTGTTGTCCTCTGGTTCCTCGCCCTCGTCGGGGCCGAGCTGGCGTCCGGTGTGGTCGGCACCGCCTACAGCAACTCCTTCTCGGTGCCGGACACCCCCTCGGCGCGTGCCCAGAACCTTCTCCAGTCGTCGGCACCCAGCCAGTCCGGTGACCGCGAGCAGATCGTCTTCCACACGACCGGCGGGACTTCGGTCTTCGATCCCTCGGTCAAGCAGTCCATCACCGCCATGCTCGACCAGGTGGCGACGCTGCCCCATGTGACGGGCTACATCAGTCCCTACTCGCCGCTCGGCGTCCACCAGGTGAACGCCAACCAGACCACCGCATTCGCCACGGTCATCTTCGACGTCCAGGCCAACGCCGAATCGACGGCCAATGCCCAAACCTTCGTCAAGACGGCAACCGCCCCGGCCACGCCCAGCCTCCAGGTGGCCGTGGCCGGCCAGATCGCCGCCCAGGCGGCCAAACCGTCGTTCGGCGGGATGGGTCTCGGCATCATCCTGGCGGCCGTGGTGCTTTTCCTCGTCTTCCGGTCGGTCTTCGCCATGGCGTTGCCACTGGCCTCGGCCCTCGCCTCGCTCGGTACCGGCATCGGCATCATCGGACTGTTGAGCAACGTCATCAAGATGCCGGTGTTCTCCATCGAACTTGTCGGCCTGATCGGGCTTGGGGTCGGCGTCGACTACGCCCTCTTCATCCTCACCCGTCACCGGCAGGGCCTGATCGCCGGCATGTCGATGGAGGACTCCGTCGTCAACGCCGTCAACACATCGGGACGGGCCGTCCTCTTCGCCGGCATCATTGTCTGCATCGCCCTGCTGGGCATGTTCGCCCTCGGCGTGGCGTTCCTCTACGGCCTGGCCATCGCCGCCACCATCGGCGTGGCCTTCACCATGTTTGCCGCCCTGACCCTGCTGCCGGCCCTGCTCGGGTTCATCGGGCCACGGGTCCTCTCCCGCAAGCAACGCAAGTCCCTCGCCACCTCCGGGCCGCAGATTGTCGGCAAGACCACGTCCGGCTTCTGGCCGAAGTGGGCGGACTTCATCAGTGCCCGTTCGGTCGTTCCGGCACTGATTGCCCTGGCCATCGTCCTCGTGGCCACCGTTCCCTTCTTCTCCATGCGCCTCGGCATCTCCGACCAGGGCAACGACCCCAAGGGCACCACGACCCGCACGGCCTATGACCTTCTGGCCCAGGGATTCGGGCCGGGAACGAACGGCCCTCTCGAGGTGGTGGCCGTCCACGCCGGCCTGGTGCCGCCGGGAACCCTGACCGCCTTGACGAATGCCATCGGCCGTCAACCGGGAGTGGCCAGCGTCGTGCCACCGGTGGTCTTCCACGCCAAGGACGGCAAGCAGGTCGCCCTGATCACCGTCTACCCGACAACGTCACCCCAGTCCTCGGCGACCACCAACCTGATCGGAGAACTCCGCACCAGCACGGTTCCCACCGTGGTGGAGGGAACCCACACCACCGTGTACATCGGCGGAACCACCGCCTTCTTCACCGACTTCGCCAACGTCCTGACCCAGAAGCTTCCGTTGTTCATCGGTCTCGTGGTCCTGGTGTCCTTCCTGCTGCTGGCGGTGGTCTTTCGAAGCATCGTCATCCCGATCACCGCGGCGGTCATGAACCTGCTCTCCATCGGGGCGGCCTTCGGGATCCTCACTGCCGTCTACCAGTGGGGCTGGCTGGGCAGCCTCTTCCAGGTCGGAGGACCCGGGCCGATCGAGGCGTTCCTTCCGGTCATGATGTTCGCCATCCTCTTCGGCCTCTCGATGGACTACGAGGTGTTCCTCATCACCCGCATCCACGAGGAGTACCAGAAGACCCGCGACAACCGTCAGGCCGTGCGGGACGGACTGGCCACCACCGGCAAGACCATCACCGCCGCCGCCCTCATCATGATCCTGGTGTTCGGCGCCTTCATTCTGGGCAGCCTGCGTCCGATCCGCGAGTTCGGTCTCGGGCTCGCCGGTGGCATCTTCATGGACGCCTTCCTGATCCGCATGGCCCTGGTACCGGCCACCATGTTCCTGCTGGGCCGGTCCAACTGGTGGTTCCCGCAGTGGCTGGACCGCATCCTTCCCAGCGTGGTGGTCGAACCCGAATCCGACGACGAGATAGGACCTTCGGCCCTGTCCGAACCCGAACTCGTGGGACAGGGTGTGTAGTAGGAACTTTGCCCCGCCAGCCGGAACACCCCCGTCCGGCCGGTCGGGAAACTCCCGAAGGGCAAGATTCCTCACAGGTACCCCTCAACCCCCCGGGCCCACACCGGGGGGTTGACGCGTCATGGGGACGTGGGGAATACCGTCCTCCAGAAACTCTTCACCCGAGCGGACAAAGCCAAAGGTGCCGTACCAGTCCGCCAGATGGGACTGGGCCGAAAGGACGAAGGTCCGGTCCTGGTGGCCGGCGATCACCCACCGGATCAACCCGCCGGCCAGGCCCTGTCCCCGGGCCCGCTCCCGGGTGCAGACCCGTCCGATCCGGATCGAGTTGCCTTCGGGAAACCAGCGCAGGTAGGCCAGGACCCCGTCGCCGGTGAAGACGTGGCGGGTCCCGGGGAGGGCGTCGATCCCGTCCACGTCGGGATAGGCGCACTCCTGTTCGACGACGAACACGTCGCACCGCAGCCGGTAGATGGCATGGAGCTCACCCGGTGACAGCTCGTCGAGCGTCCGTTGGCAGACGACATCCATGCGCCCAGTCTGCTGCATGGACGACGTCGGGAGATCATTCGATAATCTAACTATGTGAGAAACGAAGTAACCGGGGACGAGTGCGCCACCCTTGGACGCACGGTGGCATGGTTGGCCAAACAGGTGGAGGTCGGCATCGCGGCGGCCGACCTCACACTCCCCCAGTACCGGATCCTCGGTCTGCTGGACGGGAACTCGGCCGTTTCCTCCGACCTGGCGGCCCAGTTGGCCGTTCGCCCACCCACCGTGACCGCCGTCGTCGACGGCCTCGTCGCCCGTGGGCTCATTGAACGACGGCACGACGAGACCGACCGCCGCCGGGTCGACCACGCCCTGACCCCGGCCGGGGCCACCGTGCTCCGGGAGGCCGACGCCGCCGTCCACGAACGCCTGCACGAGATCTCCGGGATCCTCCCGGATCCCGCCGACCGGCACGCCGCCTTCACAGGACTCGCCGCCTGGCGGCGGGCCCTCAGACTGCGGATCGGAGCGAAGTGACCGCACACGCACCCCTGACCATCGAAGCCCGTTCCGAGGCCCCGGCGGCCACCATCGATCCCGACCGGTCGTTGTCCTGGATCCGCCGGGCGCTCCCGGTGATGAGGGCCCACCAGAAGGTGTTCGGAACCTCACTGGTGTTGTCGTTCCTCGGACTCGTGGTGGCGGTCCAGATTCCCAACCTCCTCAACAAGGCCATCACCAACTCCCTGCAGCACCACAGCGTCGCCCTGAGTTCCTACGTCTGGTGGACCGTGGGACTCGGGATCGCCGGCCTTGTCCTCGGCTACGTCGCCCGCATGCTCCTCTACCGCACCGCCTACGACATCGAGTACGACCTGCGGAACATCATCTACGAGCACCTGACCCGGATGTCGTTCTCCTTCTATGACCGGGTGCAGTCCGGCCAGCTGATCTCCCGGGCCAACTCGGACATCCGGTCGGTCCAGATGTACATGACCTTCGCACCGCTGATCCTGGTGCAGTGCTCGATGGCGGTGATCGCCTTCATCTTCATGCTCACCATCAACGTCCCCCTGGCCTTTGTGGCCATGTTGACCATGCCCTTCGTCTACTTCGCCGGCGTCAGGATGCGCCAGTCGATGTTTCCCGTCTCGTGGATCATCCAGGCCCGACTGGCCGAGGTCGCCACCATCGTGGACGAGAACGTCAATGGCGTCCGGGTCGTCAAGTCGTTTGCCGCCGAGGAGCAGCAACTCCGCTCCCTGGCCGATGCGGCCGAACGGGTGCAGTGGGGCTACATCAAAGATGCCGACCTCCGGGCCCGGTTCACGCCCTTGGTGCAGAACCTGCCCCAGGTCGGACTGGTCCTCGTGCTGCTCTTCGGTGGCTACATGATCGTCCACGGCCATCTCGGGATCGGCGCCATCGTGGCCTTCAACGCCTATCTGCTGATGCTGCAGGCGCCCTTCATGATGCTCGGCATGCTGATCATGATGGGCCAGCGGGCCGCCGCCTCGGCCGAGCGGATCTACGAAATCCTCGACGAGACGCCCACCGTCGTGGATGCCGATGACGCCATCAGCCTCACCGACTGTCGGGGGGACGTCCGGTTCTCCCACGTGGACTTCGCCTACCAGGAAGACGCTGAAACGCTGGTGCTGGCCGACTTCAACCTGCACCTCGCACCCGGGGAGACCGTCGCCCTGGTCGGTCGGACCGGTTCCGGGAAGTCGACGGTGGCCCGCCTGTTGACCCGCTTCTACGACGTTCGCCACGGATCGGTCGAGATCGACGGCCACGACGTCCGGTCACTCCGTCAGGACAGCCTGCGGGACAACATCGGCGTGGTTCTCGACGAGCCGTTCCTCTTTTCGGTCTCGGTCCGCGACAACATCGCCTACGGGAAGCCCGGGGCGTCCCGGGCCGACATCGAAGCGGCGGCCCGGGCCGCCGGGGCCTATGAGTTCATCGAGAAACTGCCCCAGGGCTACGACACGGTGGTGGGTGAACGGGGTTACACCCTCTCGGGAGGCCAGCGGCAACGGATCGCCATCGCCCGGACGCTCTTGCTCAATCCTCCGATCCTGGTCCTCGACGACGCCACAAGCGCCATCGACGTCCAGGTCGAACAGATGATCCACGCCAGCCTCAAGAAGCAGATGGAGGGACGCACCACGCTGATCGTGGCCCACCGGTTGTCGACCATCTCGCTCGCCGACCGGGTCGTGTTGCTCGACAACCAGCGCATCGTCGGCGATGGCACCCACGCCGAACTGTTGGCGACCACGCCGCTCTATGCCGAGATCCTGGCCCAGGCTGAAGCGCTCGAGGTGGCACCATGACGTGGGGAGGTGGTTTCGGAGGCGGACCGGGCGGTGCGCCCGGAGGCTTCGGTCGGCCCTCGGCCCCCGGCTTGCCGTTCGCCGGCATCCCGTCCGAGCTGCAGTCCGGGGTGGACCGGCTCCTCAAATCCGAGCCCGAGCAGGTTCCCTCCGAACTCCACTTCGCCCAGCGGGCCGACGAGGGCGAGTTGCGTCGGATGTCGCTCTGGACTCTCCTCGCCAAGTATCCGGGCATGCTCGCCCTCTCGGCCCTCCTCATCGTCGTCATCTCGGTGGTCGGCCAACTCGGGCCGAAACTCACCGAGATCGCCATCAACGACGGCATGTCACCGGGCCACCTCCACTTCTCGGTGGTGGTCTGGATGGCCGCCGCCTACCTGGTCTGTGTGGCCGTCACCGCCGTGGCCCAGAGCTTCCAGGTCATGGTCAGCGGCCGCATCGCCGCCTGGGTGATGAACGACCTCCGGGTGAAGGTCTTCGCCCACCTGCAACGCCTCTCGCTCTCCTTCTTCACCGAGGAGAAGGCCGGCGTCATCATGAGCCGGATGACCAGCGACATCGAGAACCTGCAGCAGCTCCTCCAGGACGGGCTCTCCCAGCTGGCCATCCAGGGCCTCACCATGATCGTCATCTCGGTGATCCTCTTCACCACCAACGTCACGTTGGCCGCCATCACCCTGCTGCTCATCGTCCCGGCCCTGGTCGGGGCCTCCATCTGGTTCACCCGGGCTTCCGAACAGGGTTATGAACGGGTCCGCGACGGGATCGCCAACGTGCTGGCCGACCTGTCGGAGAGCCTGCACGGGGTACGCATCGTGACGGCCCACAACCGTCAGCGCCACAACGTCGTGCACCACCGCAACGTGGTGCACGACTACCGCACGGCCAACAACTACACCGGACGGGTGAACGCCATCTACGGGCCGGGCACCCAGGCGCTCGGGATCCTGGGCCAGGCCGTCCTGCTCGGCATCGGCGGGGAGATGGTGCTGCACCACACCCTGAGCCTCGGCGCCCTGACGGCGTTCTTCCTCTACCTGAACCGCTTCTTCCAGCCCATCCAGTTGCTGGTCCAGCAGTACAACACCTACCAGCAGGGCCAGTCGTCGATCATCAAGCTCCGGGGTCTGGTGGACACCGACCCCGAAGTGATGGAGAGCCCGAACGCCGAGGTGCTGCCCGAGATCAATGGAGCCATCGGTTTCGAACACCTCTCCTTCGGCTACCGACCGGGCCGGTTGGTGCTGGAAGACATCAACCTCGTCATCGCACCGGGTGAAACGATCGCCTTCGTGGGACCCACCGGGGCCGGCAAGTCCACCCTGGCCAAGCTGGTCACCCGCTTCTACGACCCCACCGACGGCCGGGTCACCATCGACGGCCACGACCTGCGGGACGTCACCATGTTCTCGCTGCGCAGCCAACTCGGCGTGGTGCCCCAGGAGCCCTTCCTCTTTGCCGGAACGATCGGGGACAACATCGCCTTCGCCCGCCCGGAATCCACCGACGACGAGATCTGGGAGGCCGTGGAGCGGGTCGGCCTGACCGACGTGATCGAACGCATGCCCCACGGCCTCAAGACTCCCGTGCACGAGCGGGGGCAGACCCTCTCGTCCGGTGAACGCCAGCTGATCGCCCTGGCCCGGGCCTTCCTGGCCCATCCCCGGGTCCTGGTCCTCGACGAGGCAACGTCAAACCTCGACCTGCAGTCGGAGACCAAGATCGAAGCTGCCCTCGACGTGCTGCTCGAGAACCGGACGGCCATCCTCATCGCCCACCGCCTCTCCACCGCCATGCGGGCCGACCGGATTGCCGTCGTCGACCACGGCCGAATCATCGAAGTCGGCCACCACGACGACCTGGTCCAAAAAGGTGGCCGCTACGCCGACATGTACGCCACCTGGATCCAGCAGCTCGCCCAGTCCGACAGCCACCCGGACTGACCGGGGTCCGGGCCGACCTACGGCCCTCGAAGCCCGGCGGCGGTGGGCACGTCGTGGGCCACAGGTCGTGACAACATGTCCGTCCATGGCCTACATCATCGAGAAGATCGTCCAGCGCAAGGGCGACGACGTGGCGCTGGTGGACGAGCGGGGATCGACCACCTGGCGGGCGTTCAACGACCGGGTCAACCAGACGATCCATGCCTTCCGGGCGGCCGGAATGCGCACCGGTGACGTCGTGGCCCTGATGACCCAGAACCGCCGCGAGTACTTCGAGGTCATGGTGGCCGCCATGCACAACGGTCTCGTCGTGGTCCCGGTCAACTGGCACTGGGTGGGGACGGAGTTGGCCTACGTGCTGGAAGACTCCGGGGCCAGGGCGCTCGTGGTGGAGGACCACTACCTCCCGGTCGCCGTCGAGGCGTGCCAGGGCCTCGAGGGGTGTCCGCTCCGCTGGGTCATCGCTTCCGACTCCGGTCTGCCCGCAACCTTCGAGTCCTTCGAGTCGGTTCTGGCCCGCCAATCCACTGAAGAGCCGACGGACCAGTCCGGCGGTGGACCGATGTTCTACACCTCGGGCACCACCGGATTCCCCAAAGGCGTGCGTTCAGGGATCTCGGCCACCGGAGGGGACCTCGCGCTGGTCGAACTGGTGGCCCAGAGCGCCATGGGCCTGCTCGGCATCCCGACCGATGGGGTCAGCCTGCTCGAAGGCCCCGCCTACCACTCGGCCCAGTGGGCCTTCTCGGTCTTTCCGCTGCTGGGCAGCGCCAGCACCGTGGTGATGCGCCGCCAGTTCGATCCAGCCGAACTGCTGGAACTCATCGACCGCCATCAGGTCACCAACCTCCACCTGGTGCCGACCCAGTTCGTCCGGCTGTTGAAACTTCCCCAAGAGACCCAGGCGGCCTTCGACGGATCATCGCTCGTCAACGTGGTCCATGGTGCCGCCCCGTGCCCGCCACCGACCAAGGCCCGGATGATCGACTGGTGGGGACCGGTGATCAGCGAGTACTACGGCGGGACCGAGGGTGGCTTTCTCACCTACGTCACCAGCCCGGAGTGGCTGGAGCGGCCGGGTACCCTCGGCCGTTCGACGGCGACGTGTGAACTCATGATCATCAACGACGATGGCCAGCCATCTCCGGTGGGCGTATCCGGCCAGATCTACTTCAAAAGCACCGTGGGGGCCGATTTCGAGTACCACAACGCTCCGGAGAAGACCGAGGTGGCGCACCTCGCCCCCGGCGTCGGCACCCTGGGCGACATCGGCTACCTGGACGAAGACGGCTACCTGTTCCTCTCCGACCGCAAGATCGACATGATCATCTCGGGCGGCGTCAACATCTATCCAGCGGAGATCGAAGGCGTCCTGACCTCCCATCCGGCCGTCGAGGACGCGGCGGTCTTCGGCATTCCGAACGACGACATGGGTGAAGAGGTCAAGGCCGTCGTGCAGCTGACCGGCGGACGTGAGCCATCCGTTGCCCTGGCCGACGAGTTGATCACTTTTGTCCGCCAGTCACTCGCCGGCTACAAGGCCCCCCGGACCATCGACTTCTCCGACTCCCTGCCCCGGCACGAAACCGGGAAACTCTACAAGCGGCTCCTACGGGATCCCTACTGGGCGGGAACGGGCCGGAGCATCTGAGCCATCCGGGTCGAACCGATCAGGCCGGAACGACCGGGATGGTGGACAGCCCGGCGGCGAAGCGGGCATCGCTGACCGCCTCGTCCTGCATCTGTCCGCTCAGGTAGGAGTCGTAGGCGGCGAGGTCGAAGTGACCATGACCGCACAGGGCCGTGAGGATCACCTTCTCTTCGCCGGTCTCCTTGCAGGCCAGCGCTTCCCGCACCGCCGCCGCGATGGCGTGGGTGGGCTCGGGGGCCGGGAGGATCCCTTCGGTCCGGACGAACTGCATGGCCGCCGCGAAGCACTCCATCTGGGGAATGGCGATGGCCTCCATCAGGCCCAGTTCGTAGATGTGGGAGATCAGCGGCGCCATGCCGTGGTAGCGGAGCCCACCGGCGTGGATGGGATCGGGCATGAACTGGTGGCCGAGCGTGTGCATCTTCATCAATGGGGTCATCCCCGCCGTGTCGCCGAAGTCGTAGGCGTAGACGCCCCGGGTGAGCGACGGGCACGAGGCCGGCTCAACCGCCCGGATCACCGGATTCATGTTGCCGGCCATCTTCTCCCGAAGGAACGGGAACGCCAGGCCACCGAAGTTGGAGCCACCACCGGTGCAGCCGACCAGGAGGTCCGGGGCCTTCTCGCCGGCCTTCGCCAGCTGCAGGAGGGCCTCTTCACCGATGATCGTCTGGTGCATCAGGACATGGTTCAGCACCGAGCCGAGGGCGTACCGGGTCTCGGGATCGGGTGCGGCCACCTCCACCGCTTCGGAAATCGCGATGCCCAACGAGCCCGGGCTGTTCGGATCGGCGGCCAGGATGGCCCGTCCGGCCTCGGTCAGTTCGCTCGGCGAGCGGTGCACCTTGCCGCCGAACGCCTCCATCATGAGCCGGCGGTAGGGCTTCTGGTCGTAGGAGGCACCCACCTGCCAGACCTCACACTCAAGGCCGAACAGGGCGCAGGCGAACGACAGGGCGGTCCCCCACTGGCCGGCTCCGGTCTCCGTGGTCAGGCGCTTCACGCCGGCCTTGGCGTTGTAGTACGCCTGCGGCACCGCGGTGTTGGGCTTGTGGGAGCCGGCCGGCGAGACCCCTTCGTACTTGTAGTAGATCCGGGCCGGGGTATCGAGCAACTGCTCCAGACGATGGGCCCGGAAGAGCGGGCTCGGACGCCACTGGCGGTAGACGTCGAGCACCGCGCCGGGGATGTCGATGTAGCGGTCCTGGCTCACCTCCTGGAGAATCAGGTCCATCGGGAAGAGCGGGGCAAAGTCTTCGGGACCGGCCGGCTCGAGCGTGCCGGGATGCAGGGCCGGCGGAGGCGGCGAGGGCAGGTCGGGGACGATGTTGTACCACGCCGTGGGCATCTCGCTCTCGTCCAGGACGATCTTGTGCTGGTTGACGGTTTCGTTGATCACGACGTCTCCTTGGTCCAAACCGATGGACAGAAGTTAGCCACTTTGGCGGGTTCAGGCACGTTGTTCGCTCCCCCACAGCCGTTCCCCGAGACCTGAAGCCCGGGGGGCCCGATGTTCGATGGCCTTCTCCAGCACCTCCCGGGAAGCCACGACGGTGAGTCGGCGCCGGGCCCGGGTGATCGCGGTGTACAGCAACTCCTGGGTGAGCACCCGGGAATCAACCCGGGGAAGCGAGACCACCACGTGGTCGAACTCCGATCCCTGGCTCTTGTGGATCGTCATGGCGTACCAGTCCTCGACGTCGGCGAGCCGTGACGTACCGACCAGACACTCCCCGTCGGCCTCGGGGAAGGCCACCGCAAGGCCTCCGTCCGGGGTCGCCACCGTGACGCCCACGTCCCCGTTGAAGACCCGGTTGCCGGGGTCGTTGCCCGTCACAAGAACCGGTCGGCCGGCAAACCACTGTGGCTGGAGACCGGATCGGGCGACGTCCGGTTTCACCATCTCCTTGATCCGCTCGCTCCACTCCCGAACTCCCCCCGGTCCCATCCGGGTGGCGGCCAGTACCTTGACGCTCGAGGCGGCCTCGATTGCCTCCGCCGCCTCGCCGGCCCGGGCTGCCTCCACCATCAACCGTGCCGCCGCAAGAAGTTCGGCGTCGATCAGCCCGGTTGCCGTTTCGTCGCCCGGCTCGATCCACACCAGGTCATCGGATGGATTCTCGAGCACCGCCAGGGCCGCGCCGGCGTCTCCCGCCCGCACGGCTTCCGCCAGGCGGAAGATCCCGGAGTCGTCGGCGAACCGGTGGGTCGCGGTGAGGACCGTCACCCGATCCCGCAGCGGCCCTTCCCACCGGTCATCGGACTCGAGAAGGCGTGCCGCGGTGGCCCGGCCGGCGGGACCCACGATGTCGTCCATCACGGTGCCGGCTTCAATGCTGGTGAGTTGGAACGGATCACCGACGAGCACCAGGTCTGCCTCGGCCGGAAGGGCGTCGAGCAACCGGGCCATCAACGGCAGGGCAACCATCGAGGTTTCGTCCACCACCACGAGGTCGACGTTCAACGGATTTCGTCGGTCGTGATGGACGTGCACCCCCCGACGGGAACCCAGCAGGCGGTGGATGGTGGAGGGTTCGAGCGCCGCCAATCTTTCCGCCAGTGGGCGGTCGACCACGCCGGACTCCTGCAGCTGGACCACGGCGCTCCGCACCGCTTCGCCCATCCGGCTGGCCGCCTTCCCCGTCGGAGCCACCAGCGCCACGTCGAGGTCGTGTCCTTCCTCCTGGGCGCGTCGCAGGGCCGCCACCAGAATGCGGGCCACCGTGTGGGTCTTGCCGGTGCCCGGCCCGCCGGCGATGACCGAAAGCCCGTCGGTCAGGGCCCGGCGGGCGGCGGCCCGTTGCTCGTGGTGTTCGGGTTCGAAGAGCTCTCCAAGAAGTTCGTCGACCCCGTCGGTGACGCCACGGCTGGCCGCCCGGGTGGCCAGTTCGTCCGCCACCCGGGTCTCATGGACCCAGTATCGGTGGAGATAGAGGCGGTTGTGGTCGAGGACGAGTGGCCGGAGGGGCACCCGATGGGCCTCGGACGGTGTGGCCACCAGGCCCGTCGGGAAGAGCAGGGCCTGCCACTCCTCCGGCGGGCGGGCGGAGGTCTCCGGAGAGTCGTCGAGGCGGAGACAGACACTGCCGAGACGCGGCGCCCGGGCTGCCAGCGCCATGACCCACAGGGCATCATCGGTGAGACCGGGCGCCAGACGCTTCATGAGCGCCGCAAACTGGATGTCGAACGCATCGAAAACGCCTGGCCCGCCCATGGTGCCAAGGATCCGCACCGCGGCCGGAACATGGGGCGCCTCCAACTTCCTCACTCCTCCCCTCCTTCCAGCAGGTCACTGAGTTGGACCACAAGTCCCGGGGGAATCGCCCAGTGGAAGACACCTTCACCATTGGGTGTGTCCGGCCCGCCCATGCCCCGGAGGTACAGGTACAGGGCACCGCCGAGTTGGCGCTCGGGTTGGTAGGCAGGATCCCGCCAACGGAGATAGCGGTGCAGGGCTATCGAGTAGATCAGGGCCTGGAGCGGGTAGTCGTGTTCCTCCATCGAACGGGCCATCGCCGCCCGGTCGTAATCGCCGGACCTGACCGCACTCCGGGCCCGGTTGAGCCGGTTGCTCTTGTAGTCGGCGACAAGATAGACCCATGAGCCGTCATTGCGCCTTCGCCTCAGCACGAGGTCGATGCTTCCGTTCAGGTGTCCCGCCAACACCACATTCCGGTCCCCCCGAGCCAGGTGGCGGGCCCATTCCCGGAACGGATCATCGGCGTCAAGACCGTCGGCAACCACGGTGGCCAGACGGGACAGGTTGGCCGGAGACCCGTCTCCGGCCAGGGTGAGTTCGAACCTGACCTCGTTGAGTCGGTCGGCCCAGGTGAACGCCGTCAGCGCCCGGTCGCCAGCGGGTGGGCCAAGCGGCGTCCGGAGAGCCTGCACGAGTCCCTCCTGCAGAAGCTGTGCTCCGGTCTTCGTGGACGCCGAACCGGGCCACCCGCCGTCCAGATCCAGATTGTCGCCTTGTTCGTCGATGCGGGCCCTCACCTCGGCGTCGAGGTCGTCGGCCGAAAAGTCGATGTGCTCGAGGACGGCGTGAACCGTCTCGCCGAACTCCGGGCCGGCCGGCAGAAGGGCGAGGGCCGACTGCGGTCCCTGGGTGGCATCCGCGTCCGGTCCGTTCTCCCGGTCGACCACTTCGCCCTCGGTCCGCTCGTCTCCGGCCCGCAACACTTCGGCGTGATCGTCGTCACCCGTGAGGGCCGAGAACGACCAGCGAAACGACGTCCGGTCCGGACTGACCGTGAACCGCCTGACTTCCAGTGTGCGGCCATCACCTGGTCCGCCCACCGACGGGCCCTCGTCCGGTGGTTGCCAGGGATCGGTCGGCACCTCCGGCGGTGGCGCCACTTCGGTGACGGCAACCGGATCGCCCAGGCGTTCGGCCAGCCACGACACCACCCGGTCGTTCTGCGGCGAACCTACCTTCGGAATGGTCATCACTCCTGCATCGACCGCGCCCGTCTCGGGATCCCGGCCAAAGAGCAGGTGGTTCAGCGCTGACGAACCCGAGTCCCGGGTGGCTCCCCACCAGACCGCCACGTGCACCTGCGCCCGGGTCATCGCCACATACAGCAAGCGCATCTGTTCGCCCAGATAACGGACCCTGGCCTGGTTGGCGCGATGTTTCACCTCCTTGACCGGACAGGCTTCCGGCCAACGGTCCTTCTTCTCGGAGGGCCACACGTCCAGCATCACTTCGCCGGTCTCCGGGTCGACAAAGACCTTCGGAACCTTCCCGCTGCTGAACTTCCACAGGGTGGGAACCATCACCACCGGAAACTCCAGACCCTTGGATCCGAAGACGGTCATGATCTGCACTGCCTCGGTGTCGGACTCCACCCGTCGACTCACCACGTCCGAAGACTGGTCCCCGTCGCCCTCTTCCCCCCCGGCTGGCTCCTTCTCGAGGAGCGCCAGCAGTCCGGCCGGCTTCAGCCGACCCCCGGGCACTTCGGCGTGGAGGAACTCGGTGAGATGCTCGAGATCGGTCAGGTTCCGGTCGCCCCGGGCCCGGGCCAACACGTACTCGGTCACCCTGGACTCACGGGCGATGATCTCGAAGGCCTGGGCGACCGGATGGTCGACGAAGAGCTGGGCCCAGACCGCCAGTTGGTCCTGCACCTGCTGGATGTCGGCGTCACTGGCGGCATCCAGTGCTTCGGCACTGCGTCCGAAGAACCAACCGAGGGCCGCCATGCGCGCCCGAACCCGGTCCGAAGGCCGTTCCAACGCCAGCAGCAACGCCCTCATCTGGAACGCGGCGTCCGATGCCAGCACGCTGCCCGGCCGGGACGTGACGGCCGGAATTCCCTGGAAGACGAGCGCCTGCTGGATCTCGGCCGCTTCCGCCCTCGTCAGGGTCAGGACCGCCACATCCGACGGGTGGAGCCGGCTTCCGCCGTGACTCTCCCCACCTTCGGCCACCCGGCCGTGATCCAGCAGATGACGAACGTGGCCCACCACATCGGCCACCACGTAGCGCTCCACGTCAGAGGCGTAGAGATGGCCGTTGTTCGACGTCTTGAGATCCGGATCGACGACCACCCGCACGGAAAGCGGGGGCAGGGCCGCGCCTTCGTCGGTGGTCAGTCGAAGTTCTTCATTGGCCGGTGCCGCGTCGACCGACGTGAACGGAATCCGCCGGTCACCGAAGATCGAACCCCGCATCAGGACCTCGAGGGCCGCCAGGAGTTCGCCCGACGAGCGCCAGTTGGTCTGGAGCATCAGCAAATCCGATGGTTCGGTTGCGTCGAGGGCCGTCAGGTAGGTGTCGATGTCGGCTCCCCGGAAGCTGTAGATGGCCTGCTTGGCGTCACCAACCGTCACCAGCGTGTGGTCACCGGCGTCCTGACCGAACAAGTGGTTGAAGATCTCCCACTGGGCCTGGTCGGTATCCTGGAACTCGTCGATGAGGGCCACCTTGTACCGATTCCGGACCACCGCTACCGCCTGGGCTCCTTCCGGCTCCTTCAGCACCCGGGCGACGTCATCCAGCAGGTCGGAGAAGTTGACCGTGCCATCGAGGTCCCGTCGCTCCTTCATCAGATTCCGCGCCCGTTTCACGAGGGTGGCCATCAGTTGCGCCTCGGGTGACGCACGGTTCCCTGACCGGGGGGCGATCCCGAGGTAGGGGCGCTGGGTCAGGGTCCGGACCTCGCCGGCCAGTTTCGAAGGTGTCGGAAGTGATGCCCCCGGGCTGGTTGACTCCACCGACTCGGTGGCCAGTACGTCCGAGGTGATCTCGTCGATGATCTCGTTGCTGTTCTCCACCAGCGTGGCCTCGGGGTCCAGTCCACTCCCGGCTCCGAGCGAGCTGCGGATCTGGCGGGCAAAGCCGTGGATGGTCGTGATGGTCATGGCATCGAAATCGGCCACCGCATCCCTCAGGAGGGTGCTTCGGAGGCGCACGTCATCGGGATCACCCTGACGGAGGAATCCGACCAGGGAGTCGCCACTCTCCGGCCCATCGTCGGTCGCCAAAGCACCGGCTGAAAGCTCCAGTAGATCGGCCACTTCGATCAGGCGCTGGCGGATCCGCGACCGCAGTTCGTTGGTCGCTGCCCTCGTGAACGTCACCACCAACAGTTGATCGGCCGTTACGTGGCCCTCGGCCACGTAACGGACTACGAGGGACGACAGGGCATGGGTCTTTCCGGTCCCGGCACTGGCCTCGATGAACAGCCGGCCGGTCAGATCCGGGACGAGGGGGGCGGTGACATCGAACACCTTGACTGCGTCGCCACGCTCCGGCGTACCCATCAACCCGCACCGCCGGAAACATCAGGGTCGGATGGCGGAGCCGGGGTCGGGACGGGAGACAGGTCCTGGGCAACTCCGTCGAAACCGTTGAACGCGCCCCAGATGGCGTTGGCCACATGATCCATGTAACCCGGTTGGCCCGGATCGCCCGGATCGCCCGAGGGAACCGGCCGCCGCCTCATGTCCAACAGGTCGGTCGAGGCGAAGGCGAGTTCCATCCCCGGACCGTTGCGCTCACCGACCTGCGATCCTCCGCCGTTCCAATCACCTTCCATGGCTTGGTCGGCGACGAGGGCCCACGAGGTCTTCGGGAAGAAAGGCACCGGCTCGCGCAGTCCTTGTCGATACCAACCGACCATGTTCTCCAGTGCCTCCCGGGCCGTTTCCCGACACCGGTCAGGCCCTTCATCTTCCGTCGTGAAGGCATACGACGTCGCAGCAAACTTTGAGTTGGCGTCTTCGTGTCGGCCGATGACCGTCGTGGACCAGGTCGAAGAGGGATCGTCGGCCACAAGCGCCACGAACGAGAGCCAGGCGCCCAGTTTGTTCTTGGGCCGCAACCTGGAAAAGGTCGGAACGATGCAGTGCCGGCCATCCGGTCCCGAAACCTCGACCGATCCCACGACCCGGGTCCCGTCGGCCAGTTCGACGTCGACCCGTTGGGCCACCACCCGTGCCGCGTCATAGCCGAGGCGGTCGGCCTCGCCCACAATGGCGTCCACAGTGGCCGTGAACGTTCCCTTCAGCTCACGGCCCAGGCGACCCGGAGGGAGCGAACCGAGTGCCTGCTCATGCTCCCACCACTCCTCGGTGCTCCGGCCGTGCAGCCGGGCCTCGAGGAGACGTTGACCGACCTTCCACTTTTCCAGTCCGGTCGGGGCCACCGGGAGAAGCCCGGTCAGGGGTTCGCTTTCCTGTGGAAGCCTCACCCCAAGTCGGTGCCGGAAGAACCAAGCCACCGGATTACGCAGGAACGACTGCAACTCGTCAAGCTCGATGACGTTGCTTTTGTCCGGAGGCAGGGGCTCTCCCACTAGATCTTCCGGCCACACCTTGGAGTTCCGACGGGCTTCGGCTCCCCGTTGGTCACGGCGGCTGAAACTCCACACCTTCCCGCCCGGTCCTTCTTCGGGCAGGAAGTTGGAGCGGGCGTAGGCCTGGCGGGGGTGGACGCGCTCCAGGCGACGACGCACCGTTGAAGGATCATCCGCCTCAACAAGAGACGAGCAGGCATCGAACAACTCCGAAGGGATCACCGCCTGGGGAACTTCCTGGTTGGTCCGAACGTCCCGACCGTCCCGCACAACGACCAGGACGTCACGGGCCGACAACACCGCAGCCAGACAGTTGGCCCGCAAGGACGCCCGGGGGTCGGGATCGCCGAACAGCGGTGTGGCGGCGACCAGATCATCTCCGGATCCCGAGGAAACGGCGAGAGAGGCCTCGTCCATGCCGAGGAGACAGACGACCCGGAACGGGACCCACGGCAGGGACTTGAGCGACGTGACCGTCACCCCACCCCGAAAGAACCCGAATCCACCGAACTGGCCGTCGAGTCGCTCGTTCACCAGCTTCACCACATCGACGAAGCTGGCCGGCGGGGCCGCCGGCTCGAAGCTGGCGGCGGAACGGATGGAAGCAAACAGTTCGTCGACCGCCTGCCCGCTGTTGGCCCTGGCTTCACCGGTTCCGATGACGGCCCCGACCAGGGCAGACAGGGAGTCGATCCACTCGTCGACGGGATGATCCTGTTCGGCAAACTGCACGAACTCCGCCAGGCGGCCGATGGCTTCGGCGATCCGGCCGGCCATCTCGACGTCGGACCCCTCAATTCCGAAGGGGGCGATGCCGCCCACGGTCACGTGGTCTCCGTCCATGACCGCCGCCCCCATCAGGAGCCGGTCGAGACCGAACGCCCACGAGTTCGCCCGCAACTGTTCCGCCAGGCCGAAGCGCTTCCGGTGGTGGCCATCGAGGCCCCACCGGACCTCGAGTTCACGGGCCCACTCGACCACTGTGGCCAGGTCGTCGTCCGACAGTTCCAACTCTCGACTGACCGGGGGTAGCGCCAGGAACTCGAGCAAGGCGTTCACGTCGAAGCGGCTTCCGAGGAGACCGAGGAGGGCCGAGATCGCCGCCATGACCGGGTCTTCGTCTTTCACGTCCTGGTCGTTGATCCGGTAGCGCAACGCCGGTGCGTCGTCCTCCTCGGCGTCGGGGGTCGTCACGGCGAACCGGGTGCCTGGGGCTGTCGACCCCCAGACCGCTTCGATCACCGGGGCGAAACGCCTGATGTCCGGCGTGACGACCAGGATGTCGTCTTCCCGCAGCGCTCCGTCTGAATCCTGGAGCAGGTGGAGAATGACGTCGCGGATCACCTCGGCCTGTCGGGTGGCACCGAAGCAGGTGTGGAACTGGACCGAGTGGTCATCCGGCTTGAGGGGGAAATCGGCCTTCAGGGAACGACGGTCCTCCAGGTCGGTCTGGAGTCTCTTCAACAACGTGGAGGGCCCGCTTCCAACCTCGGGAGGCAGCCACGCGGTGGCCTGGCCGGGTGTCGAGTCGGCCAGAAGCAGGCCGGTCTCCCGGCTCTGTCGGCCCCAGGAACGAAGGAGCGGCGGCTCAATGTGGGACGACCACTCCTCCTGTGTGCGAAGCCGACGGCCTCCGGCGGGAAGGGGAGCCCACTCGTGGAACTTCTCCCCGCTGATCCGGGTCGGAGCAACCAGGAAGAAGTGCACGTCAGGTCTTAGTGCTTCAGCCAGTTCAAGGAACTGTCCGCTGGGAATGGTCTCGAACCCGAAGAACACGAGGCGCTCCGGAAGCTCGGGTTCAACGCGACCCGAGCGAAGATCGCCGACCAACCTGGGCCACAGTTCGGGCGGGCTCTCCTGGCCGAGGCGCTGGCGGGCCAGGCGCCACAGATGGGCCTGCCATCGGAACTCGGCGGGCAGCCTGTTCCCGACCCCGTCAACTTCGCGCCCGTCATGCCAGGACCTGATCATCCCGGGCCGGCGCTGGTGATACCCGTCGAACAGGTCGGCCACCCGCCGGGCCCGGGCGTAGCGGGAGTCCGACGTAGAACGACGGAGGAAAGGAGCGAGAAGCGGATCATCGGACCGCTCTTCGGCGAGGGCCATGAGGGACCAGGCCAGCCGCTCGATGGCCCATCGGTCCTCCACTTCTTCTCCCCGGGCCGAGGCGATCACCGTCTGACGCAGTGAACCGGCGAAGTTCTTGTTGACGTTGGCGACGATCCCGTCCCGCCGACCTTCCGTCGCCCCAAGCACCCGGGCCAACTCCAGAAAGAGCCATCGTCGGATCCCCTCGGAAGGCACCGCCAACCACTCCGGCGCAAAGACATCGGAAGGCGGCTCGGCCCAGAGTTTCCCCAACCGTCCCGCCAGGGCGGAAATGTCGGTTGAGGCATGGATCCGCAGCACGAATGGCACCCTAGCCAAGCGGTGGCACATCCTCCCGGCATCGTTGCCCCGGGCCCGGTGGTCGCGTCCGTCCCCGATTCCGGCCCCCACCGGGAGGGACCGCCGTTGCGCAACGCTCCTGTCGTATGGTTTTCGGCAATGACCTCTTGTCGGCAGGTTCCCGCGCGCCGGACGCATCGTTGTGGCCCAGGTTCCCTGGCGCTGGTGCCACTGGCCATGGCGTCGGTGATTCTGGGCGGCTGCGGGGCATCGTCCCTGATCGGCTCGGCGGCGACCACGACAACCCCGGCGGCACCGTCATCCCCGTCGACCACGGTGCCCACCAACGGAGAGATCGCCGTGGCCTTTCCCGTCGTGGCCTGCACCACCCCCTCGGGCGCTCCGGCCAACACCACGGGATGGAAACCAACGGTGCTGCTGGCACCGATTCCCACCTCCCTGGTGGGCAAGGTCGCCTTCTACACCGACGGCACCCACACCGTTCTGGGCCCGGTGGGCTGGTCCTGCACCCAGACCATCAACAATTCCGCTGCCAACGCGGCCTCTGGCACCAGTGGAGCCACCGGCTCGAGTGGGACCACCTCGGCCACGCCGACGGCCACCACGGCCACGGTAGGAAGCGTCGGGGCGCTCGGACTGGTGGTGTACCCGTCCACCGATCCTTCTCCGCCCACGGCCGGCGTGCCCGCTCCGGGAACGGAGGGAGTGTTTGCCGAGTTCGACACCACCGGTACCTCGGCGGGGGTCGGGATGGTCTGCCCGTTCTTCTCGGTGGCCTCGTTCCAGAAGTACGAGGCCCACTGCCCGACCTCGCCACCAACCGGGGAGGCAGAAGCGAACCCGACCCCGGACATCGCTTCGGTGAAGGATGCGGCCGGCGCCATCGGCAGCCTGGCGGCTTCCGGGGGTCGTCAGGCCGTGACTGGGTCGATCCTCTTCCCCCAGATCACCCCCAACGTCACCGAAGGCCTCGCGGTCCACGTCGCCGTGGAGGTCTGCAGTCTGGTCGATGCCTCCCTCTGCCCCACCGTCCTCTCGGACTTTGACGTGCGGGAGTTCCCGACGCCCCAGTCGGCCTACTCCCAGACCTACTCGGGTTCCGGCAGTTACTCCTCGGGTTCGTCCTACGGAGGCACGACCTACGCACCCTCGAACGGGAACTCGGGAACCTCGGCCACCGATCCGACCACCACCACGACACCGGCGACGGCGACTACCCATCCGGCAAGCACCACGACGACCGCTGGCTGAAACGATTTCACCGCGTTGTCGTTAGAAGTGATCTAAGGTCGCGCGCAGAGCAGAGGAACGTTGCCGGGCCGCAGGTGCGACAACGTTTGAGGGGCATGTTCATCGCAAGTGGGCCGTCGACGCTTCATCCGTCCGGAAGAAGCGTCGGGGTACGAGAGGTGAGGGTGCAGGCATGGATCATGGCGTCGCGTCGGATACGGACGGACCGCGGGTTGACAACGGACCGCAAACCGTCAGAGCCGGAGAGTTCGTGGATCGTCGCCGGCGGACCCACCTGAAGCCCGCCTCGGGAGCACTGGCATCGCTCCATCGCCAAGGAGTGGCCGGGCGGGACACGTCGGATGTGGAAGCCCACCGCGAGCGCAAGCGGGCCGCCAAACTGACCAGACTGGCTGTCGTTCTCGGAATCATCGCCCTCGTACTGGCCGGAAAGGACCTGCTGGCTCCCCACGCCACATGGCCCGTTCCCCACCTTCCGCCCTCCCTGCAGCCCCTCCTGCCGGCCATGGCCCTGATCGTGGTGCTCGTGCTGGTCATGGTGGTCCCGATGATGGGTGCCGGACGGTCGCCTCACGTGCTCTACCGGCCGGAGGAGATCAACGTCCGGTTGGAGGACGTCCGGGGTTCGGACGGACTGGTCGAGGAAGTGACCAAAACCCTCAACCTGTTCCTCTCCCATCAGGCCTTCGCCGACCAGATGGGTGGCACGCCCCGCAAGGGAGTGCTCTTCGAGGGCCCACCGGGCACCGGCAAGACCTACATGGCCAAAGCCATGGCAGCCGAGGCCGGCGTGCCGTTCCTCTTCGTCTCGTCATCGGCGTTCCAGTCGATGTTCTACGGACAGACCAACCGCAAGATCCGGGCCTACTTCAAGGCCCTGCGCACCTATGCCCGGCGAGACGGTGGCGCCATCGGCTTCATCGAGGAACTTGATGCCATCGGCGGAGCACGCGGCCAGGGTGGCCAGCACGGCGAAGGGGTTCCCGGAGTGGTCAACGAACTCCTGGTGCAACTCCAGTCGTTCGACCAGACCCCACGCTCCGCCCGCATCAAGGGCATGGCGATCGATTTCCTCAACGGCTGGCTGCCCAGCCACCGTCATCTGAAGAAACCAGCGGTCGCTACGGCCAACATCCTGATCATCGGAGCAACCAACCGGGCCGGCGATCTCGATCCCGCCCTGCTCCGACCCGGGCGCTTCGACCGCACCATCTACTTCGGGCTCCCGAGCCGACCGGGCCGACGCGACATCATCGCCTACTACCTCGCCAAGAAGGCCCACGAAGATGAAGTTGGGGACGACGAGCGCCTCGACACCCTGGCGGCCATGACGGCGGGATACTCACCCGTCATGATCGAGCACCTGATGGACGAGGCGCTGGTTTGGGCCCTTCGTCGGGGGGCGGACCGGTTCTCCTGGAACGACCTGCTGCACGCCAAGATGACCGAAGAGATCGGATTGGCCCAGCCGGTGGACTACACCGAGGCCGAGCAGCGCACCATCGCCACCCACGAGGCAGGACATGCCACCGTGGCGTGGCTGGTTGGAAAGGGGCGCAAGCTGGAGATCCTGACGATCATCAAGCGCAAGGAGGCGCTTGGTCTCCTGAGTCACAGCGAGACCGAGGAACGGTTCACCAAGACCAAGTCGGAGATCCGGGCCCTGATGGACATCGCCTTCGGCGGCATGGTGGCCGAAGAACTCTTTTTCGGTGAGGCCTCGTCAGGAGTGGCCGGTGACCTCCAGGCCGCCACCACCACTGCATGTCAGATGGTTGGCCAACTCGGCATGGGCGACTCGCTCATCTCGGCCGCAGCACTCGAGTACCCGTCCGGCGGCATCGTGTCCAAGGTGCTCGGCACCGACAGCGGCCGGGAAGAGGTCGAACGGCTGCTCGGTGAGTCGAAGGCATCCGTCGAGCGGATGCTCGAGGCCAACCGGTCGGTGGTCGAGGCCCTGCGTGATGCTCTCCTCAGCCGCCACGAGCTGATCGGGGACGAGATCCTTGAGGTCATCCGCCAGGCGGTGGCAGGCCAGCCTGATCTGGCCGCCAACGCCATCAACGGCATCCGTCTAGACGACTGAGTCTCCCCGCTGAGGCTTCGGGCGGGGCTTCGGACTGAAGCGCTCCGGAGACTCCGACCGGAGATGAGTCCTCGGGGTTCCCCGTTGTCGGGCAATGTCCGGAATCGCCCCAGGATAGGACTCCCGCGAGGAAACCGGGAACGCCGCCGACCCAGGATTCGCCCCGCGCTGCCGTAAGAGAGCTGCCGGGGAAGGACCTGGCTGGTCCCCGGGGCTGGCATCGATGGAAGACCGCATCAATGAACAACGCCAGGAACCCGGGAACAAGCCGGAGCGGTCACCGGCGCCGAAACACCTGCGTAACCCCAGCCGGACGGCCGGTCGCCTGGGACCCCACGTCGTTGTTACCCGGCGTGCCCGCATCAAGACCAGACCGGGCTCATCGCACAACGTCAGATCCAGAGTCAGATCCAGGGACAGAACCAGACCGGGTCGAAACCAACTGACGGGACCGACGGGCCTCTCCCCGCAACCCGGGGAGAACCGCTTCACCCAGCGACCAAAACCACTCTGCGACCGCTCCTGACCGCAACGGCGGCCGGTGGCAACACCGGCAACAAGGAGCGGCCGTCGGAATACCCAACGAATCGACTCCGTGGAGGGCCCATCTGCACGCTGCAACAGCTCCGGACAGCTACCCCTTGCCACCGCAGACGCCACCCGGCACCAGGGTCTCCGGGCAGACGAAGCGGAAGACCGCAGCAGACCAGGAACCGCCCCCGTCGGATCATTCGGGGAGTGCCCGACGGGGAACCGTTAATGGACATGGTCCGGCGACGACCGGACCACGCATCAGGGCCAGCGGCAAGATCTGCCTCATGGGCCTCCGACTGGCGGGTCCAAACACCACCAGGCCCCGAAGTTCCCATCATTGTCCGTATCAGACGGGCATGGCGCCCGGCGAACGGTGATGACGTGCCGTTGACCGGTGCACGCGGTAGGGAACGAATTGCCGAGACACCTCGGCGAGAGAATCACGGATGCACCGGGACAAAAAGAGTGCGCACCCCAAAAGGGGTGCGCACTCTTTCACATCGCAATCGGTTGGTTGATCAGCTGATCATGGGTACGACGACCTGCTGGAACCGGGAGCTCGACGAACTGTAGTTGCCGTCCGACGAGTAGCTCACCGTTACCCGGTAGAGCGTCGTGACTCCACCCTCAGCCGTCAGCGTTCCGGCCGGCAGGTAACAGGTCGTGACGCCCTGGTCCGTGATCCCGTTGTTGAGGGCCTGGTAATTGCCGTCCTGACAGGTGAACGATGCGCCAGACGGGTCCGTGATCGTCCAGGTCATCGCTCCGGTCGGCGGACCCACCAGCGTCGAGCCGCCGGCTCCGCCGCTGGCATCCCGCACCGTAAGCGACGCCGTCAAGCCGATCCCCGTGCCGTCCATGGCCGGAGCACTCGTCGAGGAGACCGAGATCTGGGTCGGCGTCTTGCCCACGAGAAACAGGCGGTTCGGAGCCGTCGCCGGCAGGTAGTTGCCGTCACCGAGGTAGTTGGCGTAGTAGCGGTAGTACCCGGCATACTCACCGCCACCCACGGTGAAGGTGGCGGTTCCGGTCGAATCCAGCGTCGCCGTACCACCCTGGCAGCCGTACTGGTTGTTGTTCCCGCACACCGAGAACTCGACCACACCGGAGGGAGTCGGCCCGCTTCCCGCCGCCGGGGTGACGACCGCCGTGATCGGGAACGAAGCGCCCGCCGTCAACCCCTTGGGAACCGAGACCGAGATGTTTGAGCCGGTCTGGCCGGTCTCTTCATACAGTGTGCCGGTGCTGGCGGCGTAGTTGGGGTCGCTCAGCGTCGCCGTGACGGTGTAGTACACGAGCGACGGGAGTCCGGCCGCGATGGTGCAGGTGGCCGAGCCGTTGGCAAACGTGTTGGTCCCGCCGTCACAAGGAAGGGACTGCCGGGGGTTGCCGCCGGCCGGAACGATGGAGAACGTCACGTTCCCGGCGGGTACGCCGGTCCCCCCGTCGCTTCCCGAAGACGATGCCAACGCCGTGAACGACACCGCCGTGTTGGGCTGCAGGGCGCAGATGTCTCCACTGCAGTTGTTCGGTGACGCCGTCACGGCAACCGAGGTGGCCGCCTGGGAGGTGATCTGCCTCACGGAACTGGCGCTGGTGGCGAAGTTGGGGTCCCCTCCGTAGCTCACGCCCACGATGACCGGCGAGTTGGCTGCCAGCAGCCCGGCCGAGACCGAGCAGGTGGCCTGCCCGCTGCCGTTGACGGCAATGACGTTGCTGCCTCCGTCACAGGTCACGCCGGTGAATGTCTCCGCTCCGGTCAGGGCACCGACGCCCGGTGCCACCACCGATGTGCTGGCCGTGAAGGAAACCCCTTCACCGGTCTTCGAAGGGTTGGCCGAGGACGTCAAGGTGGTGGTGGACCTGGCCGGGTTGACCACCTGGTTGGACGTTCCCGTGCTGGACCGGTACTGGCCATCGACAGTGTCGACGTACGTCGCCGAAACCACACCGGCCTGGGCGGGCGTCAACCCGCCACTTACGGCACAGGAGACCGTGTTCGACCCGTTCAGGGCGAACACGTTGCTCCCGCCGTCGCACGTCACGCCCGAGACCGTCACCTGTCCGTAGGTGGGCACGGCGATCGACGATGGCCGGGCAATCACCGAGATGGAGTAACTGAGGGGCGCTCCGGTGACGGTACTGTGGGCCGACGACGTCACCGTGGTCAGCGTCTTGTAGGGGGCCGACGTCACCGCACCGGCCGGCAGGGCCAGGAAGCCACCGACCAGCGCTGCGGCGGCCACCGAAGCCCCGATCCACCGGGCGCTGTTTCCAAACAGGTTCTTTTTCACCGTTCCACTCCTCATGATGCCGCTCCGGTCACCGTTACCGTGCCGGACAGGGAACCCGTCCCGAAGGTAAAGCCCTTCAGGCCGGTTGATCCGGCTCCACATTTCGAACCCAGGGCCGAGTTCGTCAACTTGGACAGCAGGTTGGCGAAGGTCACGCTGCTTCCGCTGCCCGAGAACGAACCCGAACTGATCGCCGTGGGCAGGTCCACACTCACGAGGTTCTCGTTCGAGCCACTCAGGTTGGTGAAGTTGTTGGCTCCGGCGATCGTGACGGCCGAAGGCATTACCGGGCCCGCACTGCCGCTCCAGCGGATCAGTCCGGTCACCGTCGGCAGGACCCCTTCATTCAGGAACGAACCACAGGTCAGTGGAAGCGCCGTGGACGTCGCTGCCGTCGCCGACAGGGAGCCTCCCGAAACCGGGGCGCTGCCCGAACAGTTCTTCAGCGAGACCTTGATCGACATCGTCGTCACGACTCCCGCATTGGTCAGACTCGGCGAGAACAGGTATTTGCCAATGGCCTGACACGTCGTCGTTCCGCCAGCCGACACCGCCGCCGCCGACTGGACCGCCCCGGCGGATCCCGCCATGGCGCCCAGAGCCAGTATCGGCGTTGCTCCGAGAGCGACCGCCCCCAGTCCCTTCAAGAATCGTTTCACCACTCACAACCTTTCTGCCTCGGTCCGCCGCCTCGGCGATCTTCCATGGTCAGGCCAACGCACGCTCGCTGCACCTTCAAGTCATCGGTCAAGCCATCGGTCGCCTGTTCCGCAGAGCGGAGTACCACACGTCCAACCACTTCTGCAATGAAACCACAGATCGCAACCGCGTGATTCACCAAAATTGATGATTCGTCCCGGGTTGTCCCCAAATCTGAGGGGTCGCCCAGCTACCAGAGGGCGTTCCAGTCAGGCGCCGAGAGCCACCCCACCGGAGCGAAGTCCCCTGACCGCTCGACCACGACCTTCTCGATATCGATCCAGGTCGGCTGCGTCAGTCCGGCCCGCCGCCAATGGGTCAGGGGAACCGCCCGCCAGTCACGGCTCTTCACACCCCCGGCCGAGTACCCGGCGCGGACCAGCAGGTGGGCTGGGGATCCGGCCACCACAACGCACGGACGGACCTTGCCACCACCGGTCGGCGCCTCGGGATCGTCGGCGTCGAACGGTATGAAGCACAGCACAATGGCCGACATCCACGGATCGTCCGGGTCGAATCCGTCGAGTTCGACCGGTGAGAGCTGCGGCCGGCGGGCGTCGGGCGAGACCTTCCGGCTGACATGCACCAACTCCCGGTCGGAGTCAGGAGCCTCGACGACGGCCTGGCCGTGTTCCAACCGCTCCTTCTTGCGGCTGGCCCGCAGTTGCTCGGCGGCCTTCCGGGCAACTTCCTGCTGGCGCTTGCGTTCGGCCGCTTCCCTCTGCCGGCGAGCCTTGCGGGCCGTCCTGACCTCGTCGGCAGCCCCGGACTCGGCGATGATGGGTTGGTCGCTCCCGCCACTTCGACGTTCCTGGCCGCCATCCCGTTCGAGTCCAACAAGGCCATAACGCTCGTCGGTTGTCACCAGATCGAAACACAGGTCGGACGCCTCCATGTCCTCGGAGGCCACGTGGGCCAGCATGACGGCGATCACACGGTCGCTGAACTCTTCGCGCACCACGTCGAGCGCCTCCACCAGTTGTTCCCGGGTCGGGTCGTCCGCGTGGTCGCCTAGGGTCTCGATGGTCCGGGCCAGGCAGCCGTCGGCAATGCCGAGAGCCACGAAGGGCAGGACGGGCCGGTACTGCGGTCTTCCGAGCGCCTGCTGCGGATCCTTCTGCTTGCGCAGGGCGTTCAATCCGTTGATGATGGCTGCCGGCAAAGGGGCAACCGGTCCGGAGATGACTCCGAGACCCTGTCGGACCTCGTCGGTCGTCGTTCCTTCCACCGCCAGACGGAGGACCTCGAAACGCTCTTCCTCGGTGATCTCCGGGCGGTCTTCCTCCCCCGTCACGCCGTCATCCGGGGCAGAACCCGGACGTTCCCCAGCCACGTCGGCTGTCTCCACTTGTCACTCCTTGCTCCACGTTGCCACGAGCACGCTTCCCGTTCGGGACCTGCGCAGTCCTTCATCTTCGCAGACCGCAGACCGCCCGGTGCCGCCGCGGTCGGCGAACGCCCGGACCCCCGGCCGCCTTTGACGGCGCCCGGGGACGACCACCCCTTCATAACCTGCCGTGGCTGACGGATGGGATGCCACACCCTCCGGTAGAATGGAGGCAGACAGACAAGACCGTTCCTACGATCAGGAGGCTTGAAGAATGACGAACGCCGACGAGACGACGAGCCACGAAGACCAGCCGGTCAAGTTGGATCAGGGAACTGCCGATGACGTCCGCGTGACTCCTGGTGACCAACTCCGCGCCCTGCCCCTCGAAGCCCAGGAACGGGGCACCCGCTTCGTTTCCGCTCAGGCCATGCAGGCCCGCCTCTTCTCCGTCTACGACGCCGCCGCTGCGGCCGAAGAAGCGCTGGCCCTGGTGCAGGAGCAGCTCACGCTGACGCTTGACCGCAGCTACTACGACGCCGAGGAGATCGAGCGGATGGCCGCCCAACTCGATGCACTGCTGCCGGCGAGGGACCTCGTCGCCGAGGGCTGAGCCCTCATCCTCCGACCGGTCCTTGCGTCCGGTCGTCCTGCCTCAGCCGATCATCGCCTTGACCTGGCCGATCAGTTCGGCCGCCGTCTGGTCCCCTTGGGGAACCGGCGCCACCTGCAGGTGGGTGACTCCCGCCTCCTTGAAGGCGGCGATGCGTTCGGCGACATAACCCGCCGGCCCGCACAAAGACGTCAACTCGAGCAGTTCGTCGGGCACGAGCGCTTCGGCCTCCTGCTTCTTGCCGCTCAGGTAGAGATCCTGGATCTCGGTCGCTTCCTTTTCGAAGCCGTAGCGACAGGCGACGTCGTTGTAGAAGTTCTTGCCCTTGGCCCCCATGCCACCGACATAGAGCGCCACCATCGACCGGGAAAGGTTCCGCAACGCGGTGATCTCCGGCCCTTCTCCGATGGCCAGCAGTCCACCCATGGTGACCTGCAACTCCCCAAGGGCCGGATCCCGCCTGGCCTTGCCCTCCGCCAACGCCGAACCCCAGACTTCATGGGCCCGCTCGGGAATGAACAGCATCGGAATCCAGCCGTTGGCCACTTCGGCCGTCAACGCCACGTTCTTCTCGCCCAGGGACGCCACCCAGATCGGGATCGATGGCCGGACCGGCCGGCCGATGATCTTGAGGGCTTTGCCGAGGCCCGTACCCTCCCCCGGTGGAAGCGGCATGTTGTAGTAGGTGCCGTGATGCTCGAGGGGGGCCTCCCGGGCCCACACCTTCCGGCAGACGTCGATGATCTCCCGGGTCCGGGCCAGCGGGGCGGTGAAGGGAACCCCGTGCCAACCTTCGATGACCTGGGGGCCCGACGAGCCAAGACCGAGGTGGAACCGGCCGTCAGACAGCAGGTCGATCCCGGCGGCGGTCATGGCGATGAGCGTGGGCGTCCGGGTGTAGATGGGCAGGATGGCCGAGCCGATCTCAACCTTCTCGGTGAGCGCCGCCAGGTAACCCATCAGACTGGGACTGTCCATCCCGTACGCCTCGGCGACCCACACAAGGTCGAGACCGGCCTTTTCCATCTCGGAAACTTCCTGGGCGGCCTTCTTGAAGCCGCCGGCATAGCTGAGCATGGTGCTGATTTTCATGACTTCTCCTTCAGGATGGACACTCGGCGTAGATCGTGACGAAAGTTTGGCGACTCCCGGATGGGAGCCGATGGCCCGTTGCTTCGGCCTACTGCTCCCACAGCCGGACACTCATGGACTGGCTGGCCACGGCCAACAGCGTCCCACGTTCCGACCACAAAAAGACGTTCCCTTCGGCGTGACCACCGACGACGGAGTGGATCCGGTTCTCACACAGCACCCACTCGGTGGTCTCGAGCTGAACGACCCGCAACGTGTTGTCGAGGCTTCGGGACATGACCGACCGACCCACCGACTGCGAGACCGCCCCGGTCAGGTAGTCGGCGAAGATGGCCAACGTGGCAGCCGAAGGATCGAGATGGCCGGGGACCTTGGCCCACAGGGCACTGGACGGCAACGGGGCAAAGGCGGCGCCCGAACGCAACTCTTCGAAGGTCCGGCCATGGGCCAGGCGCACGTCGATCCGGTCAAAGATCGACGGCAGGTCATAGTCGGGCAGGCGCCGGGGCGGGCACTCCTCCGGACGGGGCACGTCCGGGGGATCGACCCAGACCTGGTCCACGTCGAGGGTCCCCGGGGATCCGACAGCCGCGTTGACCGTCAGGATCTCCTTGTCGTCGCTCCGGACCACCACCCGGGCCTGAGACACCCGCTTGCCGGCGGCCGCCACCAGCACATCGAGGTCCAGCACCGCCCCGGTTGGAGCGAAGGACAGATACTGGGCAGTCGCCCACACCGTCTGGCGCCCGGTGGCGGCCTCGAGGGCGGCCAGTCCGGCTCCCAGGCCACAGCCTCCGAAGAGGAAGTGGCCGGGCGTCGTCAGTTCCGGCACGACCTCCATCCGCCAGTGATGGTCGTCGTCCATCGATTCCAGGCCAAAGAAGTGCAGGGCGTCGGTCATGGTGCCGGTGGCCGGAAGATCAGCTGCGGGGAACGTCGGACCAGGGCAGGGCCTTGTCCACCCGAACGTCACCGGGCAGGCCGAGAATCCGCTCGCCGAGGATGTTGCGTTGAATCTCGGACGTGCCACCTTCGATGGAGTTGGCCCGGGACCGGAGGAACATCTTCCGGGACGAACCCGGCGGGCCGACGAGACCCAGCCCTTCGGCCCGCTTCATGGTGAAGTCGTAGCCGACCAGACCGGCCGGGCCCAACAGGTCGACGCAGAGTTCGAAGATCTTCTTGTTGTTCTCGGCAAACATCAGTTTGGCGATCGAGCCTTCCGGACCCGGATTGCCGGCCTTGCGGTTCTGGCTGGCCCGCATGTTGGTCAGGCGCAGCACTTCCGCCTCCACCCACAGGCGCATGATCCGGTCCCGGTCCACGGCGGTCTGCTCCGGGCATTCCTCCTGCCAGATCCGGATGGCCTCGGCGATGGCACCCGAGCCCCGGGGCGGGGCCCCGCCCCCACCGCCGATGGTGGTCCGCTCGTTGGACAAGGTGGTCATGGCCACCCGCCAGCCTTCCCCGACGTCGCCGATGCGGTCGGCATCGGGTACCCGGACTTCGGTGAGGTAGACCTCGTTGAACTCGGCCTCACCGGTCATCTGGCGCAGGGGACGAACCTCCACGCCCGGAGCGTGCATGTCGAGGGCAAAGTAGGTCAGTCCCTTGTGCTTCGGCGCCGATGGGTCGGTCCGGGCAACCAGCATGCCCCGGTCGGCGATGTGGGCCAGCGTGTTCCACACCTTCTGTCCGGTGATGACCCACTCGTCACCATCCCGGACCGCCCGGGTGGCCAGTCCGGCCAGATCGGACCCGGAGCCCGGCTCGCTGAACAGCTGACACCAGGCTTCTTCTCCGGTGAAGGTCCGACGGAGCAGGCGTTGCCTGAGCTCGTCCGAACCGTGGGTGACCACGGTCGGGCCGGCCATCGTCAGTCCGAAGAACTCCCGGGAGCCCATCGGTGCGGCGCCGGCGGCCGAAAGGGGCCGGTCGATCAGGCGCTGCAGGTTGGGGGGAAGGCCGAGACCACCCGAACCTTCCGGAAAGGAAATCCAGGCCAAACCCAGATCAAACTGCCGGCCACGGAACTCGGCCACCGGCGTGGATTTCGGGTCCATCTCGGCCAGAAGCTGGGCCACGAGGCCCTCGACCAGTGTGGTGTGATCATCCATGCCCCGAGGGTAGCGCCTCCCGGCGGCACCAAGGACTCCTCCCGACTCCGACGGTTCAGGGTTGCAGGCGCATCCGGGACCAGCCATCGGGCGTTCGGTCATAGACCAGACGGTCGTGGAGCCGGAACTCTCCGTCCTGCCAGAACTCGAAGTGTTCGGGCGTGACCCGCCATCCTCCCCAGTGCGCCGGTCGGGGAATCGTCTGTCCGGCGAAACGGGCTTCCACCTCGGCGACCTGTCGATCGAAGGTCGCCCGGTCCTCGATCGGCCGGGACTGGGCCGAGGCGACGGCACCGACCTGGCTCACCCTCGGCCGGGAGGCAAAGTAGGCATCGGACTCCTCCCGGGAGGTCTTCGTCACCGGGCCCTCGATGCGGACCTGGCGGCCGAGGGGTTCCCAGTAGAACATGAGGGCCGCCACGGGCCGTTCGGCCAACTCCTTCGACTTGCGGCCCTCGTAGTTGGTGAAGAACACGAACCCGTCGTCGTCCCATCCCTTGAGCAGCACCATCCGCGACGATGGCCTCCCTTCCGGTCCGACGGTGGCGAGGGCCATGGCCTCCGGGCTGGGCAAGGCCTCCTCGGCGGCGGCATACCAGCGGCCGAACTCGACGAAAGGGTCCTGGTCGGCGCTGGCTTCATCCCAGTTGGGCTCCCGCCCGGTTCCCGAATCCTCCATGCCCGGACCTTAGCGATCCGGGCCGGTGGACACGACGGGAACCAGGGCCAGATGCCACTCCCGAGACGGTAGCGTCGATGCCATGACGCGGACAGGGACCTTCTCCGGCGAAAGTGGACGACCGTGATCGATGTCGACGCCGAACGGGCGGCCACTCCCGGTTGTTCGGTAGGCATCCACCTGAACAGTGCCGGCGCCTCCCTCCCCCGCCAGGCCACGGTGGACACGGTGGTCGCCCATCTCCAACGCGAAAGCCGGCACGGCGGCTACGAGGCCGCCCAGCAGGTAGAGGCCGAGCTCCTCGGTGTGCGTGAGGTGGCAGGCGCCCTGCTCGGCGCCCATCCGGGCGAGATCGCCATCACCGGATCGGACACCGAAGGCTGGACCCGGGCCATCTGGGGGTTCGCCCTGTGCGGCGGATTCGAAAAGGGCAAACGGATCCTCGTCGACCGGCTCTGTTACGACAGCCACTACATCGGCCTGCTGCGGGTGGCGGAAGCGGTGGAAGCCACCATCGACGTGGTTCCCAGCGAACCGGACGGGACCATCGACCTCGGGGCGCTCGAGTTGGCATTGGCGTTCGACAACGTGGCCCTCGTGGCCGCCACCCATGTCGGCACCCACCGCGGGCTGGTCAACCCGGTCGGCGAGATCGGCTTCTCCTGTCGTCGGGCCGGCGTGCCGTTCTTCCTCGATGCCTGCCAGAGCGTCGGACAGCTCCCGGTCGACGTGGGTGAGATCGGCTGTGATGTCCTGACCGCCACCGGGCGGAAGTGGTTGCGGGCTCCCCGGGGCACCGGGCTGCTCTATGTGCACAACGACCTGGCCCGCCGGCTGCGACCCCTTGGCACCGACGGTCGGTCCTCGGAATGGATCGACCGCACCGACTACCGCTTTGCGACCGGCGCCGACCGGTTCATGGAGTTTGAGGCCCCGGTGGCCAACATCCTTGGCCTCGGCGAGGCGATCAGCCACGCCCTCGACCTCGGCGTGGCCGCCATCGCCGAACGGGTACAGGAGTTGGCCGAATATCTCCGGACCAGCCTGTCCACCCTGGAGGGACTGACGGTCCATGACGGTGGAACGGTCCGGTCCGGCATCGTGACGTTCTCCATCGAGGGCACCGGATCCGACGACATCGCCCGCCGGTGCGGCCTCTCGGGCATCAGCGTGTGGACCTCACAGCTGTCGGCCGCCCTGCTCGATGCCAGCCCGCTGCGGCCCGAAGTGGTGGTCCGGGCATCGCCTCACTACTTCAACACCCACGCCGAACTCGACCGGCTCGCCGACGTCCTCTCGGACATTTCCACCGGCACCTGACGCCGGCCCGGCCGACTGGCGACCGGGGTCCGTCAGGCTTCGATCGTCATCAGGTCTTCGGCCACCACAATGTCGCCGGAAAAGTGCGTAGCGGCAATGTCCACCCACTCGTCGGCTGCTCCCGGCTGGGGCGCCGGCACCATGTGGGTCATCACCAGTTTCCTGACCCCGGCCCGCTGGGCGGTCGAGGCCGCCTGGGCGATGTCGGAGTGGTAGTCCAGGATGTCCTGGAACCTCGGCATGGGAACCGACTCGACCACCGTGCGGTGAATCACCGTCTGGACGTAAACGTCGGCTCCCTGACACAGCCGGTCCAGTCCCTCGCAGGGAACAGTGTCACCGGCGATCACCACCACCTGCCCGTCGGCTTCGATGCGGTAGCCCACGGTCGGATGCACCGGTGCATGGTCGGTGGGGGCGGCCAGGATCCGCACCCCGCCGGCGTTGTAGACCTCGCCGTCTTCCACTTCGGTGACCTCCACCGGGGGCTGCCAGTTCAGGTCGGCGTGGTGGGCGAGGCGGTAGGAGATGTCGGTGTCCAACATGGCCAGGGTCTTCTCCACCAGTCCGGCCGTGCCGACCGGCCCGACCACCGGAAGCGGGTTCTCCAACGGGGACATGGCCCAACGCATGGTGATGATGTCGTTCAGGTCGGTGGTGTGGTCGCTGTGCAGGTGGGTCAGGAACACGACGGCAAAGGCCGCCGGGCCGGAAAAGGTGCCGGCCGCCCGCATCAGGACGCCACGACCACAGTCGAAGAGATAGTCCCGGCCGCCGGCCCGGACCAGGGTGGCGGGACCGGCCCGGTTCGGATCAGGAATCGGACTTCCGGTGCCAAGCGTGACGACCTGCATACTGCTGCCTCCTGAAGTTCACTGGTGACCAGATGGTAGGACAATCTGTCAGTTGGTGTGTCACTTGATGACCGGCCGACCGGATGAACGTCTGGTCCCGCCCGTCGGTTCCCGGGCCAAAGGAAGGGCCGAAGTCCGAAGCGCCAGCTAGCGGATGTCGCCCAGTGGGATCTCCGGGTCATGATCCGGCAGGGGAACCCGGACCAACGAGGCCAGGTTGGGAATGCTCCACGAGAGAACCGGGCCCGTGAGCGCCACGAAGAGCACCGTGACCACATTGATCGGACCCCGCAGGACGAGGGCCAGAGCGAGCAGCACCACCTCGATTCCCCACCGGGCCCGGTGCAGGCGGAAACCCTTGGCGACCAGCGAGAGCATCAGTTCCTCGAGACATCCCGCGCCGATGCCCGACAGCACAAAACTGGTCAGACCCAGGTAGAGGGCCGCGAGGGACAGTGCCGCCTCCACTCCCCGACCGGGCAACCCGCTCACCCGGGGCAGGACAGCAACGCCGACGTCGATCATGAGTCCGAGAAAGAACACCAGGGCCACGGTGCCGATCTTCGGCCGCCGTCCGAGCAGCCAGGCCAGGAGGAGCACAAGGCTGGCGTTGATCCACGAGCACTGGCCGACCGCAAGTCCGATGTGGGCGCCGATGCCGGCGTTCACGGCATCGAACGGATCGGTGCCGAGGCGCGCCTGCAACAGGCCGCCGATCCCAAGTCCGGCGATCGAAAAGCCGACGGCATAGAGGGTGAACCGACGGAAGCGGATTCCAGACGGAACACGGGCACCCATGAACCCGTCCGGTCGCTCGTCACCCATTGTCACAACGCTACCGGCCAACCACCGTCCTTCAGTAACTTCCCCTGCTCCTGGCGGCGGTCGCATGTCGTTGGCCCTGGACCCACCGCCTCCGTGTCCCGGTTCCCTGGCGCACGTGTCCCGGGCCTTGTGGTGCAGTCACGCCTGCCCGGTTGGCGTGACCGATTCAACCGAGCCGAGTGGGGGTCAGACGGCCCGGCGACCGTCGACGGTTCGGGTCGTTCTGGCGCCGTGGGGCCACGTTCCCTACATTGGACGGATGATCCTGGAGAACAAGACCGTCATCGTCACCGGAGTCGGAGGTGGGCTGGGCCGGGAATGCGCAGCCAGCGCCCTGCGCGACGGCGCCAACGTCGTCCTGGCCGCCCGCACCGAAGAGTCACTGGCGTCCATCGCCTCCGAGCTCGATCCCACCGGCGAGCGGGTGGCGACCAAGGTGACCGACATCACCGACGATGCGTCGTGCAACGCCCTCAGCGAGTTCGCCGTCGAGCGCTTTGGCACCATTGACGCCCTCGTGCAGGTGGCGGCGTTCGAGAACGCCTGGGGCGGACTCCACAACACCAAGTTCGAAGATTGGCGCTCGGCGTTCGACACCAACGTGCTCGGCGCCCTCAACGTGCTCCGGCCGGTCGTCAACGTCATGAAGGAGAACGGTGGCGGCTCGGTGGTGCTGATCGGCTCGCAGTCGATGTTCCAGCCCCAGATGCCCCAAGGGGGCTATGCGGCTTCCAAGTCGGCCCTCTTGTCGGCCATGTACTACCTGGCCGACGAGTTCGGACCCGACAACATCCGCTTCAACATGGTGATTCCGTCCTGGATGTGGGGACCACCGGTCGAGATGCTGGTGAACTGGCGTTCCACCAACGAAGAGCGGTCCAGGGAAGACGTGCTGAACGACATCGTCGGCAAGTTCCCGTTGCGCCGGATGACCGAGGACGGCGAGGTGGCCGACGTCGTCGCCTTCTTCGCCTCGGACCATGCCAAGGCCGTCACCGGCCAGTATCTCCTCGTCAACTCGGGCGAGATGTTCCGATGAGCGCCCCCAGGCGGGTCGTGGTCTTCGGCACCGGATTTGTCGGAAAGATGGTGATACCCGAGATCCTCAGGCATCCGGGCTTCGAACTGGCCGGGGTCGGTGTGGCCAACCCTGACAAGGTGGGCGTCGACGTCGGTGACATCTGCGGGATCGCACCCATCGGCCTGAAGGCGACCGACGATCTCGAGGCCCTGGTGGCCCTCGCCCCCGATGCACTCGTCCACTACGGCCCGACGGCCGCCGAGGCGGCGGTGAACATCCGCGACATCTCGACCTTTCTGCGGGCCGGCATCGATGTCTGTTCCACCGCCATGACGCCATGGGTCTGGCCGGCGATGGCCCAGAACCCTCCCGCCTGGATCGACCCCATCACCGAGGCGTGCGAGGCCGGAGGAGCGTCCTGCTTCACGACCGGGATCGACCCCGGATTCGCCAACGACCTCTTCCCGCTTACGTTGATGGGGCTGTGCAGCGAGGTCCGTCAGGTGCGGGCCCTCGAGATCCTCGACTACATCAACTACACCGGCGACTACGAAGTGGAGATGGGCATCGGACGTCCGCCCGAGTTCGATGCCATGCTCCAGCATCCCGGAATCCTGATCATGGCCTGGGGGGCCACCGTGCCGATGATGGCGCACGCCGTCGGGGTCGAGCTCGACGAGATCACCACCACCTGGGAGAAGTGGGTGACCCCGGTTCCCATTGCCACCGCCAAGGGCCAGATCGAAGCCGGTCATGTGGCCGCCATCCGGTTCACCATCAACGGAATGCTGAACGGAGAAGCGCGGATCTGCCTGGAGCACGTCAACCGGGTCGGACAGGACAGCGCACCGGAGTGGCCCCGGGGCAACCAGAACGACGTCTACCGGGTGGTCATCGAGGGAACGCCGTCGATCGTTCAGGAAACCGCCTTCCGGTTCACCGACGGAAGTGGTCGGGATGCGGCCACGGCGGGCTGTCTGGCCACCGGCCTGCGCGCCCTCAATGCCGTCCCCGCCGTGAACGACCTCCCGCCGGGCTGGGTGACCGCCCTCGACCTTCCCCTCGTCCCCGGAGTGGGAACCATCCGCTAGGAACCGATCCGGAGAGGCAAAGCCGCCGGGCCGACAATGCCACCGGCACGGCCATCGACCCGCCTCCCGGCCATCTGTCCACGAACCTCGCCGACCACCATGAGGAGTTCCATGACCCCCGAAGATCTTGTTGAGATCGAACTGATCAAGCGACTGAAGTACCGCTACCTGCGCAGCATCGACCAGAAGCTCTGGGACGAACTCGAGTCCTGTTTCATCCCCGGGGCCACCGCCCGCTATGGAGGTGGACGCTACGAGTTCGCAGGACGGGACGACATCATGGAGTTCTGCCGTACGTCGATGGGCGCCACCACGTTCCTGAGCAGCCACCGGTGCCATCATCCCGAGATCGACCTCGTCGGCTCCGACGAGGCCACCGGCACCTGGGCGCTTGAAGACACGGTGATCCTGACCGACTTCGGGCTCAACATCCAGGGTGCCGCCTTCTACGAAGACCGCTACGTCAAGGTCGACGGGGAGTGGAAGATCGCCCACACCGGCTACCGGCGGACCTATGAGGAGATCATGCCCCGGGCCTCGATCGGTGGCCTCAAACTCACCGCCGAGTGGTGGGCCACCGACGGACGTTCGACCCTGGGCTGACACCCCAGGCTGACACCGGTGGTTCCGACAGCGGCGGGAGTCGACCGAATCGCCGCCTCAGGCGGTGGCCCCGCCGTCGATCACAATGTCCGAACCGTTCATGTGGCGCCCTTCGTCGGACGCCACGAAGGCGATGGCGGCGGCGATGCCCTCCGGCGTGCCGAAACGGCCGGCCGGGGTCACCCGGTCCAGCAACTTGGGGTCGGCCCCTTCGGGAAGGGAGAACGAGTTGGTGATCGGCGTGTCGATCGCCCCCGGACTGATGGTGTTGAACCGGATCCGTTGAGCGGCGTAGTCCACTGCCATGGTCTTGGTCATGGCCAGGATGCCTCCCTTGGTCGCCGCGTAGCCAGCCGCCCAGGGTTGGCCGCGGTGGGCCGAGGTCGACGCCAGGTTCACCACATTTCCCCGGGTGGCCAGCAGATGGGGAATGCTCTCGCGGCACATGAGGAACGTCCCGGTGAGGTTGATGGCCACCAGACGGTTCCACTCGGCCAGAGAGTGTTCGTGGGCGTGGTGGAAAGACAGGACGCCGGCGGCGTTGACCACCACATGCAGGCTCCCCATCCGCCCAACGGCGGCAGCCACCACGTGTTTGACCTCGTCTTCCGAGCTCACGTCGAGCACTGCGGTGGTGATGGTGCCGGCCCCCTCGATGCCTTCCGCCGCCTCGAGGAGACCGGCGAGGGCGTCGGCGTTGACGTCGCAGGCGACGACACTTGCGCCCTCTTCGAACAGGCGCAGTGCGGTGGCCCGTCCGATGCCGGAGGCCGCCCCGGTCACGATGGCGTTGCGGTCGGTGAATCGGGAAAGGATCATCGGGCGACTGTAGGACGGCCGGCGATCGGGTTCCACCCGGCGGTTCAACTGCCATCTCAAGGATCCGGCCTCCAAAGCCGATACTTCCCCTGTGGCTCTTCTAGACCAAGCACCGGTGGACTCGTCTTCATTGGTGTCGACACGCGGCGACGGAACGATGGTCGACAACGATCCGACGGCGGCCGAAACGCCGTCGGGGGACGAACCCCGGCCCCACCCGAGACGGATCACCTGGGTTGGTGCGTCGTCCCTGGCCCTGGGTGGCAGCAACCAGTCGATCTTTCTCATCGGTGCCCTCTTGGCCTCCCAGGGGAGCGCCACCGTCCCGTTGCTCGCCCTCGGCCTGGTGCTCAGCTACCTGGCGACTCCGGGCTGGATCGAGCTGTCCTGCATGTTCCCGAACCGCGTCGGTGGCATCGCCGCCACGTGCGCCGAGGCGTTCCGTCCCTACAGTTCCGTACTGGCCAACCTGGCCGGAGTCTGTTACTGGTGGGGTTGGGTGCCCACCTGCGGACTGACCGCCCTGCTTTCGGCCCAGGCCATCCACGACTGGTATCTCCCGGGCGTGAATCCCACCCTGCTGGCTGTCGTTCTCGTCCTCCTCTTCATGGGGGTGAACCTGTGCGGACTCAAATGGGCGGTCCGGGTGGCCAAACCCATCGCCCTCGCGGCCGGACTGTTGGCGCTCGGAGCCACCATCATCCCGATCTATGCCGGCCAGGTAAACTGGCACACCGCAACCACCTTCCACCTCACCTCGATCTTCGGCGGCACCTTCGGCCATCTCACCAGCGCCATGGCCGGCCTCTACCTGATCGGTTTCGCCGCTCCGGCCTTTGAAGCGGCCGCCTGCCATATCGGCGAGATGAAGCGGCCGGCGTATGACCAACCCCGGGCCATGTGGGTCTCCGGTGGCGTGGCCAGCATCTACTTTGTGCTGATCCCGGTGGTCTGGCTCGGCATCTTCGGCGCCACGCACCTCCAGGCTGCCGCCAGCGCCCGGGGCCTTGACGGACTGCTCGGACCAACCTTCGCCCCGCTTCTCGGCGGTGCCGCCAAGAGCGCCGCCGTGTGGTTCGTGGCCCTCAACATGTTCTCGGGCACCCTGCAGCCACTCTCGGGAGCCTCGCGCACCTTGTCCCAACTCTCGGAGGACAGCCTGCTCCCCCGTTCCATCGGCTACCGGCACCCCCGGACCGACGCCCCGGTGGTGGCCATCGTCGTCACTGCAGTGGCCTCCATCATCTTCCTGCTCTTCGATGACCCGGCCGGCCTCATCGCCGCCGCCAACCTGACCTACCTGATCGGCATCGCCCTGCCGAGTGTGGCCGTATGGATCCTCCGACGTCACGAACCAGATCTCATACGCACCTACCGGGCCCGCGACATTTCCATCAAACTCGGCGTCCTCGCCGCCTTCATCTGGTTGGTCTCGACCATGCTGGGCTTTGAACAGTTCGGTCTACCCGTGGTCATCTTCGGCATGGCGCTTGCCTACTCCGGGTCGCTGGCCTACGCATGGCGACTGCACTTCGACCGGAAGGCCTCCGGGCACAAGGCGGTCCGGCGGTCCATCCACCTGAAGCTCACCGGCGCCATGCTCGCCGTGCTGACCCTTGACGCGTTGGGCTACCTGATCGCCGTGAACCACGTCCCAACCTCCGATGTCGCCCTCGTCGCCATGTTGAAGGACCTCTTCGTGACCGTCGGTCTGCTCACCATCTCGGTTGGCCTGATCCTCCCCGGCATGATCGCCCACGCCGCCAACCAGGTGGCCGAGGCGGCCGACGACCTGGCCCGGGGCACCCTGAACGATCTCACCCTCGCCATGGAAGCTCTGGCCAACGACGACCTCCAGGACGCCCACGCCCGGGTCACCATCCAGCCCGTCCAGGTGCGCACCAGCGACGAGTTCGGCGCCATGGCCGACACCTTCAACGTCATGCAGGGTGAAGCGGCGAGGGTGGCGGTGGCCCTTGACCATGCCGCGGCCGAACTGCGCGCCCACCGGGAAAACCTCGAGCACCTGGTGGTCGAGCGGACGGCCGCCATGGTGAGCGCCCACGAGATGGCCGAGGCGGCCAACCGGCGGCGTCAGGCCGCCTTGCTGCTGATCGAAGAGCGGGACCGGATCGCCCGCGACCTGCACGACACCGTCATCCAGCGACTCTTCGCCGTCGGACTCCACCTGCAGGGCACCCTGGCCAACTCCAGCGACCACGACGTCACCCGCCGTATCGAAAACGCTGTCGGGAATCTCGACGAGACGGTGCGGGACCTCCGATCCGCCATCTACGAACTCGAACGGACCGACCCGTCGGCCGGTTTCCGGACCAGTGTCGCCTTGCTCATCAAGGAGTTGGGTGCCGTGCTCCCCGGACGGCCCAACGTGTCGTTCTCGGGGGAGGTCGATGCCCTCGTCACCGACGAGGTGGCCCATCAGGCTCTGGCCATCCTGCGCGAAGCGCTGACCAACATCGGCAAGCACGCCGAAGCGACCACCATCGATGTGGCCATCGCAGCCGAGGACGAGTTGGCCATCGTGATCGTCGACGATGGCCGGGGCCTGCCCGACCTCTCGACCAACACCGAGGGGCACGGGCTGAAGAACATGCGCAAGCGGGCCGAACTGCTCGGCGGAGAGCTCGAGCTGCTCACTCCCGAGGATGGCGGCACCTGCCTCATCTGGTCGGTCCCCTTGAGCCAGACCGGGTAGGCGGACTGCCACCCGGGACATCCACCAGACAGCCACCCGGGACATC
>CAITPI010000135.1 GCA_903894295.1 uncultured Acidimicrobiaceae bacterium
CGTCGGCATCCAGGGTCCCCGCTCCCGGGAGGCGCTGGCCGCCCTCTGCCCGGCCGACATCGCCAACCTCGGCTACTTCCGCTTCCTGCCGGACGAGACCACCGTCGGCGGAGTGCCCTGCATCGTGTCGCGGACCGGCTTCGGCGGCGAGATGGGCTACGAGCTCTTCGTCAGGCCCGAACACGCCGCCGACCTGTGGGCGGTGGTGGTGGACCAGATGAAGGCCCAGCCGTTCGGCACCGGCGTGCTCGAGTGCCTGCGGGCCGAAGCCGGCCTGATCGTGCTCGACTACGACTACGAAGCCGGCCAGCGCACTCCCTATGACCTGTCGCTCGACAAGATGGTCGCCCTCGACAAGGTCGAGTTCCTCGGCGCCGACGCGCTCAGGCCCGTGGCCGCCAACCCGCCCCGCCGGATGAAGACCCTGGTGCTCGAAGGCGACGAGGTCCCCGAATACGGCGCCGAGGTCACCCGGGACGGCGAGGTCGTCGGCGTCCTGACCACGCCGGCCGCCAGCCCGAAGTTCGGCGTGATCGGCATGGCCATCCTCGAGACCTTCACCGCCAACGACGGCGACCAGGTCGACGTCTCCGTTGGTGAGGGAACCCGCACGGCCACCGTGGCTCCCCTCGGCATCCTCGATCCCGAGAAGAAGCGTCCCCGCGGCGTCGCCTGAGCGGCACCGTTGCGCACCAAACCCGGCCGGACGACCTTTCCGGCGGGAACGCCGGTGGGGTAGGTCCCCGGTCGCTAGAAGCCGGTCTGGGGCCGGTCGCGGCGGCTGGTCACCGGAGCCCGCCACCAACGGCCACTGAACCGCCAGGCCGGGGTGACCGGCCCGGTCTCCTCGGCGGCGACCATCGGCCGGGGCCACGACTGGTCGACCGCGGCGGTGATGATGGCGACGATGACCGGGTCGATCGACGGGTTCTGACTCACAGCGGCATGTTCCCGTGCTTGCGCTTGGGCAGTTCCTCCCGCTTGGAGACAAGGAGGTCCAGACTCCGGCTGAGGACCCGCCGGGTCTCGGCCGGATCGATCACGTCGTCGACGTATCCCCGCTCGGCCGCCGCGTAGGGGTTGGCGTAGTTCTCGGTGTACTCCTCGACCAACTCCCGGCGACGGGCCGCCGGATCGGCCGCTTCGGCCAGGTCCCGTCGGTAGACGATCTCGACGGCCCCTTCGGGACCCATCACGGCCAGCTCGGCGCTCGGCCAGGCATAGGCCAGGTCGGCCCCGATCGACTTCGAGTTCATGACCACATACGCCCCGCCGTAGGCCTTGCGGGTGATGATCTGGACCCGGGGCACGGTGGACTCGCAGTAGGCGTAGAGCAGCTTGGCGCCGTGGCGGATGATCCCGCCGTACTCCTGGTCGGTGCCGGGCATGAAGCCGGGCACATCGACGAAGGTCACCAGGGGAATGTTGAAGGCGTCGCAGGTGCGCACGAACCGGGCGCCCTTCTCGGACGCATCGATGTTCAGCACGCCGGCGAGCATCTGGGGCTGGTTGCCCACGATGCCCACCGCCCGGCCACCCACCCGGGCGAAGCCGCAGACCAGGTTCATGGCCCAGTGGTGGTTGACCTCGAAGAACTCGCCGTCATCGACGACGGCCTCGATGACCTTCTTCATGTCGTAGGGCTGGTTGGGCGAGGCCGGCAGCAGGTCGGCGAGTTCCGGGGTGAGCCGCTCGGGATCATCTCCGGTCGGTACCAACGGTGCTTCTTCCATGTTGTTCGACGGCAGGAAGCTGAGCAGGTAGCGGACGTCGTCGAGGCACGACTGCTCGTCCGGGGCCACAAACGCCGCCACGCCCGACTTGGTGGCGTGGCTCATGGCCCCGCCGAGCTCTTCGAGCGTCACGTCTTCGCCGGTCACCGTCTTCACGACGTCCGGACCGGTGATGAACATGTGGCTGGTGCTCTGGACCATGAAGATGAAGTCGGTCATGGCCGGCGAGTAGACGGCCCCACCGGCACACGGCCCGAGGATCACGCTGATCTGGGGGATCACCCCCGAGGACTGGGCGTTCCGGTGGAAGATGCCGCCATACGAGTGCAGGGAGACCACGCCTTCCTGGATGCGGGCTCCGGCGCCGTCGTTGAGGCCGATCATCGGCACGCCGATGGAGGCGGCGAGATCCATCACCTTGTGGATCTTCTCGGCGAAGACTTCGCCCAGGGCACCACCGAAGACGGTGAAGTCCTGGCTGAAGACGCACACCCGCCGACCGTCAATGGTGCCGAACCCGGTGATGACGCCGTCGGTGAAGGGACGGTTCTCCTCCAGGCCCATGCCGTGCGCCCGGTGGCGGGCCAGCATGTCCAACTCCTGGAACGAGCCGTCGTCCAGCAGGTAGTCGATCCGTTCGCGGGCCGTCATCTTGCCCTTGGCGTGGTGCTTCTCCACCGCCCTCGGGGATCCGGCGTTGCGGGCTTGCTCGCGACGCTCGGCCAGTTCTTCCAGTCGTTGAGCCATCGGGTGATCCATGGCGATGAGGCTACCGGACGCCGGAGGGGTACTTCGATCCCGGCCCGGGATTCCAGTCTAGAATCTGTCAACGTCACTGACAGAACTGGCGTCCAACAGAGGTGAGAGACCGATGGCCTTCCCCCGTCCCCACATCGACCGCTTCGTGCTCCCCGACGGACTCCTCGACCGTGACGTCGAGATCCACCACACCGCCTCGGGGGTGCCGTTCGTCCGGACCCCGGACGAACGCTTTGCCGACCTCGAGGGGTACCCGTTTGCCCCGCACTACGTCGAGATCGACGGACTCCGGGTGCACTACGTCGACGAGGGACCGGCCGATGGTCCCCTTGTCCTGCTGGTCCACGGCCAGCCCACCTGGTCCTACCTCTACCGCCACATGATTCCGCGGCTCGCCGCCGCCGGGCGACGGGTGGTCGCCTGGGACAACATCGGCTTCGGGCGGTCCGACAAACCCACCGATCCCGCCATCCACACCTACGACCGACACATCGGCTGGTACCACCAACTGATCGAGGCGCTGGAACTCGAAGACATCAACCTGTTCTGTCAGGACTGGGGGGGCGTGATCGGCCTCCGGGTGGTCGCCGACGATCCCGGCCGGTTTGCCTCGGTGGTGGCCGCCAACACCGGACTGCCGGAGAACTCCTCCTACCTGACCGGCGACGATCCGTACCTCCACCTGCCCGCAGAAGCGGTGATGGGCACCGATCCCCGCCGCTTCATCGATGCCGCCCTGGCCGACAATCCGGCTTCCCTCGGGTTCCGGGGCAACTTCCAGTGGTGGATCGACTACTGCCTGACCTCGGCCGACTTCCGGCCCGGTGACTTCGTGCTCGCCATGACCAACGGCGGGATCTCCGAGGCGGTCATGGCCGGCTACGACGCCCCCTTTCCCTCCTATCTCTATGCCATCGCCCCCCACGTGTTCCCGGCCATGGTCCCCACCATCACCGACGACAACATCGAGGCCTGGAACGCCCTCGGGAGCTTTACCCGACCGTTCCTCTACCTCGGGGGCGACTTCGACAACATCGGATCGCCCGAGGTGCAGCGTCAACATGTCGAACACATCCCCGGAGCGGCCGGACAGGCCCACGGGCGTTTTCCCGCCGGCCACTTCATCCAGGAA
>CAITPI010000136.1 GCA_903894295.1 uncultured Acidimicrobiaceae bacterium
CACGACGTCGGGTACGCCCCAGAGTTCGACCGTGGCCGTCAGTTCGTCCCGGCTCCTGCTGCCGGCCCTGGCCCTGTTGGCGTTGGCGTCGCTCATTGGAGGTCCGTTGCTCCTGATTCTTCCGGCCCTCAAGCGGCGTCGCCTTGATGTGGGAGGCCAGTCATGACCGACCTCCAGACCCGGTCGGCCGCCGACGACTCCATCGATCCTCCGGAGGGAGAACAGGCGCCCTCGGGCGACGTCGGCTCGGCCGACACTCCGAAGCCAGGTCAACGGACCATCAACATTCCCGACGTCCCGGTGGCCCGGATCCTTGGCGTGGCCCTTGTTGGCGTCGGTGGGCTCCTGGTGCTCTTCTTCCTCTACCTCCTGTTCTTCACGCCCACGACGGCCGGGCGTGACCAGGCCCGACTGTCCCAGAGCCTGGTCGGTCATCCGCTCAACGTGTTCAATCTGGTGAACGGCCAGATTCCGGCCGAGGGAAGCCCGGTGGCGGTGCTTCACATCCCCCAGTTGAACGTTGACCAGATCGTTGTCTCGGGCACCAGCGCCGCCGACCTGATGAACGGTCCCGGACTGATGCCGGGGACGGCATTGCCCGGAACGGTTGGAAACTCGGTGATTGCTGCCCGACGGGTGACCTTCGGCGGACCGTTCGGCGGTCTCGGGTCCTTGACCCGCGGGGACAAGGTCCAGGTCACCGACGGGGCGGGAACGTTCACCTACAAGGTGGTCAAGAACGTTCAGGTCGCCGCGGGCCAGCAGGACGTGATCGCTCCTTCCCTGAACAACCGTCTGACCCTGGTGACGGCCAACTCCAGCTGGTTTCCTTCCGGCCGGGAAGTGGTGGTCGCCCTCCTTGTCGGCCGGGCGTTCACCATCCCGGGCGTGACCCAGACGTTGCCCACCTACGAAACCGGACTCAGCGGCGATCCGGTGGCTGGTGGTCTGGCCTTGCTGTGGTCATTGCTGACGGTCATCGTCCTCATGGTGGCGGTCTACGTTGCCTGGCGCTGGCGTCGGTTCCTCTGGTTGATCTACTTCTTCACCGCCCCCACGGTCATGTTCTTTGGCCTGTTCGCCTGCGCCGCCGTGGCCCGGGCCATTCCCGCCACCTACTGACCGGCGACGCCGGCCTCCTTTGGCAAGGTGTATCCGGTGTGCCCGGAACCTCGGGATCGTCGGGCGGGACCACTTCGGTCCGTCGGGCATTCGAAGGCCGCATTCGGTCGCGTGAGCGGCGTGGTTCCGGCTGAAGAAAGCCCGGTGGCGATGCTTCCCCTCCCGTGCCCAGAGGAACAGGGTGGGCCGAAAGGGAGCGAAAAGTACACGTTGCGTCACAAACAGTTCATCCCGATGGAGGAGAACGGTGACGGTTTGGTTACTTGTGCTCACTACTTTGCCACGTGAGCGTCGGGCAGGGATGTGACGGGGCTCATTCCAACAACCAACCAAGAGGAGAAACTCATGTTTCACAAGCTTCTGAGCCGGAAGGGTGCAATGGCTGCCGCCAGCGTGGCCCTCGGGCTTTCGGGTATGTCCCTGGCGCTCGCCAGTCCGGCAGGCGCCACCGGCACCTACACGGCCGGCAAGACGTCGACGCTCATCACGGGCTCGGGATCGCAGACCGCTTACGCCGTCATGGCTTCGTTGACCACCCTGTTCAATGAAGCCGCCGGTTGCGACTTCGCCGCGTCCACTTCGGTGCCCAACGCGCTGAACTGCGGCACCTCGTCCACCGCCGGCCCGACCATCACGGGTACGCCGGGCAGCTACACCATTGCCACCCCCGGCAACGTCGACGGCGAGCAGGGCTTCCCGGTCTCCGGCCTGAACCCCTACAACGACTATGCCGCCAACCTGCCGGCCACCAGCTCCGGCACCGGTCGGGCCCAGCTGAACGGTGGAACCGCCACTGACGGTGCGTCCGCCACCTACAACGTGTTCGAGCCCAGCTACGCCCGGACCTCGTCGTTCAGCACTGCTTCTCCCGCCAACACGGCCATGAACTACGTCAAGTACGCCACCGACGGCGTGTCCTGGACGACGTTCTCGAAGGCCAATGGCGTGGCGACGGCCCAGGCCAAGGTCAAGACCCTGACCCAGGCCCAGATCACGGCCATCTGGAACAACACGCTGTCCTGCACGGTCAGTGGTGTGACGTACACCATGAACTGGAAGTGCGTCGGTGCCTCGAAGTCGGCTCCGATCGACTGCTACCAGCCGCAGAACGGTTCCGGCACCGCCGGCACGTGGGCTTCCTTCGCCGGCTACTCGGTGAGCGGTACGGCCACGGCTCCTTGCACGGGTAACGAGGCTGGCGACACCACCGAGTCTGCTTCGGCGGCTGTGGCGTCCCACACCAACCTGTTCGAGAACCAGATGGCTCAGGTCGGTGCTGCTTCCGACGCGGCTGATGCGATCTACTTCATGTCGTTCGGCAAGTGGAACACCACCTGCACCGGCATCAAGTCGGTCACGCCGTCCTACACGGCCCACTGCGCCGGCACCCCGACCACCGACACCACTGTGTTCGGCGGCATCGGCGGCGTCCAGGCCAACCAGGCTTCCGTCCAGGGATCCGGCGGCGGCGCCGGCGTGACCTTCCCGGTCACCCGTGGTCTGTACAACGTGTACAACAACTCGTCGGCCACCGGCAACCAGGTTCCGGCCTCGCAGGCCACGCTGAACTTCGTGGGTGAGAACGGCTTCCTTTGCCGCCCCGAGACCAGCGCCATCGTCAACCCGGTGACCGGCAACAGCTTCCGGTTCGACATCGAGGCCGCCATCAAGTCGCAGGGCTTCTTCCCGCTCGACGTCTCCGGCAGCCCCTTTACCTACACCGCCCCGACCTACGAGGGTGTGTTGACTGGTGTGTACGCCGGTTCGCTGGCCACCGCCCAGGACACCTTGGGTTACTGCCTGCCGTCCAACGGCTGAGCAAGAACAACTCCTGTTCCTGACAGGAGACAAGCGGAGCATCGTTGCGATGCCTTGGGAGGGGGTCCGGCTTGGCCGGGCCCCCTCTTCCGCGTCCCGGACCGGCCAAGGGAACAGGTGTCCACATGGCCGTCGCAACTTCCGGTCAATCCCCGCAGCTGGGTCGGCCGGGCATCCCCGCACCGGCGTGGCTTTTCGTGTACCTTGATCACCGAGAAGTTGATACGCATATGCGCATCGGCTCCCGAGATCGACGCAGAACGGACCGACGTCCTACCTGCGCAAGATCCTCCGGGTCCCCCGACGCTGGCTGCCCCCCTGCCCCTCGTGGTAGTTGGCGCCGGGGACCCGGCGGGCTCTCCCCCCACCTTCCTTCGCCTGTCGCGGTTTGCCATGCCCGCTTGGTGGCTCCGGCCAAGATCCACCGGGGTGCAACGCCACCAAAGGCGGAAGGCCCGACGGGTTGGAGACCCTTGGGGCGGGCCAATGGTTCGCCACCGAGGTACGGACGTGTTCGGACTCCCCCGAGGCGGGGGGTGGACGACTACCGGGTCGTCGGGAGCCAGGCCGGCCGGTTGGCCTCGTAGGAGGCGATCTCGGCCTCGTGGCGCAGCGTGAGGCCGATGTCGTCCCAACCGTTCACCAGCCGTTCCCGGGTGAACTCGTCCATGGGGAATGTGGTGGTGATGTTGGCGCCGGGAACCTCGAGGGTGCCCCGGGCAACATCGATGGTGAACTCGAGTTGGGGATCGGCCATGACGGCATCGAGCAGCGCCCTTCCGATGGCCGGATCGACGGCCACCGGAACCACACCGCCCTTGGTGCAGTTGTTGCGGAAGATGTCGGCGAAGTTCGGGGCGATGACCGCCTCGAACCCGTAGTCCTGCAACGCCCAGACCGCGTGCTCCCGGGACGAGCCGGTGCCGAAGTTCGGCCCGGCGACGAGAATGTTGGCCCCCATGAACTCTTCGCGGTTCAACACGAACTCCCGGTCGTCCCGCCACTCGCTGAAGAGCCCGGCCCCGAAGCCGGTGCGCTCCACCCGCTTCAGCCAGTCGGAGGGAATGATCTGGTCGGTGTCGATGTCGGAGCGGTCCAACGGGACCGCCCGACCGGTGATGATCTCGATGGGGCGCATCAGTCCAAATCTCCTGGGGTAGCGAAGTGTCCGGCGACCGCCGTGGCGGCCGCCACGGCAGGAGAGACCAGGTGGGTCCGGCCGCCCCGACCCTGGCGTCCTTCGAAGTTTCGGTTCGAGGTGGAGGCCGACCGCTCGCCCGGAGCCAACTTGTCCGGGTTCATGGCCAGACACATCGAGCAACCCGGCTCCCGCCAGTCGAATCCGGAAGCGCGGAAGATCTCGTCCAGCCCCTCGGCTTCGGCCTGGGCCTTCACCCGGTGCGAACCGGGAACCACCATGGCCCGCAGGCCCGCTTTGACCTGGCGACCGTCCAGCACGCTGGCGGCGGCCCGCAGATCCTCGATGCGACCGTTGGTGCACGAACCGATGAACACCGTGTCGACGGCGATGTCCCGGACCGGCATGCCCGCCTCGAGGCCCATGTACTCGATGGCCCTCGAGGCTGCTTCCCGCTCGACGGCATCGGCGAAGGAGTCGGGCGTCGGCACGTTTCCGTCCAGACGCACCACCTGGGCCGGATTCGTTCCCCACGTCACGTGGGGAGCCAGGGTGGAGGGATCGATGACGACTTCCTTGTCGAAGATGGCCCCTTCGTCGGTGGCGAGTTCCAGCCAGTCGGCCTTGGCCGCCTCCCACTGTTCGCCGGTCGGGGCGTGGTCCCGTCCCTCCAGATAGGCGAAGGTGACCTCGTCCGGAGCGATCATGCCGGCGCGCGCTCCCGCTTCGATCGACATGTTGCAGACCGTCATCCGGCCTTCCATGGTCAGATCCCGGAAGGCCTGACCCCGGTATTCGATGATGTGGCCACTGCCGCCGCCGGTGCCGATGGTGCCGATGATGGCGAGCACCAGGTCCTTGGCCGTCACTCCGGCCGGCAGGGGGCCATCCACGGTGACGGCCATGGACGCCGGCCGGGGTTGGGCCAGGGTCTGGGTGGCCAGCACGTGCTCGACCTCGCTGGTGCCGATCCCGAAGGCCAGCGCCCCGAAGGCGCCGTGGGTCGACGTGTGGCTGTCGCCACAGACGATGGTCATTCCCGGCTGGGTGAGGCCCTGCTCCGGGCCGATGATGTGCACAATGCCCTGGTTGGCATCGCCCATCGGATAACAGGTGATGCCGAACTCTTCACAGTTGGCGGCCAGCACTTCAAGCTGTTTGGCCGAGATGGGATCCGCCACCGGCTTGTCGATGTCGGCGGTGGGGACGTTGTGGTCGGCGGTGGCGAGGGTCAGGTCCGGACGGTGGACCGTTCTTCCGGCGAGCCGCAGGCCGTCAAAGGCCTGCGGGGAGGTCACTTCGTGGATGAGATGGAGGTCGATGAAGATCACGTCCGGGCCGTCTCCTCCGGGGTGCACGACGTGACGGTCCCAGACCTTCTGCGAGAGGGTCCGTGGCGTGTTGGTGGCGGCTGACACTGGTTCCTACGCTCCTAACTTGACGATTTCCACCCGCAAGGTGCCGCCGGGTGCGGCGTACTCGACGGTGTCCCCGGCCGAATGGCCGAGCAGGGCCTGTCCGAGCGGGGAGCTCGGCGAGACGACGTCGAACTCCCCCTTTTCCTCGATGGAGCCGACCAGGAACGTGCTGGTGTCGTCCTCGTCGTCACCTTCGTAGCGAAGGGTGACGACGGTGCCCGGGGTGATGCTCCCGGTGTCGGAGACGTCACCTTCGACCACGATGGCCGTCTTGAGCAGGGCTTCGAGTTGGCGGATGCGGCTTTCCATCTTGCCCTGGGCGTCCTTGGCGGCGTGGTAGTCGCCGTTCTCCTTGAGGTCCCCGAGGGCGCGGGCCGCTTCGATGGCGTTGGCGATGTCGATCCGGCCGCGCGTGGTGAGATCGTCGAGTTCGGCCGAGAGACGCTCAAAGGCGTCACGGCTCAGTTGGGTGGCAGAAGTATCGGTCACGGCCCTTCAGGCTAACCGGTCGCCTGCGCGCTGGCGGCACCGGGCGGAATCGGCCGGTCTGGCCCATCGTGGGCGCCCGAACCGGTGCTTGGGCCAACCAGGGGCACCAGATCGGCCCAAAGGGAGGTCATGGCCCGGTTCGGGACAGCTGAAGGGCGCGATCGCCGTTCTTCGCCATTCCACGGCCCAGTCGTGAAACAATGCAGGGCGTGGCGGTCCGCCCTGACCGGGTGGCCACCGGTCATCGAAGGGTTCGTCCGGGAGGAGTTCCGGAAGGACCGTTGGGTGAACGGGCGCCATGACGGCAGCCGGTCAATCCACCGTGGGTTGAGCGGCAGCGAGTGAACATCAAGAGAACACCTACCAGAGAAGGACGGACGTGATGGCCGAGATCCAAGGCAGCTGGAATCCGCAGTTCGACGCCGTGGCCTCCACGTTGGCCGCCAGTCTGGACGCCGGGACCGACGTGGGGGCTTCGGTGACCGTCATGGTCGAGGGTGAGCCGGTGGTCGACATCTGGGGCGGCTGGGTCGACGAGGCCCACAGCGCCCCCTGGGCCGAGGACACCATCACCAACGTCTGGTCCACCACCAAGACGATGACGTTCCTGTCTGCCTTGATGCTGGCCGACCGGGGCGAACTGGATTTCCATGCCCCGGTGGCCACCTACTGGCCCGAGTTCGCCACCGCCGGCAAGGAGGCAGTCGAGGTCCGTCACCTGATGAGCCACACCGCCGGCCTCCCCGGCTGGCAGGAGCCGATGGTGCCCGAAGACCTGGCGGACTGGGACAAGTGTGTGAGCTACCTCGCCGCCCAGGAGCCCTGGTGGGAGCCGGGCACGGTTTCGGGCTATCACGCCGTGACCCAGGGCTACCTCATCGGCGAGGTGGTGCGACGGATCACCGGCCAGTCGATGGGAACGTTCTTCGCCAAGGAGATCGCCGAACCGCTGGGAGCCGACTTCTTCATCGGCCTGCCCGAGTCGGAGGAGTCCCGGGTGTCGCTCGTGATTCCTCCGCCGCCCCTCGATCTCGAGAACCTCAATCCGCCTCCCATGGCGGTCCGGGCCCTCACCAACCCCTTCCTCGACGCCTCCTATCCCCACGAGCGGTGGTGGCGGGCGGCCGAGATCCCGGCGGCCAACGGACAGGGCAACGCCCGTTCGGTGGCCCGGATCCAGTCGATCATCGCCGGCGGGGGAGAGGCCCGCGGGATTCGGCTGCTCTCCGAAGCGGGCGTCGAGCGGCTGTTCGACGAGCAGATCAAGGGCCAGGACCTCGTGCTCGGCAACCTTTACCGGTTCGGTCTCGGCTACGGACTCAGCTCGGACATGATGCCGATCGGCCCCCGGGCCTGCTTCTGGGGTGGCTACGGCGGATCACTGATCATCATGGACCTCGACACCCGTTTGACCGTCTGTTACGTCATGAACCGGATGGAACAGGGCCTGGAAGGCGACGTGCGTGGCTTCAACCTGGTGATGGCGGCTGTGCTCGGCCTGGCCGGCGGCTGATCCAGCCGAGCGACGATGCCCGAGGCCGAGTTTCCCTCTGATCCGGAGGTTCAACTGGGAGCCGACGCCGATGCCAACGTCCGCTCCTTCGAGGAGCGCTTCGAGGAGCAGCAGGGCCGGCCGTTTCCGTGGAGGCAGGTCCTCCGCCAGGCCATCGTGGTGGTGGTGGCCGGTGTCACCCTCTACCTCGTGGCCCCCAGCATCATCGCCGTCTTCCATGCCTGGCCCCGACTCAGGACGCTCAACCTGCTGTGGTTCATCCCGGCCGTCGTGGCCGAACTCGCCCACTTCTTTTGCACCTTTGACCTCCAGCGGATCGCCCTTCGGACCAGGAAGTGGTTTCCGGTGGTCACCGCCCAGTTGGCCGGAAATGCCATCTCGTTGATCGTTCCGGGAGGTGCCGCCGCCGGTGCGGCCGTCCAGTTCCGGATGTTGAGCGCCAGCGGCATGGATCCCACCGAGTCGGCCGGCGGTCTCACCGCCTTCTCCTTTCTGGGCATCGGCGGACTGTTCGCCCTTCCGGTGGTGGTGCTGCCGGTGGTGCTGTTCGGGTCTCCGGTCGATCCGGGCCTGACCGATGCCGCCATCATCGGGGCGGTCGGCTTTGTGGTCCTGGCCGGCTTCAGCATCGCCGTCATGTCCACCCAGCCTCCGCTGGAAGTTGTCGGGAGCCTCGTCCAACGGGTGCACAACCGGCTGTTCAGGAAACGCCGACCGCTCCGGAACGTTGCCGAGCGCCTCATCGAGCAGCGGGACCTCATCCGTCACGTCCTTGGCCAGCAGTGGCTGTCGGCGACCCTGTTGTCGATCGGCCGACTGGTCTTCGACTACCTCTGCCTGCTTTTTTGCGCCCGGGCCGTGGGGAGCCATCCCAACCCGGCCCTGATCCTGCTGGCCTACGCCGTCGCCGGGGTCATCGGTCTCATCCCGGTCACGCCGGGTGGACTCGGAGTGGTGGAAGCGTCACTGACCGGTTTTCTGGTTCTGGCCGGCATGAGCGGAGCCGATGCCGTGTTGACCACATTGGCCTACCGGATGGCGTCCTACTGGGTGCCGATGATGACCGGACCGATTGCCTACGCGGCCTTCAGGCACCGGTATCGGCCTCCGGCGGCCACCCAGCCACCCGAACTGGCGGCCTGAGGGGCCCGCCCGGTCGTCGGGCCCCGCCCTTGGCCAGCCGGTCGGCTCCGACTAGGCCGAAGTCAGCGGAAGATCTCCCGAATCGGAGTCGAGTTCGCTGGAACGTTCGATGACGTTCGAGATCAAGATGGCCTGGGCGACGGCGACAACCGTGAAGAGTGGGAGCGCCTCCTGGAGATGGATCCAGGGGATGAGCCAGGCCAGAACGCCGACCACCGCGAAGGCGAGCGCCGTGGCCAGTCGCAGGGCAACCAGTGTGCGACGCCGGTCATGACGTGCGCAGAGATCGATGACCCCCAGGCCGCAAAAGATCAGGATGAGGGGGATCGTCAGTTTGAGGATCTCGCTGTCCGGAAGATGGGCTGCGCTCTGGGCGTCGATCAGGCGGGCCACACCGACGGCCGTACCGCCGATGCCCATCTGGACCAGGAGGTGCCCCGTGGTCCAGCCCCCGAAGCGACGATGGAAAATCCGGCTGCGGGGCACGTCGACGAAGTAGCCGGTGAAGATGGAAAAGACCAGGACGAACTCGAAGATCAGCGAGAAGAGATCGACCTGGTCGATTGTTTTGCCGCTGATGGTGAGGGCGACGCCGACAAAGGACTCGCCACACACGATGAGGGTGAAGGCGGCCATGCGCTCGCTGATGTGCTTCTCGTCTTCATCCGTGAAGGCGTCCACCTGGTGGATGGTGGCCAGCGACGAGATGACGAGGGCGGCGAACGCGACGAGATCGACGGTGAGACGGGCGGTCTGCCCCAGCGCGGCGGCGGCCAGAAAGACGGCGCCGATGCCGGCGTTCAGAAGGAAGCGGAAGCGGGCAAAGGAGCGGTCGGTCAGTGAGTGCCGTTCGGCCCGGAAGAACATGGTGGCCACGATGAGCAGCAGGAGGCCGTACTCGAAGGAGAGCCGGGCCGAGTCGCCCGTGATGCTCTGTTGGGCCTCCATGGCCATCAACACGATGATGACCATCTGGGCCAGAAGCAGTCCGTAGTGGGCGGGACCGCTCATCCGGTAGCGGTTGGCGCAGACGGTGGTGGTGAGCCACGCCCACCAGCAGGCGATGAACACCAGGATGATCCATCCGCTCGCCGAGGTGAGATGGAGATGTTCCAGGGTGCGCGAGAAGAGCAGGATGGCGGCGACGAAGACGAGGTCGTAGTAGAGCTCGACCCAGTTGGAGATGTGGTCGAGCGCGCTCTGTTGGCGGTGGGCGATGCGTTCCCGATGGTCAAACACGTTCATCGCGGTGTCCCCGGATGGCGTGGAGCGGCCAGGATCGAAGCGGGGAGGGGGGTCATGGGAGGTTCCGGGCTGGCCAGGCAGTCAGTGCGGGAAGAGATGGCGCCAATCCTAGGACAGGTCCAGTTCGCCATCGGGCCGCAAGGTCCCGAGCCG
>CAITPI010000137.1 GCA_903894295.1 uncultured Acidimicrobiaceae bacterium
CACCCTGGTCAACTCGTCGTCGGAGACCCTCAACTCGTCAATCAGCAGTTCGGCCATTGTGCGCGGCCTTGATGATGCCCTGCCGGCTCCACCTTCGGTGTTCTCCAACGTCGCCGGTTTCCTCTCGGCCCGGGGCTTCCCCCATGCGTTCGCCGGTCTGGCACCACTCGATACCGGCCCGGTCGAGCTGCCGGGCGAAGCCCAGCTTTCGGCCGCGGCCAACGCGGCCGGTCCCTCGACGGTCAAGATCGTCAGCCAGTCGTGCGGGGTCGTCATCGAAGGTTCCGGGTTCGTGGTGGCCTCGGGCCTCGTCGTGACCAACGCCCACGTGGTGGCGGGCTCGCACCAGGTCACGGTGGAGGACCGCAACGGTCTCCACTCATCCACGGTGGTCTACTTCAACCCCGTGTTCGACATGGCCGTCCTCCGGGTCGACGGCCTGTCGGAGCGACCGCTCAGCCTGTCCGGCCACCTCGTGACCCGGGGCACCACCGCGGCGGTGCTCGGCTATCCCGGTGGCGGAGCGTTCACCGTCGACGGGGCCGGCGTGCGGGCCGTGATCGAGGCCCAGGGCAACGACATCTACGGCAACCGGCTGACGACCCGCACGGTCTATGACCTGCAGAGCATCGTCCGGCCCGGGAACTCGGGCGGCCCGGTGATCGGTCCGAACGGCCAGGTCATCGGCATGGTGTTCTCCCGCTCGACGGTCAACAACAACGTGGGCTATGCCCTGACCTCGCCCGCCATCGAACTCCAGCTCGAACGGGTCTCCCCGTCCCTGTCACAGGTGAGAACCGGAACCTGCGTGGCTCCCTGACGCCACTGGTTGGTCGATTTTCTCCTGTTGGGTGCCGGTCCCGCTGTCAGCGAGTAGAAACTGTCCATGGCGTTGAAGATTGAAGAGTACGGAATCATCGGCGATCTCCACACGGTGGCCGTGGTGGGGAGCAACGGATCGATCGACTGGCTGTGTCTGCCCCGGTTCGACTCCCCCGCCTGTTTCACCAGGTTGTTGGGGACCGAGGACCACGGGTTCTGGCAGTTGGCCCCGAAGGGCGAGGTCATCTCGTCGTCGCGGGCCTACCGGGGGAACACCCTGGTGCTCGAGACCGACTACGTGACCGCCGAAGGCCGGGTCCGGGTGGTCGACTGCATGCCCATCCGCCAGCAGAACCCCGAAGTGGTTCGGATGGTCGTCGGCCTCGAGGGCGAAGTCACCATGAAGATGGAGTTCGTGGTCCGCTACGGCTACGGCGACGTCGTGCCGTGGGTGCAGCGGCGGGGCGGCGTCCTGACCGCGGTGGCCGGCCCGGATGCCCTGTCGCTGTGGACTCCGGTGGACCTGGAAGGACACGACCTGCGGACCACCGCCGAGTTCACGGTGACGGCCGGCGCCTCGGTTCCGTTCTCCCTGTCCTGGTTCTCGTCCTCGGACGAACCGCCCCGGCCCACGGCACCGTCCTACTCGATCCAGGACACCGAATTGTGGTGGGAGAACTGGGCCTCCCAGTGCACCTACGAGGGCGACAACCGCGATGCCGTGGTCCGGTCGCTCATCACCCTGAAGGCCCTGATCTACGCCCCGACCGGCGGCATCGTGGCCGCTCCCACCACGTCGTTGCCCGAGGCGCTGGGTGGCAGCCGGAACTGGGACTACCGCTTCTGCTGGTTGCGCGACGCCACCTTGACCCTGGAGTCCCTCATGCGTGGCGGTTTCTACGAAGAGGCCATCGCCTGGCGCGACTGGCTGCTTAGGGCCATCGCCGGCGATCCGGCCCAGATGCAGATCATGTACGGCGCGGGGGGCGAACGGCGACTGGAGGAGTGGGAGGTCGACTGGCTGCCTGGCTACGAGAACTCGGCGCCGGTCCGCATCGGCAACGCCGCCTCGGGCCAGTTCCAGCTCGACGTCTTCGGTGAGGTCATGTCGGCCCTGCACGAGGCCTCCCACCAGCAGGGTCACCTTGATCCGGACATCTGGAAGCTCCAGGTGCACCTGATCGAGTTCATGGAGAAGGTGTGGCGCGATCCCGACGACGGGATCTGGGAGGTGCGCGGTCCCCGCCGCCACTTCACCCACTCGAAGGTCATGGCCTGGGTGGCCATCGACCGGGCCATCAAGTCGATCGAGGAGTTCGATGCGCCCGGTCCCCTGGACCGGTGGCGCCAGGTGCGCGACGAGATCCATGCCCAGGTCTGCTCCGAAGGCTTCAACGCCGAGAAGAACTCCTTCACCCAGTACTACGGATCGGACCAGCTGGACGCCAGCCTGCTCATGATCCCCTTGATGGGTTTCCTGCCGCCGGAGGACCCCCGGGTGGTCTCGACGGTGGAGGCGGTGGAGCGGGAGCTGCTCGACGACGGATTCGTCCTCCGCTACCGCACCACCGACAGTGGCGACGTCGACGGTCTGACCGGCCGGGAGGGGGCCTTCCTGGCGTGCTCGTTCTGGCTGGCCGACTGCTTCGCGATGATCGGCCGGGAAGACGATGCCCACGCGCTGCTCCAGCGCCTGCTCGACCTGCGCAACGACCTCGGACTGCTGGCCGAAGAGTACGACGCGGTGGCTGGTCGCCTGGTCGGCAACTTCCCCCAGGCCTTCTCGCACGTGTCGCTGGTGAACTCGATCTGCAAGATCACCCACCATGCCCAGCCGACCAAGGCCGAGATCGCCCACGCCTTGCTGGTCCGCTCGGGTCAGCGCGGGAACAAGCGCTCGGCCCGGTATCTCGACAAGGTGGTGGCGCGGGCCACGGCGGCCACCAACCGGCCACCGGCGTCCTGATCGGGAGGCCGGCCGATGGGTGGGCACCACCATCACGGGCACCATCACCCCCACGGTGACCCGGGAAGGGACGACGATGGCGAAGCAGTCGGTTCCACCGGCACCGAACCGGCCACGACCGTGGCCGATGGCGTCCTGGAGATCGACACGTTGCTCGGTGGATGGCAGCGGGTAACGGCCGGCTACCTCGTGACCGGGGACGCCCCGGTGCTGGTCGAGACGGGCAGCCAGAGCTCGGTGCCGATCCTGATGGACCGCCTCGGACAACTGGGCCTCGGCCCGGCCGACCTGGCCGGTGTGGTGGTGACCCACATCCATCTGGATCACGCCGGAGGGGTGGGTGACGTGGCCCGGGCGTTTCCGAACGCCACCGTGTACGTCCATGCCAAAGGGGCCCGCCACCTGGCCGATCCGACCCGCCTCGTCGACTCGGCGGCCCGGGTGTACGGACCGCTTCTGGACTCGCTCTATGGCCGGCTCGATCCGACGCCACCCGAGCGGATCCGAGTGCTGGAGGACGGCGAAGAGATCCGGGTCTCCTCCAACCGGTCGTTGGTCGCCGTCGACTCTCCCGGTCATGCCAAACACCATCTCGCGCTCCACGACTCGCTGAGCGGCGTGCTGTTCGCCGGCGATGCGGTTGGGGTGAAGTTGCCCGACGCCGGCGTCCTGCGTCCCTCGACTCCGCCCCCCGATTTCGACCTGGACCTGGCCCTCGGCTCCCTCGGGCGCTTCGCCGACCGGCGCCCGACGGCACTGGCCCTCGCCCACTACGGGCTCCTTGACGATCCGACCGATGCGCTGGCCGAGGCGGATGGCACCTTGCGGCGCTGGGCCGATGTGGCCGAACGGGCCTTCCGCCGGGGTGACGACATCGCGGCCGCCCTCGAAGCCGAGTTCGCCGGAGACCTCGAAGGGGTGGCCGAGGAGCACCGGGAGAAGCTCGAGGTGATGAACGGCGTGCACTCCAACGCGGCCGGCCTGCGCCGCTGGCTCACCACCCGGGAGTCGGTGGGAGACGGGGAGTAGGGTTCCACCGGAGACTTCGGTGAGGCTTCGACGGCAACGTGGAAAACACAACGCCCCGGACACTCGAGGGAGCATCCGGGGCGTTGCCTGATTTCAACCGGGCGGGGCCGGTCCTTTGGCGGAGGCGGTGGGATTTGAACCCACGGTGACTTGCGCCACAACGGTTTTCGAGACCGTCCGATTCGGCCGCTCTCGCACGCCTCCGTTGACTACGTTAGCCGCCGCGACGCTCCAAAAAGAAGTCCCGAAGCAGTTGGGCCGACTCGTCGGCAAGGACCCCACCGGTCACCGGAAACGAGTGGTTGAGCCGTGGATCCGATCCGAGGCTGTAGAGCGATCCACAGGCCCCCGCCTTGGGGTCGGAGGCGGCAAAGACCACCCGGTCGATGCGGGCCGCCACCAGTGCCCCGGCGCACATGGCGCACGGCTCCAGGGTCACCACGAGGGTCACCCCTTCGAGGCGCCAGGTCCCGAGCGCCCGGGCGGTGTCGGCCAGAACCAGCAGTTCGGCGTGGGCTGTCGGATCCTGGCGAAGTTCGCGTTCGTTGTGTCGGCGGGCCACCACTTCGCCGTTCATGACGGTCACGGCCCCGACCGGGACGTCACCGTGGGCGATGGCGGCCCCGGCCTCCCTGAGGGCCAGCGCCATGACCGCTTCGTCGGTGGTTCCGGCATCCATGGTGGCCCGAGTCTAGGGATTCCCGGCCGGAAAGTTCCTGCCCGGGGTCGCCGGACTGGAAGACTCGACAGGATGAGCCCGGACGCCACGACGTGCTGAGCATCGCCTTCGCGCTGCTTTCGGCCCTCAGTCAGGCCCTGGCCTCCTTGTTGCAGCGGATGGCGAACGTGGCCGAGGTGGACGGGGACCGTTCCTTCGTGCGCAAGGTGATCTCGCTGGTGTCCCGGCCCCTCTGGCTGTTCGGGTTGTTGGCCATGGCGGGAACCCTGGTCTTCAACGCAGTGGCGCTCTATCTCGGGCAACTCGCCGTGGTGCAGCCGATCCTGGTGACCGAACTGATCTTCACGCTGCTGCTCCGGAAGTTCTGGATGAAAGATTCCATCGAAGGCAGGACCTGGGGTGCCGCCGTCCTGCTCTGTGCGGGTCTTGGCACCTTTCTTGCGGTGGCCCGGCCCGAGGACTCGTCCGGCTCCCCGTCGGCGTCACAGTGGATCGTGGCGTTGTCGTTCCGGATCGCCGTGGTGGCGGTCCTGCTCGTGGCCAGCCGGTGGGGATCCCCGGCCCGCCGGGCCGCCCTGCTGGGGGCGACGGCCGGCATGATCTGGGCCGTTGACGCAGCGTTCATCAAGGTCACGACCGACCAGCTGGCCTCGTCCGGGGTGATCGGACTCTTCGCCCACTGGCCGGTGTATGCCGCCGTCATCAGCGGGGTGGCCGGAACCGTGGTGTTGCAGGCGGCGTTCTCGGCCGGGCCCTTGTCGGCGTCCCAGTCGGCGCTGCTGATCGTCGACCCACTGGCCAGCATCACGCTCGGCATCGAACTCTTCGGAGAGACCCTGACCCGCACCCCGGTTGCCGTGCTGTTGGAGATCGCAGGCCTCGTGATCATGGTCGCCGGAGTGGTGTTGTTGTCGCTGTGGGCGCCACCGGACGAAGGATCACACTGAGCCCGGATGGACCGTTGCGGATCTGAATCCGTCTGGCGTGCGCCCCGGGGGACTCGAACCACCCAACCTGCAGATTAAGAATCTGCTGCTCTGCCGTTGAGCTAGGGGCGCCCGGGGAGTATACGCACCGCCCGGGTTCCCGGGCCGGTCGCGGGCCACGGTATCTTGGTCCGGTGAGCACCGAACCCACGTCCCCGGCGGTCCCCGGCGAGGAAGACACCACCACCACGCTGGACGTCCTGATCGCCGAACGACGGAGGAAGCGGGACTCCCTGGCGGCCCGGGGTCTCGATCCCTACCCTTCCCGCTTCGACCGCTCGGCGCTGGCCGCAGAGCTGCACGCCGACCACCAGGGGCTCGAGGCCGACGTCCACACCGGCGTGGTGGCCAAGGTGGCTGGCCGCATCACCGCCAAGCGGGGTCACGGCCGGCTGAGTTTCGCCGAGTTGACCGACCCGACCGGCTCCATCCAGTTGTTGATGCAGGAATCGAACCTCTCCGAGTCGGCCCAGGCCGTTCTCGACGCCACCGATCTCGGTGACTGGATCGGGGCCGAAGGGGAAGTGGTGACCAGTCGACGGGGCGAACTCTCCATCGACGTGGGGGAACTCTTCATGCTGTCCAAGGCGTTGCGTCCCCTGCCCGACAAATGGCACGGCCTGACCGAGACCGACACCCGCTACCGGCAACGCGAAGTGGACCTTCTGGCCAACCCGGACTCCCGCCGGGTGTTCGACATCCGCTTTGCCGTGATTGCCGCCCTGCGGGCCCTCATGGCGGCCGAGCGCTTCGTGGAGGTCGATACCCCGATCCTCCAGCCCCAGGCCGGCGGGGCCCTGGCCCGCCCGTTCCTGACCCACGCCAACGCCCTCGACATCGAGCTGAGCCTGCGGATCGCCCCGGAGCTCTACCTCAAGCGTCTGGTGGTCGGCGGCTACGAACGGGTCTTCGAGATCGCGCGGAACTTCCGCAACGAGGGCATCGACACCCGGCACAGTCCGGAGTTCACCGCCCTCGAGGCCTACCAGGCCTTTGGCGACCTCGACGACGGCATGGACCTCTCCGAGCGGCTGATCGTGGGCGCGGCCGAAGCCTCCACGGGACGGTTGACCTTCCGGGTGGGCGACAAGGAAGTGGACCTGACGCCGCCCTGGCCCCGGCTGCACCTGCTCGATCTCCTCGAAGCCAAGGTGGGCCGTCGCCTCCACCCCTCCGACCCGGTGGAGGACGTCCGGGCCGTCTGTGGGAAGTTCGGTGTCGAGTTCCTGCCGACGTGGGGATCAGGCAAGCTGATCTTCGAGCTCTACGACGCCGTGATCCTGCCCGAGGTCACCAATCCGGTGTTCATCGTCGGCTTCCCCATCGAGGTCTCCCCGCTGGCCCGCCACAGTGCGGACGACCCGCTCATGGCCGACCGCTACGAACTCTGCATCGACGGCCGGGAGTTCGTGAACGGCTACAGCGAGTTGAACGTGCCCGACGAGCAGGACGAGCGGTTTGCCGCCATGGCGGCGGCTGGGGAAGGTGACCTTGAAGTGCCGCCAGCCGATGCCGCGTTTGTGCGGGCCCTCGAGTTCGGTCTGCCACCCACCTCGGGCCTCGGGATCGGGATCGACCGTCTGGTCATGCTCCTCGCCGAGGTCGAGGCGATCCGGGACGTGATCCTCTTCCCGATGCTGCGCCCGGAACAGGCCTGAGGACATCACCTCTCGGCCTCTCCGACCATCCGGGTTGGCCGGTGGCCGGGGGTTGGCCGGACCGGTTGGCCGGCTTAGTTGGCCGGCTCAGTTGGCCGGCTCAGTTGGTGGGCGCGGCCGGCGTGGTCGGGCCGTAGGCCATGTTGAAGGCGGTGGCCGCCGTGTTCAACTGGCTCGGCGACGAGACGATGACGTTGGCCTGGACCATGGTGCCCGAGTCGGCGGTGTAGCTGAGTCCGGCCGGGACGAACTTGGGTGCTCCGGCTCCCACCGGGGTGACGGCGGTGGTGATCCCGACGCTGCGGAAGGCCCCGGAGCCGGCCGGCGGGTTGATGGTGTAGTGCGACAAGGTGGCCGTCGAGCCGTTGACCTGGGGCGCCTCGATGATCCACTCGGCGGACTTGGCCGCACCCTTGTCGGTGCCGGTCGTCACGCCACCGAGGTAGCCCTGGGTGGTCGAGTACAGCCAGCCCTTGGTGAGGTTCGCCATGGTGATGACCCAGACGTTCTTGGTCTTTCCGCCCGACGTGACGGATCCAGCCGTCTCGTAGATGTCGACCACCATGGTGTTGCCGGGAGCGCACGGATAGGTGGTCGTGGACAGCTGGGTCTCGGCGGCCGGGAGGATCTCCCACCAACAGTCGTAGTGGGTGGCTCCCGAGAAGTAGTCCTGTTCGGAACCGGCCTGGATCAGTTTTCCGTTGGAGAACCCGTCGGTGCCGACCCACATCGAGGAGTAGGTGGGTGAAGACGTGGCGCTCACGGCAGGGATGGTCCAGGTTCCGGTGACTCCGGTCACGTCGAGGTTTTCGCCGTAACCGGACCAGTTGGTGGCGGTCCAGGCGGCGTTGCGGGTGCCGCTGGCCCGTTGTGACGACACCAGAGAGCCGTGGCGGGGTGCGTTGACGATCGCCCGGTGGGCCTTGGGTGCTGCCGTGGTGGCGGCGGGAGCGACCCCGGACACCACGAGGGACAGTCCGCTGAGTCCGGCCAATGCCACCAGGGAAAGACAGGTTGATCGCCGCATGAAGACCCCTCACGTACCGTTCCGCCGCCGGGCCCGTTGTGGGCACCACCGCTCCTCTTCTTCTAACGTTATCGGTGGTTCATTTGTTACGTCCAGTGGTTTCCGGGTGAAATCTTTCCACTGGAAGGCGGGAAATCCTTGACGATCCGGGCCAGGAAGCGGTCCGTCCCGGCATCAACCGGTCGGCCTTTGGGCGGGTCGGCGGCGGGGACGGACGCCTCTCTCATCGCAGGCCGGGAGCACCGACACGTGTCGTCCGGAACGGAACACCCGGGCAAAGATGCAAGGCTGGTGCCGTGGGGAACCTTGGGAACCGACGGGGCCGACGATCGGGATGGAACCGGTGACACGCCAGAAGCCTGGCCGGGGTTTCTCCTTGGCCGGTGTCCGGTGAACGCCATACCCGTCGGGGATCCCTACGATCCCCGACTGGCCGAGTACCGGGCGCTGAAGGATCCGGTCGGCCGTCGACTGCGGGAAGCGTCGATGGACTTCTTTGTGATCGAGGGCAGGTTGCCGCTCGAACGTCTGGTGGCCTCGGCCTACCGGATCCGGTCGGTGGTGGTGGCGGAACACCTCGTGGCGACCCTTGCCGGACTGCTCGAGCAGGTGGATGCTCCGATCTACCTGGTGACGAAGGCGGTGCTGGAGGAGACCGTCGGGTTCACCCTCCACCGGGGCGTGGTGGCCACGGCCGACCGACCCGCCGCCCTGGGTGGGGCCGACATTCTCCACGCAGCGTCGGGTGCCCCGTTGGTTGTTCTCGAGGGATCGAACGACCACGAGAACATCGGCTCGCTGTTCCGCTCGGCGGCGGCGCTCGGGGCCGGTGGGGTGCTGCTCGACCCTTCATGCGCCGACCCGTTGTATCGACGCTCGGTGCGGGTCTCGATGGGACACGTGCTCCACGTTCCCTTTGGCCGATTCGATTCCTGGCCCGGCGGACTGGACGTCCTGAAGGCGGCCGGGTACGTGGTGGTGGCACTGGCGCCCCACGTCAGGGGGGCGGTCGACTTGGCGGATCTGGTACCGGCCCTGTCCGGCCGGCCGGTGGCCCTGATGATTGGTGCCGAAGGACCCGGTCTCACCTGTGCCGCCCTGGCCAGCGCCGACCTGGCCGTCACCATCCCGATGGCGCCGGGCGTCGATTCCCTGAACATGGCCACGGCCGCCGCCATCGCCCTCTACGAAGTGACCCGTCGGCCGGGCTGAGCCGGGAAGCCGGCGCGGAACCCCAAAATTTGGCGGAGGCGGTGGGATTTGAACCCACGGTGAGTTTCCCCACACACGATTTCCAATCGTGCCGATTCGGCCGCTCTCGCACGCCTCCGTGACCCGCCGCGGGAGTGGATCCCGCTCCGGGCAGTCTGCTCAGGCTAGTCCGGCCAACTGCGGTTCGGAAACCCGGGAGCGCCCGTTGTGGGCCAGACGGTAGAGTGGGGGAGTTCCCGATGTTGGGTGCGACGGCTGGGTCCTGCGCAACGTTCACCTGTGAACCGAGTCAGGGTCGGAAGGCAGCAGCTCTCAGCGGGTCTGGGCGTGTGCCGCAGTAAATCTGGCCGTCGCACCGAACATCGGGGAACCGGCCGGAACATCGGCCGGGCTGCCGTGAGGGCAAGGTCTCCGTGGCACCGGCCCGGTAGGCTGCACCACCGTGGCCCCTCCGGAGGAAGACGTTCCCTTTCAGTCGCTGTACCGACGGTTCCGTCCGTCCACCTTTGCCCAGGTCCGCGGCCAGGATCACGTCGTCCTCGCCCTGCGGAACGCCGTGCGGGAGGGGCGCGTCAGCCACGCCTACCTCTTCAGCGGGCCCCGCGGCACCGGCAAGACCTCGACGGCCCGCATCCTGGCCAAGGCCCTGAACTGCACCGATCTCCACGACGGTGAACCGTGTGACGCCTGTCCGTCCTGCCTCGAGATCACCCGGGGCACCTCGATGGACGTCCACGAACTCGATGCCGCCTCGAACAACGGGGTCGACGCCATGCGGGACCTCGTGTCACGGGCCGCCCTCGGGACGCCCGGCCGTCAGAAGGTCTACATCGTCGACGAAGTCCACATGCTCTCCACGGCGGCCTCCAACGCCCTGCTGAAGACCCTGGAGGAGCCACCGGCCCACGTGGTCTTCGTGCTGGCCACCACCGACCCGCAGAAGGTCCTGCCGACCATCCGCAGCCGGACCCAGCACTTCGAGTTCCGGCTGCTCGGGGCCGACACGCTGTCCGAGCTGTTGACCCAGGTGCGCACCGATGCCGGCCTTGAACTTCCCGATGAAGCCCTGGACCTCGCCGTGCGGCGGGGTCGGGGATCGGCCCGTGATGCGCTGTCGGTCCTGGACCAGGTGGCGGCGGCCGATACGTTCGACGACGATCTGCCGGAGCTGGGCGAATTGGTCGAGGCCATGGCCGACCAGGACGCCGGTCGGGCGATCGTTGCCGCCACCCGGCTGACCGCCGCCGGATTCGGACCCCAGCAACTGGTGGTGGACCTCATCGAACACCTTCGGCAGGGTTTCCTGACCCTGGTGGCCCCGACCCTGGTCGCCGTCTCGGAACGGGAACGTCCGGCCCTGGAGGCCCAGGCCAGACGGCTGGGCCTGCCGGCCGTGGTCCGGGCGATGGAAGTCCTGGGCGTGGCCCAGGTGGGCATGCGGGATGCGCCCGACCCCCGGGTCAACCTCGACGTGGCGCTGGTGCGTCTCACCCATCCCGACGTCGACGATTCGCCGGCGGCCATCCTGGTTCGCCTGGAGCGCCTCGAACGGATGGAAGGCACCCGGCCAGTAGCCACCCACCCGGCTCCCGAACACCACCCGGCACCGGCCGCGCTTGGCGACGAATCGCCGGCGACGGACCTTCACCCGGCACCGCCGACACCGGCCGGCGCGCCGGAGCCCGACGGTGATGTCGAAAACGCTCCCTCCTCTGAAGACACGTCTCCGGCCGCCATTCGTCAGCGGCTGGCGGCCAGCGGATCGGTGACAGCCGGGGATGCCACCGATCCGACACCGGCAACCGGGACCGGCCCATCCGACGCAGTCGTACCCACGCCTGCCCCCAAGAAGACCCTCGGCGCCCTGCGCCGGGAAGCCGCCGCCGGGAAGCCGGAGCGTCCTGCCGGGTCCGCGCCACAGCCCGCCTCCGACCCAACGGATCCCGGGTCGGATCCTTCGTCGGCCCCGCCTTCCGGGCCGACCGTGGACCAGGGAGCACCTGGGGTCGCCGACCGGACCGGAGTGGAATCCCCACCGGTCCGTGCCGATGCTGCGGTTCCGGTCCCCGACGTCGAACGTAGCGACGTCGACCGCCCGCAACCCGGAGGGTCATCGGTTGCCGGGTCGTCAGTTGCGGCGGAGTTGGATCTGCCGGGATTGGCCGAACTCGAAGCGGCATGGTCGGGCGAGCTGGCCAGTCGCATCCGGCCGAAGCTGAAGGCGTTCCTCGGCACCGGCCACTTTGTCGGGTCTTCGGGCCGGTCGGCCCGGTTCGCCCTGCCGAACGAGGCGCACCGCCAGCGGTGCGAGGAGTTCGTGCCCGAAGTCGAATCGGTGGTGAGCGAATACTTCGGACGCCGGGTGCCGATCACCCTGGTCGTGGACGACGGCCAGTCCCCGGCCGCCCGGCCTCCACGCGACCACGTCGAAGACGCGACCGGCCACGGGGAACGCGCGGAAGACCTGGTGCAGGAGATGGATTCGTTCGACGAAGACGAGCTCGGAGAAGTCGTGGACATGGACAACTCGGCCGAGGTCCGGGTGCGACAGGTCTTCCCCGGGGCCGAGGAGGTGGAGTAGGTGCCGCTCTACCCGGGACCCCTGCAGGACCTGATCGACGAGATGGGACGGCTCCCCGGTATCGGTCCGAAGTCGGCCCAGCGGATCACCTTCCATCTGCTGAAGTCCCCGGCCGAAGATGCCATGCGGCTCGCCCAGGCCATCGTGGCCGTGAAGGAGCGCATCTCGCTGTGCGAGCGGTGCTTCGATGTCGCCGAGGACACCTACTGCGTCATCTGCAACGACGACCGACGCCAGACGGGAACGATCTGTGTCGTGGAGGAGGCGAAGGACATCGTCTCGGTGGAACGCACCGGCCAGTTCTCCGGCCGCTACCACGTCCTCCAGGGTTCGTTGAACCCGATCGAGGGAGTGGGCCCGGAGCAGTTGCGGATCAAGGAACTGCTCGCCCGCCTGGAGGAGGAAGATGTCCAGGAGTTGATTCTCTGCACCAATCCCAACCTCGAGGGCGAGGCCACCGCCATGTACCTCGCCCGCCTGCTCCAGCCTCTCGGGCTCTCGGTCACCCGCATCGCCAGCGGTCTGCCGGTCGGCGGCGACCTCGAGTACGCCGACGACCTGACGCTGGCCCGGGCCCTCGAAGGCCGACGCGAAATCGGGAACGCCTGATGGCCCAGAAGACTCCCCGGCACCGTCATCTCTGGATCGTCCGCCACGCCAAAGCCGCCTCGTCCCCGCCGGAGGGGGGGAACGACCGGGACCGGCCCCTCAACGGACGGGGCCGCAAGGATGCCCTGGCGCTCGGTCGGCGGATGTCCCGTCCCGAACGCAACTTTGGCCTCGAGGCGGTGCCCGCCCCCCAACGCATCATCTGTTCGGCTGCCGTGCGGACGCGCCAGACGGCCGACCTGTTGGAGGAAGGCATGGAGGCCACCCTCCCCATCGAGTCCTACCGGTCCCTCTACGAGGCCGATGAAGCACAGGTGCTCGCCTACCTGCAGGAGGTGTCACCCGAGACGACCAGCCTCGTCGTGGTCGGCCACAACCCGACCATGCACGCCCTGGCCTGGCAGTTGACCGATCCCGAGGACCCCTTCGGCGTCGGTCGCGCCGCTCTGGACGCCCAGGGCTTTGCAACCTGTTCGGTTGCCGTGCTGCGGTTCACGTCGTCGTCGTGGCGGGGCGTCCGGCCGGCCACCGGCCGCCTGGTGGGTCTGTTCGCCCCTCCGTATTGACTCCCTTGGGCGTGCCGACTCCCTCGGGGCCTCTGATTCCGTGGGGAGCCGGACGGTACGCTTTGGTGCAACAAGGATCGTGGTCGGGCCACGGAAACCGAAAGGTGACGATGTTCTTCGGCCGGAGGGCGAACGGTTTGACGAGCCGGGACATTCCGGCCGGTTCCGGCGGAGGGTGGCGTCGGTGATTGCTGCCCTGGTTTCGACCAACCTCACCTGGGTGGCCGTCGCCGTCGTGGTGGCCGTCGGTTTCGGGGCGAGTTTTGCCCAGGGGGCGGTGGGATTCGGTTTCGCCCTCGTTGCCGTCCCGCTGCTGAGTCTGGTCCTCGCTCCTGCCACCGCCGTGGTGGCGGTCTTCTTCCTCGGCGCCATCTCGAGCGTGCTCACGGTGGTCCGTCATCACGAACACGTGGAGTGGACCGAAACCCGACGGCTGAGCATCGGGGCGGTGGTGGCGATGCCACTCGGTGGACTGATCCTGGTCACCGCCCCGGCGAGTGTGCTGCGCCTGGTGCTCGGTGTGGTGACGTGTGCCGCCGCCCTCTACTTCATCGCCCCGGCCTCCCGGCGGAAGAAGGACCCGGTCGGGTTCCGGCCACTCACCACTTACCTCGTGGGCGGGGTGAGCGGGGTGCTCAACACGTCGCTCGCCACCAACGGCCCGCCGCTGGTGGTCTACCTCCGGGCCCGGGGTCTCGTCCCGGTATCGTTCCGGTCGACCATTTCAATGGTCTTCACCATCTCGAACGTGGTGGGCCTCGGCGTCCTGGTTGCGGTGGGTGCCGTGCACTCCGAAGCGCTCGTGGTGGCGGCCCTGGCCGCATTGCCGGCCCTGGCCGGTTGGGCGGCCGGCAACGCCTTGTCGTCCCGGCTCAGCCACCATCACTTCAACGTGGTGGTCGACGGCCTGTTGCTCGTGGCCGGGGTGCTCTCGGTTCTGAAGGCGGTCCTCGGATAGCAAACGGCCCGGGAACGGGTCCCGGGCCGTTTGGTGCCGATGTCGTAATGCAACCCGGCGGGTTGCGACGTTGTTGGTCGGTCAGATGGTGCGGAGGATGGCGGCGTCGCCCTGGCCACCACCACCACACAGGCTCACCGCCGCCGTTCCGCCGCCCCGGCGCTTCAGCTCGAGCAGGGCGGTCAGCGCCACCCGGGTGCCGGACATGCCGACCGGGTGGCCAAGGGCGATGGCTCCACCATTCACGTTGACGACGTCGGCCCCGAGGCCGAGGTCGGCCGAGGAGGCGAGTCCCACGGCGGCGAAGGCCTCGTTCAGTTCGAAGAGGTCGATGTCGCTGACCGACATCCCGGCCCGGGCCGCCGCGGCCTTGATGGCCCGGGACGGCTGGAGCAGCAGCGAAGGATCGGGACCGGCCACCTGTCCGTAGGAGACGAACTCGCCGAGCGGGGTGACGCCGAGTTCGTCGGCCTTGGCCCGGGACATCACCACGACGGCGGCGCCGCCATCGGAGATCTGGGAGGCGTTGCCGGCGGTGATGGTGCCCTCCTTGTCGAAGGCCGGACGCAGCTTGGCCAGCGAGTCGGCGGTGGTGTCGCCCCGGACGCCTTCATCCACGGTGACCATGATCGGGTCGCCCTTGCGCTGGGGCACGGCCACCGGCACGATCTCTTCGGCGAACTTGCCCGCCTCGATGGCGGCGGCGGCCCGCTGGTGGGAGGCGGCGCTGAAGGCGTCCTGCTCCTCGCGGCTGACGCCGTTGGCTCCGTTGTAGCGCTCGGTGCCGAGTCCCATGGCGCACTGGTCGAAGGCGCAGAACAGACCGTCATACATCATCGAGTCGACGAGCGTTCCGTCACCGATGCGGTAGCCGGCCCGGGCCCCGGGCAGCAGGTAGGGAGCCTGGGTCATCGACTCCATGCCACCGGCCACCACGATGTCGGCCTCGCCGGAGGCGATCATCTGGTCGGCCAGGTAGATGGTGTTGAGACCCGAGAGGCAGACCTTGTTGATGGTGCTGGCCGGCACGCTCATCGGGATGCCGCCCTTGGCCGCGGCCTGGCGGGCCGTGATCTGGCCGGCTCCGGCCTGGATGACCTGGCCCATGTAGACGTAGTCGACCTGCTCGCCGGTGATGCCGGCCCGCTCGAGGGCGGCGGCGATGGCGAAGCCGCCGAGTTCGGCCGCCGAGAAGGAGGCGAGCGCTCCTGACAGTTTGCCGATCGGAGTGCGGGCTCCAGCGACGATGACACTTCCGGACATGATGACCTCCGAGACCCCGACGGGCCCTGACAGGTGAGGAGTTCCCCCACGACAACAGGTGCCCATGATACGGCTTTGGTCGGGGGCACGGCGACCGGAGTATCCTGTCGCCATGAAAGAGATCCTTTCCGCCATCCAGGCGGGCGCGTCCGGTGACGAACTGGCTGCGCTTCCGCTTCCCGAGTCCTACCGGGCTGCCTTCGTCAAGCGCGACGAGGCCAACATGTTCGAGGGCGTCGCCTCCGAGGACAAGGATCCGCGCAAGTCGATCCACGTCGACGAGGTGGCCACCCCCGAACTGGCGCCCGACGAGGTCTACCTCGCCGTCATGGCCAGCTCGATCAACTTCAACACGGTGTGGACTTCGATCTTCGAGCCGCTTTCGACGTTCGGATTCCTCGACCGGTTGGGCAAGGAGAGCGTGTGGGGAGCCCGCCACGCCCTCGACTATCACGTGGTCGGTTCCGACGCCTCGGCGGTGGTGCTGAAGGTGGGATCGGCCGTGCGCAAGTGGAAGCCGGGTGACAAGGTCACCGTGCACTGCAACTATCTCGACGACCAGAGCCCGAGCGCCCACGACGACTCGATGTTGGCCGACAACCAGCGGATCTGGGGTTTCGAGACCAACTTCGGTGGTCTGGCCGATCTGTCCATCGTCAAGGCCAACCAGTTGATGCCCAAGCCCACCCACCTCACCTGGGAAGAGGCGGCGATCAACGCCCTGTGCAACTCCACCTCCTATCGCATGCTCGTCTCCCGGAACGGGGCCAACATGCGCCAGGGCGACAAGGTGCTGGTCTGGGGCGCCTCCGGCGGACTTGGTGCCTACGCCGTCCAGCACATCCTGAACGGCGGTGGCACCCCGGTCGGAGTCGTCTCCTCCCAGTCCAAGGTGGACCTTCTCCACTCCCTCGGGGTCGAGGCGGTCATCGACCGGAAGGTGGCGAACTACCGGTTCTGGAAGGACGAGCACACCCAGGACGAGTCGGAGTGGCGCCGTCTGGGCAAGGACATCCGCGCCCTCGTGGGCGACGACGTCGACATCGTCTTCGAGCATCCGGGCCGCCAGACCATGGGCGCTTCGGTGTTCGCCGCCAAGCGGGCCGGCATGATCGTCACCTGTGCCGCCACGTCGGGCTACATGATCGAGTACGACAACCGGCACCTGTGGATGAAGCTCAAGACCATCAAGGGTTCCCACTTCGCCAACTACCGCGAAGCCTGGGACGCCAACCAGTTGATCTGTGACGGCAAGGTCCTTCCGCCCCTGTCGGCCGTGCACCCGCTCGAAGCGGTGGGCGAGGCCGCCTACCAGGTCCACCACAATCTTCACGAGGGCAAGATCGGCGTCCTGTGCCTGGCCCCCGAAGAGGGCCTCGGCATCGACGACCACGAGTTGCGCGAGAAGGTCGGGGAAGACCGCATCAACCTGTTCAGGAACTCGGGCGCATGAGCGAAGCGATGCTGACCGAGATCGACCATGTGGCCATCGCCGTCAAGGACCTCGACGCCGCCGTGGCCTACTACGAGGCGACCTTCGGGGCGACCGTGGCGCACCGCGAACGGATCGAGTCCGACGGGGTGGAAGAGGCACTTCTGAAGGTGGCCGACAGCTACATCCAGCTGCTGACCCCGACGACCGAGACCTCACCGGTGGCCAAGTACCTTGAGAAGAAGGGCGAGGGCATCCACCACGTCGGCTACCGGGTGGACGACTGCGCGGCGGCGCTGCAGTCGGTGAAGGACCAGGGTGGTCAGGTCATCGACCAGGCCCCCCGGCCCGGTTCCCGGGGCACCACGGTGGCCTTCGTCCACCCCAAGGGGGCCTTTGGCACCCTGATCGAACTGGTCCAGGAGTAGGGCTCAGACCCGGACGGCCCGGCCGACGATCATCGGCCGGACGGTGAACGACGATCGGGGCATCTCCTCGTGGGTGACCTCGTCCACCACAAGGCCGCTGGCCTTGATGGTCTCGAGCGTGCGCCGGTTGGGCCGGCAGCCGGCGGCCACAATCGTGTGCAGGCGACAGAGCCGGTCCTGGAGGTAGCCCATTGTGGAGCCGTCTTCGGCGCGGACGTGCTCGAGGAAGAGGAACTGTCCGCCGGGGGAGAGGACCCGCCGGATCTCGGCAAGGGCGGCTTCGGGATCGTCCACCGTGCAGAAGACCAGTGAACTCGTCACCGTCGAGAAACTGGCGTCGGCGAAGGGGAGGGACTCGGCACCGGCCCGGAGAAAGGTGGTTCGACCGGCTTCGTTCCGGTTGACGACGGACGGGTGGCGCACCAGTTGGTCCATCATGGCCGACGACGGTTCGGTTGCGACCAGGCCGTCGAGGCCGGCGGGGAAGTGGGGCAGGTCGAGCCCGCTCCCGGCCCCGAGCACGAGGGTCCGGCCAGATGCCCGGGCCAGCTGCCTTGTCCGCATGGCGGCCAGTCCGGCCTTCTCCGACCGGTCGATGACCTTCGGGTAGTACCAGGCGAAGATCCGGTCGTTCAGCGCACCAGGCATGCCATGAACCTACCGGCTCCTCCGGTGGTTCAGGATCCGGTGGACCCCGGAGGATCCGTCGGTGCTTCGGCCACTGCCTTGAGCTTCCTCAGCGTCTCGGCCATGGCGTCCCGGGCGAAGGCATCGTCGTGCTCCACGCCGCTGATGGTCTTGCCGATGAGGCGGATGAACAGGCCCCGCTGGTCCACCCAGGTCTCGGTGACCCGACACCCGTCTTCGGTCCCGTCGAAGGTGTAGCGCCACTCGGCGATTCCGAGTGGTCCCGAGTGGACCCGGAACCCGAAGGAGCGACCTGGCTCGCACGCCACCACCGTGGCCTGCGTACTCCAGGAGTGTGTGCCGTTCCGGTTGCGGCCGGTGAACCGGGCCCCCAACGCCGGCCCGGTGGCTCCCTTGACCCAGGTGCCTCCGAGGTTCTCCGGCGACCACTCACCCATGCGGGTGATGTCGGAGACCATGGCCCAGACCTCGTCGGCCGGTCGGGAGATGGTCTCGCTGACACTCGTTTGGCGGACCGGAGTGGACTTCGTCATGGGAACTCCCTGTTGGCTGGTGGCTGGCCGGCCAAAGGACCCGGAAAAGGTTCAGACCCCGTTGACCTCGAAGAACGCTAGCGCCCTCCCGGCCATCTCGGCGCCGAGTTCTTCCTGGATGAAGTGGCCGGCGGGAAAACGCCCGTGGGCCTGTCCGGCCGCTCCGGGGATGTGTTCGACATGTTGACGCTGCACCTCGGGCGATCCGATGTTGTCGAAGTCGCCCCCGAGGTAGAGGAACGGTCGGGTAAA